>NZ_JBFAJC010000074.1:0-50142 GCF_040655075.1 Actinoallomurus sp. NPDC050550 | reverse complement strand
AACCGGGCTAACGTGACCGGCAAAACTCCGGGGTGGAAGGCAGCGCTGAACGCGCTGTCGCTCTACTACGGCGACCGCATCACCCTCCACTAGAAATGATCACCGGCCCGCCCACAAAGATCCGGACAGTCCCGGGCACGAAGGTCGTGGTTGACTTTTCTTTCCTTTTGTTGGGCAGATGAGAGGCGTGTAGCACCGTGGACATCGAGGTGTATGCGGAGGTCTCAGAGCGGGTCAGGAGGATTGGCGACGACGAGGGGCTCGGCGTGCTGTAGGGGGTGTATCCGGCGGTGGTATTGCCCGCGACCCGATTCTGGATCGCCGGTGTGTTCGCGGTGGCGGGACTGGCATTGCTGGCCGAGGCCACTTTCCTCGCCGTTGTACTGCTGGTGATCGCGGCTATCTTCGCGGTGCGTATCCTGCCAGGCATCAGCACGAACAGAAGGAACGCGGGAAAGTGCGCGGTCACCTTCGAGCGCGGTCTGGTGTTCATCGGCGGTCAGGGGCGCGTCCGTATCCTTCCCTGGCGCACCGCCTCGGTCCTGCAGCGGATCGTGGAACACCGGCAGAACGGTGTCCTGGTGCGCACGACCTACCGATACCAGCTGACCGGTTCAGACGGGACAACGCTCACGCTGTTTGGCGGCCTGGTCAACCCCGAGAAGTGGGGCTGGGAGATCCAGGACGGCATCACCCGCGCCCAGTTGCCTGTTGCGTTGGAGACCGTGGCGGGGGCGCCTCGATGACCTTCGGCCCGATCGACGTCGACGGCCAGGCAGTGACGGCCGCAGGCAAGTCGGTGCCGTGGTCGGAGCGAACCGGCGGCCGACGGGTTCGGTCAGGAACATCCACTCGGGGCAGTCCGGCCGGTCGTTTCGGCATTGGAGGCATTGGAGCCCGCGTTCGGGGACCGGGCGGCGGCGGTCATTGCGCAGTTCCTCCCACAGGCCAGGCGGGCCGGGATGGCCAAGGTCGGGTTCGCTGAGGTCCAGCACGATGCCGAGTCCGACGTGGAAGACGCCGTTTGCCACTGGAGACTGCCTTCTACGACCGCGCTGCTGGATTCCAGGATGCGTCAAGTCAGGAGGTACCGGACATGCGATGCGCGTCTGCCGAGTTGGTGAGGCATCACTAGCTAGTGCCGCCTCAGGCAACATTCGCCCTGTTGACGACGGCTTGTAGCCGTTCGTCGGCGGCGTGTTTGTTCCGCCAGATGATGTAGCGGCGGATCATGCTGCCCTGTTCCTTGTGGCTGGCGTGGTCGGTGCCGTCGAGGGCGAAGTAGCGCAGGGCGGTGAACTGGGCTTCGATCCGGTTCAGGTAGGAGGAGTTGGTCGGGGTGTAGGCGATCTCGACGTTGTTGGCTTCGGCCCAGTCCGCGACTCGGCGGCAGCGTTTGGTGGTCAGGTGCGGGGAGTAGTTGTCGCAGACGATGGCGATGCGGACGTCGGCTGGGTAGAGGCTGCGCAGGTAGCGGCAGAACTCCAGGAACTTGCTGCGGTTCTTGGTCTTCTTGATGTGCCCGTAGAGCTTGTCGGTGCCCAGGTCGTAGGCGGCGAACAGGTGCCGGACCCCGTGGGGGCGTGTGTAGGTCGCTCGCCGCCGGGGCCGAGGCGCCCGGTCGGGGTCCTTGTGGCGGCCGCCGCGTTCGGTCCAGTGACGGCCGGGATGGGGCTGGAGGTTGAGCGGCCCGAACTCATCCATGCAGAACACCGCCTCGGTTCGTCATCGTCGGGAATGATTTCTCCGTCGGCGATCGCGTACAGGTGCTCAACACGGCTTTCTTGGCCGCGTAGTCCGGGTCACGGGAGGTCTTCCAGGTCTTTATGCGTTGAAACGAGACGCCCTCCTCGCGGAGCAGGACCCGAAGGCCCTCGTGGCTGATGTCGTCGACCACCCCCTCAGCGACCAGGAAATCGGCCAGCTTGGCCAGGCTCCAGGTCGAAACGGCAGGCCGTGCTCGGCGGGCTTGGACTTGACGATCTTCTTGATCTCCCGGCGCTCGGCAAAGGTGAACTTCTTCGGCCGCCCGCCCTTGTACTTCGGATACAGCGAATCGAATCCGTCGGCGTTGAAGTTATGGATGACATCCCGTACCCGGTCGGTGCTGGTGAACGTCACCTCAGCGATCTTGGCCACCGGCATGCCCTGCGCCGACAAGAGCACCAGCTGGGCCCGCCGCCAGGTCACTACCGATCCAGTGCCCCTGCGGATGATCCGCAGCAGCCGCCTGCCTTCGTCTTCATCGATCTCGCGGACCCGTACTCGTTCTGCCACTCCGACAGACTGCCGGTGACGTCCCGACCGGGACAGCACCCCGCTCGGCGCGTCACATCATGACAGGGCGAACGTTGCCTGATGCGGCAACTAGGACCGGGTGGGTGGGGCGCTGGTGTCGGCGGGTGCGCGGGATTTGCGGATGAGTGCCAGCCCACCGCCCGCGAGGGCCACGGCGGCGGCGATGATGATGGGGAGTTGCCAGCCTTCCTGGTAGAGCTTGGTCCAGAACTCGGCTGGCAAGTCGCTGTCGTAGCGTGCCTTGAGGCGGGTGGCGATGCGGTTTGCCGCGAGGTGGCCGAGGACCTGCGCCGACAGCGTGCTGCCCAGAAGGTAGGAGGCCTGCTGGATACCGCCGGAAAGAGCCGGCAGGCCTGCGGCGGGCCGGTTCAGGAGCTCTGTGGCGCCACCGATCGTGATGAACGTCAACGCCACCCCCGCCACGGCGGCCAGCACCGCCGCCATCGGCCGAGGGACGAAGTAGGCGATGTGGCCTGACCAGGGCCTGGCGACGAGAAGATCGGCGATTCCGGCCAGTACGGCACCGATAGCCAGCACTCCGCGTCCCCGCAAGCGGGCGACCAGCGGCGCGCCGGCGGCAGCAGCCGCGGCGACGGCGACGGCGACAGCGACGGCGCCGACGGCGACCGGCCAGCAGTACGTCGACAGGTTCTTTCCCGAAAAAGGCGAATAAGGAATGACACTGTAGGGGAAGACGGCGAGGAATCCGGCCACACCGAAGACGCCTAGAGTGGTGGCGGCAGCGGTCGTCAGGGCGGAGGCCGGCAGCAGGGGCGAAGCGGCCGCGTCGCCGCCTGTCGTTCTGGTGACGGCGACTGCCCCGAGGCCCAGCAGGGCAGCGGCGGTCAATGCGGTGACCGTCAACGGGTGAGTCCAGCCGTAGACGGTGCTGCCGTCAATCCCGAGCATCCCTGCGGTGAGCGTTCCTGACAGCAGGGCGATGGCCGGCAGGTCCAGCCGGCGGGCCGGTGGCGGCTGACGGCGGATCTCTCGCATTCCGATCAGGGCCAGGACAAGGACCAGGACGGCCAGCGGCGCCGGGGCGAGGAACAGCCACCGCCAGGTGTCGCCGTACGCCAAGCGCTGGAACGCGCCGAAGAGGTAGACGAATGCCGGCCCGGCCACGGTGGCGGCCGTCAGGGCGGCGCCCACCAGAGCCAGTGGCCAGGCCAGCTTGCGGCCGGGGAACATCTCGCGCAGCACGCCCAGGCCGCTGGCCAGTACGATGCCCGCCGCCGCGCCCCGGCCTGTCTGCCCGGCCAGGAACATGAGACCACCCTGAGCCATCCCGGCCAGCACCGTGCTGGGCACGAACAGCCCGAGACCGACGAGGAAACTGATCTTCCGCCCGACCCGGTCCGCCAGCCACCCCGCGGGCAGCACCACTGCCAGCAGCGCCAGGGTGTAGGCGTTGAACGACCAGAAGAGGAGCGTTGAGTCCTGGGCGAAAAGGTCGGTGCTGAGCGAGATCTGGCCCAGGTTCCGTTGGACTGCGGTGACGTTGAACGCGGTGGCGAAAGTACCGAGGGCGACCGCGACCGTCGCTAGCCACGGCACACCCAGCCCCCGCGCCCGTGCCGGTACCCGCGCCGGTGGAACGGCCCATGGCGGAGCACCTACCTGGCCGTAGGGACCTCCCCCGTGGGGATGGCCGGGCGGCGCGTTCATCCCGACGGCCGGTGTGACGAACGGGGCACCTCGCTGGAGGTCCGCCGCCGGTACGGTCGGCGGCGGCTGGAGGGGGAGGCTTCGCTCGACGGCCGTCGCACCGGCCGCCAGGATGGCCTCGGGACCCCCTGCCGCCTCCGCCGTGCCCAGGCCCAGCAGGGTGAGCAGGGCCTGCGGTGCGGTCGGCCGGCGGGCGGGGTCCTTGGCCAGGCAGGCGGTGACCAGCCCTGCCAGCGGAGGCTCGAGCGCGCTGACGTCCGCGTCGACGTGCAGGATCCGATGCATGACCGCCGGGACGGTGTCGGCGCCGAACGGAGTGCGGCCGGTGGCGGCGAACAGGATCGTCGCCCCCCAGGCGAACATGTCCGTCCACGGACCCGGCTCCAGCCCCTGTATCTGCTCGGGCGCCATGTACGCCGGAGTCCCCACCACCTGGCTGGTCATGGTGGAGATGCCCTCAAGCGCCCTGGCGATGCCGAAGTCGATGACCCGCGGGCCGTCCTTCGCCATCAGCACGTTCGGCGGCTTGAAGTCGCGGTGCATCACCCCCGCCTGATGAATGGCCGCCAGCGCGGTCACCGTGCCGATCGCCAGCCTCTGAAGGTCCGCGCCGCCGCGCGGCCCTTCGACCCCCACCAGCTCCTGCAGTGACAGGCCCTCCACGAACTCGCTCACGATGTAGGGCTGATCACCGTCCACGTCGGCATCCAGCACCTTGGCCGTGCAGAAGTCGGCGACCCTCTCCGCCAACGCCAGCTCCCGCACGAACCGCTCCCGCGCCCTGGCATCACCGGCCATCTTGGCTTGCAGCAGCTTCACCGCGACCAGCGCACCATCCGGCCCACGCCCCGCGTACACCACGCCCTGCCCGCCCTCACCCAGACGCCCGGTCAGCTCATACCGGCCCAGACGGAGGGGATCGCCTGACAGCAAAGGAGAAGACATAGTTGTCTATTTGACCATGTACACCCGACGCCGTGTGCGCGATCGTCTCGGAGCCTGGTGACAAAGGGGTTCTAGGGCCTGTCGGGAGTTCGGATCATGGGAGGGCTGGCAGGCTGCGTAGCCAGATGATGGATCCGCGTAGGCGGAGCCCTGCCAGGTAGCTGTCGGGTGTCTTGTCGTAGCGGGTGGCCGGTCCTCTCCATTCCTTGAACTTGTTGATGCAGCGTCGACGGTGTTGCGTTCCTTGTACAGCGCGGTGTCGTGGCTGAGTGGGCGGCCGCCAGAACGTCCCTTCTTCTTGCGGTTGGCGGCCTGGTCGGTTCTTCTGGGATCACCGCCTTGATATGAGGTCGGCGCAGGTCGGCGCGGTTGGCGCGGGAGGAATAGGCCTTATCGCCGGCGGCCGCGGCCGGCCGGGTGGGAGGACGCCCGGCCGGGCCTCGCACCTTGATCTTGTCCATCACGGGGATGAAGCGGGGACTGTCGGCGGCTTGGCCGGGGGTTGGCACCAGCGACAGCGGGCGGCAGCGCCGGTCGGCGGACAGGTGGATCTTGCTGGTCAGCCCGCCCCGGGACCGGCCAGCTGCGCGGCCTTCAAGCGGGCCTTGCGGCGTCGGCATACCCGGCGGCGCTGCTCACGGCCAGAGCCGTGGCCGGGGCCACCACCGGCAGCCGCGTCTACGGGGCCGTCCGCCCGTCCGGTTTGTCCCTTTGGCGGAGCCCCTTTTCCGCCACCACGGCCTTCTCCAGCTCCTGAAGCAGTTCGGGGGCCAGTCACACCGACCGCGTATGGGCAGGCGGCTTTGCCCGGTCCTTCCGCCCAGCGTTCGGTCGATGCTCGGCGACCGAGTCGAACTCGACGACGGGCTGAGCGCAAAGGCGTCCGCTCTCGTCGCGGGCTCCGGTAACATGGCTCCCTTCGGCACCCGCTGCAGCAAGTGGCCCAGTCGCGTGTTCCCGATGACGCACGACAGAGACTTGGGGTCCACGTCGCCTTCGAGCATGAACAGGTGGGTGCTCCGGGCGTACTGCGAACTCAGGCCGTCGATGCCGGCCTCGTGCGTGGCGATGCGGATGACCTTGGGCAGGTCGAGGAACGTCCCGACAGTGGTGTCGATCGCCTCGTCGGTGATGTTGATGTTGATGTTGGGGTTGGCGTGCATTCGGCGGTTCAGCGTGCTGAGGTCCTTCGGCTGGGGCAGCGGCAGCGGCCAGGGGACACGCTCAATCTGAATCTCGGTGCGGTCTTCGGTGACGACGGTCCTGATGTGGGGGGACATGCAGGACTTCCTCGCCTGCTCGATGCCGTCCGTTGCTCCTCACGGGACGGCTTCGCCGGCCGTGCAGGGGGACATGGCTCGACGCCCACGCGCAACCATCGGTGTACGCAAAGCCGGGCGAGCCCGGTCATCGAGGGAGGCCGCGGATGGGGGTAGCCGTCGTGCTATCAGAGCACTAGATGAGTGATTCCCAATTGATCATGCTGTGGTGGATGCGTCGCGGCACCCGAAGAGGGCGGGCGGCCTGGCGGACACGAGTATTTGACTTGCCAGCCGCCGGATACCCGGTAGTTGTTATGGGATGCAGAACAGAACCGACTTGCCGCGCGCGTTCGACCAGCGCAGCCTGCTCATGACGCTCCTCGACTACACCCGCGCCACCACCGCCTATAAATGCGAAGGGCTCTCCGATGCGGACGCCCGCGCGACACCGTTGCCGACTTCGCCGATGATGTCGATATCGGGCCTGGTCAGCCATCTGCGTTGGGTGGAGTGGTCCTGGATCGAGGAGCGTCTCCTCGGCGAGACGGCCGATCACCCCTGGATCGACCCTGATGACCCGGACCGGGAGTTCCACTACGAGCTCGACCGGCCGCTGGCCGACATACTGGCCGACTATCAGGCCCAGTCCGCTCGCTACAACGAGATCATCGCCGGCATGGATCTCGACACCAAGACCATCTGGAAGGCCCGCGAGACCGGCGAGCCGGTCACTCTGGGCTGGGTGATCATGCACCTCATCGAGGAGAACGCCCGACACAACGGGCATATCGACATCATCCGCGAGCTCGTCGATGGTCAGGTAGGCGACTGAACCCGACTAATCCGAACGATCGGGTCACGGCTAGTGGGAAGCAAGTGTGACCGACGGACAGGCCAGCGTATTCGGTTGGGTCGCATGGGCAATATGAGACCGGCCACATGGAGTTTCGGAGATCAGCGGGATTGATTCGAAGCGGCCATCTGCCCGTTCGACAAGATCGCGACGCTCGAGCATGGCGGCCATCTGCGAGCGCCCGGCGTTGTGCACGCACACGAACAGCACCGACGGCACGCCGGTGCTCATGCGCTCGCTCCGGTCGCGACGCCGGGGGTTTGCAGCAGGGCGGACAGCCGGGCCAGAGCTAGCCGCGACCACGAATTCGTCGTCCCAAGATCAATTCTGGCTGCTTTCGGCGTGTGATTATCTCCTGAACGCATGCCCGATGTCCGCTGGGCGGCCACCGGATCGGCCTGACTCGACGCTTGCCGCTCGAAGCGCCCAGCGCATCCTCATACCTGGTAATCCAGACCAGGCCGCCGGGGCGAGAGGTCTCTCGTGGGGCCCTGTCCACCCAGTCGCACAGGGGTTGCCCGCTGCTCACCGGCCATCCGTGTCGGACCACGTTCCCCTGGGGCAACACGAGCAACGTCGGCGGCCCGCCAACACGCCGAGGATGGTCCGGGTCTTCGGCGCCCGCTCGACGTCGACCCTGACCAGCTACACCTGGCTGGCCAGGCCCTGGGCGACCCGATCCAGCACCGCGTCCAGCCCGCGACACGGAGAGCACCATTTCGCCCACATGCCCAGCAGCGCCGGAATCGAGGCGGCACACCCGGGCGGGCCGTCTTCACCGGGCGACCTACCGCAGGATGCGGGGCGACCGGGCGGCGGCTACGGTGGAGTAATGCCGTATCGGCTGGTCTCGCCGATGCGAGTCGCTCGGCCATCGAGGTCTTCGCGCCGCCCCTGACCGGTTGCCCGAAAACACGCTTGCGGGCGTGTGGCCGCGCGTTCGCCGCACGCCGCTGAGACCGGCTCCTGACCGTGGGAGGAGCGACGGTGGACTACCGTGAGTTCATCCAGGTCACGCGGCGCAAGGGCGGCATCGACGGTGACCTGGCCGAACGCGCCGCGCGGGCGACCCTGACGACGCTGGCGAAGCGTCTGTCGCCCGGGCAGGCCCGCGACCTTCTCGAACAGCTCCCCGCAGAGATGGAGCCCTGGCTCCACACCCAACGCGCCGCCGAAGGCTTCGACATCGATGAGTTCCTGTGCCGCGTCGCCGAGCGTGAGGGTGCTGACGTCGAGACCGTCGAGCTGCACGCACACGCCGTCTTCTACGTGCTCGGGCGGGCGGTGAGCTGCGACGAGATCGCCGGCGTGGCCGACCAGCTGCGCCAGGGCTTCGCACCGCTGGTCGGCGAGGCCCGGTGCAGGTTCTTCGACGTCATGCCGGCCGAAGACTTCCTGGCCAAGGTCGCCGAACGCGTCGGCCTCGGCGTCGACGAGGCGCGCCGCGCTACCGAGGCGGTACTGGAGGCACTTGCCGAACGCATCGCCGGTGGCGAGGCGGACGACCTGATCCCGCGGCTTCCGCTCGCGCTGCACGGTCCGCTCAGACGCGGCCGGGCCACGAGCGGCGGGACGGCGCGACGGATGCCGCTGGACCGGTTCGTGGACCGCATCGCCGAGCTGGCGGGCGTGGACCCGTTCGAGGCGCGCGAGTACGCCCGCGCGGTCTTCGCCACGTTGTGCGAGGCGGTACAGGACGAGTACTTCTACGTCACCTTCCAGCTGCCGCCGAACTACCACGCGCTGCTGCCGGAGCCATGATGTCCACCCTTCCGGCGTACTGCACCGAGGAGGCTCACGGGCCGGCGACGCTGCGCGGCCGTGCGGCCGAATGGAGCGCCGCCCTCGATCTGCTGGCCGCGGTGCACGAGGGGCGCTCCAGAGTCCTGCTCGTCGAGGGCGAGCCCGGGATCGGCAAGAGCCTCCTGCTCCGCGAGGTGACGCGAACGGCCCGCACGCGCGGCTTTTCGTCGGTGACGGCCGGCGCCCCCGAGCTCGGCCGGATGCCACTCGTGGAGTCGCTGCTCTCGGCACTCGGCGAGGACGTGATCGCCAACGGCGAGGGACCGTCCGCCGAGCCGGACCGGCGTATGTGGCGGGTCGAGAGGATCCGCGCAGGCCTCGACAAACGAGCCGGAGCCGGTCCTGTGCTGGTGAGCCTCGACGACCTTCAGCTGGTGGCGCCGACGGCGCTCGTGACGCTGCGGGCCTGGACGTCACAGCTCGCCGGCCGGCCCGTCGCGTGGCTGCTGGCCCGCAGCACGGTGAGGGCGGGAAAGGCCGCCGGCAGCCTCTTCGACCTCCTCGAATACGACGGCGCGCGGCGGATCACCCTGCCGCCCCTCGAGGAGGACGCGCTGACCGGGATCGCCATCGACATGCTCGGTGCCGTGCCCGATCCGCGGCTGACGGCGCTCGCCGACCAGTCAGGCGGCAATCCATACCTGCTCACCGGGCTCATCGCCGGGCTGCGCGGCGAGAACGGGATCCAGATCTACGACGGCGGCGCACGTCTCGTCGCGGCCGGCCTGCCGCGGCGGTTTCAGGCGGCGGTACGGCACCTGCTCGACCAGCTGAGCCCGCGGACGCGCCATCTGCTGACCGTGACCGCGATTCTGGGCCGTTCGTTCTCGCCGGACGTCGCGGCCGCGGTGCTCGGCACGACCCCGGCCGCGATCGTCCCACGGCTCGACGAGGCGCTGTCCGCGGGTGTGCTCATCGTCGCGGGGGAGGAACTGGCCTTCCGGCATGGCCTGCTGTGGCAGGCGGTCACCGACGCCGTTCCGGTTCCCATCCGGAAGGCGCTGCACCGGCAGATCGGCGAGGTCCTGTTCGGCCGGGGCGGGCCCGCGACGGCGGCCGCGGCGCATCTGATGCAGGGCGTCCGCGCGGCCGATTCCCGTGGCCTCGACGAGCTGGACCGGCTGGTCGACGACGTCCTGCCGGTCTCACCGCGGACCGCGGCGGACATCGCGCTGCGGGTGGTGAGCCTCACCGATCCCGCCGAACCGGCCCGGCCGGACCGCATGCTCACCGCCGTCCGCACACTCATCGAAGCGGGCCGGCTGGACGAGGCCGCCGGTTTCACCGAATCGGCCCTCACCCGGCCGCTGACCGCCGCCACCCACGCGTGCCTGTGCTGCCTCCGGTCGGAGATCCTGCACATGCAGGGCCGGGCCGCCGAGGCCGCGGCGGACGCCGCGACCGTACTGGCCGAACCGGGCCTGCCGGACCGGCTCCGCGACGCCGCCGAACTCGCGCTACTCAACGCGCAGGTCGCCGCCCGTGACGGCACGCTCGCGCGCCGGCACGCGCAGGCGATCGTCGAGGCGTCCGGCGAGCACGGCGACGTCCTCGTCGCCGGGGCGTTCATCACGCTCGCGCTCGCCGCGTGGGACGCGGGCGACCTGGCCGAGGGCCTGCGGCTCGCCCGCGAGGCCGTCCGTCGGGCGGCGTCCACCGACGCCTGCTGCCTGCACCCCCGGATGATCCTGGCGATGCTCCTGACCGACGTCCGGCGGCTGGACGAGGCACGTTCGGTGATGGCGAGCGCGGGCGACGATACCAAGGTGCGCGGACGTCTCGTGTGGGCAGCGGCTCCCGCCGTGCTCCGCGCCCGCCTGCATCTGGCAGCGGGCCGCTTCGAGGAGGCGATCGCCGTGGCCGAGGCGGGCCTGGCGGCCACTGGCGGGCCGGGCCCGCACGTGCTGATGTCGTCCGCGCTGGGGGTGCTCGCCGTCGCCGCGCTGCGGTCCGGGGACCCGAACGTCGCACAGCGGTACCTCGACCGGGCACGGCCGGGGCTGTCGCAGTACGGTTCGCCACACGCGGAGGCCCGTTTCGCGCTCGTGACGAGCCAGATCGCGATGGCGCGCGATGGTGCCGGTGCCGTGGCGACCGCGCTCGCGGAGCTGTGCGAGCAGGTACCGGGGCACTCCTGGGCGTTGGTCAGCGACCCCACCGCGGCGGCCTGGCTGGTACGCACCGCGCTCGCCCTGGACGATCGCGCTCGAGCCGAGACCGTGGTCGGCGCCGCGGAACGGCTCGCCCGCGACAACCCCGGCTTTCCCACCGTCGCGGCGGCCGCCGAACACGCTCGCGGCCTGCTCGACGGGGACGCGTGCGCGCTGGACCGCGCGTCCGTGGACCACACCGACCCGTGGGCACGCGCGTCCGCGGCGGAGGACCTCGGCGCACTGGCCGCGAGCCGGGGCACCGGGTCACGGCAGTCGGCCATCGCCGGCCTGGACCAGGCGCTGGCCGGCTACGACGGCATCGGCGCGACCCGGGACGCCGCCCGGGTGCGCCGACGGCTTCGCCGGCTGGGCGTGCGGCGCCGCCACTGGACACAGGGCGACCGTCCTGTCTCGGGCTGGGGCAGCCTCACCGACACTGAGCGCCGGATCTCCGGGTTGGTCGCCCAGGGACTGACCAACCGGCAGGTGGCCGACCAGCTGTTCATCAGCGTGCACACGACCGCCTTCCACCTCCGTCACATCTTCCGCAAGCTCCAGATCGGCTCACGCTTCGAGCTGGCCCGGCGGGTCATGGAGGAGAACCGGCAACGGACGCAGCCCGACGCACGTCTCGGCGCAGCGACACCGGTCAGCGCACCTCCCCGGCCACGTCAGGGTCGTGGCGATCGAGCCGGCGGTCCACGGCCCGCATGACCTCCGTGCCGGCCGGGGCCCGCGCGGCGTACGGGCGGTGCCCGATGGCGACCGGCAGGACCAGAGAGGATGGACCCGTGTCGGCAGGAGTACGGCCGGGTATCGCGCAAAGTGACGCCCCGTCGGCGACCGTACGCCCTTGGCTGGTCGCGGTGATCGTTGATCGACGGGGGACAGTGGACACCGGTATGGCGCCACTCATGAGAGAGATGACATTGCCGATGAGGCGCTCCAGAGCCGGCCGACTGCACGGGATGGAGCCGGCCACGATGCTGCGACGGGATCCTTTCGCGGACGTGCAGGAGCTGGTCAACCGCATGACAGGGCTCATCCAGCCCGCGGTCGAGGCCGAGGCCGAACGGCCCTGGGTGCCGGTCGCGGAGATCGACGAGAACGATGAGGGCTATCTCGTCCGGCTGGAACTGCCCGGCATCGCGCCTGCGGACATCGATATCGGCATTCGTGACCGTGAGCTGTGTGTGAACGGCGAGGTCAGAGAGGAAGAGGAGGGCTCGAACGCACTGCGTCTACGGACCGGGCGGTTCCATTATCACGCCTCGCTGCCCTCCGATGTCGACCCGGACAACGTGGAGGCGTCCATGGACGAGGGAGTCCTGACGCTGCGCATTCCCAAGGCCAAGCGAGGCCAGGGTCACCGCATCGAGATCACGGATGGCCGGTCCGGACGCAAGCGGTCCGAGGGCAAACGGTCCGAAGGTAAGCGCTGACGACATCACAGCGCGCTGCGCAGCTGCCCGGGGCGACCCCGGACGGTGCCCGGCACGCCCGCCTTGGGCGACCCGAGCAGCTGGCCGCGGATCGAGGGGGAGCCATGGCAGTGAAGCTGAGTGAGCGGTCCTTCGAGTACGCGAAGAAACTGATCGACGAGGGGAGAGCCGCCGTCGACGAGATGGGCGAATGGAGCGAGCACCAGCCGTCCACACAGCAGGAGAACGAGTTCATCGAGAAGTTCGGATTCGACGACTACGGCAGGTGGTACCTCGGTATCGACGACGACTACTCCAAGGACGAGAAATCCAGGTACAAGTTCCCCTACGGGGACTTCGAGAGGGTTCACCGGTGCGGTGTGATCGCCGCGGAGGTGCGGGCGGCGCAGCGGAAGTACAACGACATCGAGGTCGCCGCGGCCCACCTGCACGGCATGCTCGACAAGCTGAAGTAACGCCCCGAGGTTTATCGCTGCGCGTTCCGGGCGACCGCCGCGAACTTGTCCAGCGCCCGTACGGTCTCGTCCGCGGGGAGCGTGGGTAGGTCGAACAGCACCCGGTCCACGCCCGCATCCGCCAGCCGGGCGACGATGTCACGATCGCCGGGCACGGCGTAGACGGTCACAGGGATCGATCCGCGTTCTGCGTCGGACGCGCGGCGCCGCAATTCGGCGATCTTGCGGATGATCTCCTCGACGCCCAACCCGTAGGTCGGCATCCAGCCGTCGCCGTACTCCAGCACGCGATCGAGCGTTTTCGGCCCGGAACCGCCGACGAGGATCGGGGGATTCGGGCGTTGTACGGGCTTGGGCCAGGAGAAGATCGGGTCGAAGTCCACGTAATCACCGTGGAACTCGGCCTGTTCCTTTGCCCATATCTCCTTCATCGCAAGGACCCGTTCGCGCAGCAGGCTCATACGGGTCTTCGGATCGGTGCCGTGATCGCGCATCTCCTCGCGGTTCCAGCCGGCGCCCACGCCGACGACGACCCGTCCGCTGGAGACGTGGTCGAGGCTCGCGATCTCCTTGGCCGCGATGATGGGGTCGCGTTCGATGAGGAGGAGGATCCCGGTGCCGAGCAGGAGCCGTTCGGTCGTCCCGGCCATCGCGGTGAGGGCCACGAACGGATCGAGCGTCCGGTAGTACTTCCGCGGAAGTTCGTCGCCCTCGGGCCACGGCGACTCCCGCTTCACCGGGATGTGCGTGTGCTCGGCGATGAACACCGACTCGAAGCCGCGCCGCTCGAGCTCGCCGCCCAGCCTCGCAGGGTGAATGCCCTCGTCCGTGATGAACGTCGCGATGCCGAATCTCATCCGTGCCCCCGGAATCTCCCCTGCTGACTCCTTCCAAGGCGGGCGTCCCGGCAAACTCGATCGGCTTCGGCGTGTCACTCGTTAGACGATCAAGGCGCAATTCGCAGCCCACCACGCGAGAGCGATGCCGGATGGAGCCCGCGCGAGATCTCGCGCAGGTCCTCCAGCACGTCCGTCAGGCCCTGAGCGGTCCGGGCCAGGCTGGTTCCTGAGTACGTCCTGCCCGGGGCCGAGGCACGCCTCCGCCGAGAAGCTCGCCGATCTCGCGGGACACCGTGCGGAAGATCTGCGGCTGCACTACACCATCAGGGGATGTCATGCGCGCCCGCCGGGGCGGAGTTCGTCCGGCGTCGATCCCCGCGCCCCCGGGCACGGCCCGGGAGGCCGCGCGCCCGCGCCGCGGCCGGCCACCGGGACCGCCATGTCTACCAAGGTTGAGGATGCGACCGGCCGCGCGATGGGCGACCGTCGAGATGTAGGCCTATTGGCGCAGGGCCTCGGGCGTCTGAGCCGGTCACGAACCGCCAAGTGGCCGACCAGCTCTTCATGAGCGCGCATACGGTCGCCTTCCACCTGCGGCACGTCTTTCGCAAGCTCGAGGTGACCTCGCGGGTGTGCAGTTGACCCCGCGTCATGAAGGCGAGCAAGTGATCAGAGCGGACCGCCGCTAGTGGCCGGTGATCCAGGACCCCTCCGGGACGGCCTAGCCGATTAGGGGATGTCGCCCGAAGTCCCGGTGCGGCGCGGCCTGGGTGGCTCCGGCCGACAGCGCGGGTCGGCCGCTGTGACCCTTGCGGTTCGGCCGCTGTGACCCTTCGGGAGGAGATCGAGATGAGCCAGGCCACGACGGTCGACCGCGGCAAGTGGGCGGAGTTCTTCGACACGCTGAGCGCGGATCACGCCGGTCACAGCGCCGCCATCGAACTGCTCGGCGCCGACTTCGGCGACCAGTTCGAGACCGAGCGGCTGCCGTTCGCGTACGCCTCCTACGATCTCCGCGACGATGTGGTCGTTATCGGAGTCGGGGGGAACTCGGCGCGATTCCCGGTTCTGCTCCGCCACATGATCGAGCATCCCACGGAGATCGACTTCACGGTCCCAGCCCCGGCCGAGGCCGACATCCGGATCGTCGGCGGGGACGGGACCGCGACCCTGCTGCGCCTGCGTCCGGAACCCGCCCTGCCTCCCTGAGTCAACCGGCGGACGCCGTGCGGCGGCCGTCCGGTGCCGCAGGCCCGGCGGACCGTGGAGATCTCGGGCTCCGGGCGGCCGCGTCGGCGGGCGAGCCCGCGTCCGGTCCACGGATGCGTCCGTGGTCCGGACTGACGTCGCTCACCCTCCGCCGTACCGTCCGAATCATCCGCTGAGACGCCCGTGGACCAGCCGGACGGCCATCGCGCCTTCGCCCACGGCCGACGCGACGCGCTTGATGGACCCACTCCTGACGTCGCCGACCGCGAAGACGCCCGGCAGGCTGGTCTCCAGGGGCAGCGCGTCGTCGCCGGTGCGGATGAAGCCTTTGGCGTCCAGCTCCACTTGGCCGGCCAGCCAGCCGACACAGGGGTCGGCGCCGATGAAGATGAACAGGTTCCGGGCCTCGTGGACGCGTCGTTCGCCGGTACGGTCGTCCTCGACGACGACCGCCTCCAGGGTCTCGTCGCCGACCAGCTCGCGCACCTCGGTGCGCAGGTGGACCTCGATGCCCGGGGAGCGCTCGATCTGGTCGATCAAGTAGCGGGACATGTTCTTGCCCAGGTCACCGCTCCGGACGAACAGCCTGACCCGGTCCGCGCGCTTGGCGAGATAAAGGGCGGCCTGGCCGGCCGAGTTGCCGCCGCCGACGACCGCGACGGGCACGTGGACGCACTGCAGCGCCTCGACCTCGGTGGCGGCGTAGTAGACGCCGCAGCCCTCGAACCGTTCGAGGCCAGGGACGTCGAGCCGCCGGTAGCGGGCACCGGTGGCGAGCACCACCGTGCGGGCGCCGATCCGGCCGCCGTCGCCGAGGGCGACGCCGTAGCCGCCGTTCTCGACCTCCAGCGCTGTGGCCTCCGCGGGGACGCCGAGCCGCGCGCCGAACTTCTCGGCCTGGATGACCGCGCGCTCGGCGAGTTCGGCGCCGGAGATTCCAGAGGGGAACCCCAGGTAGTTCTCGATGCAGGAGGACGTGCCGGCCTGGCCGCCGGTGGCGACCGCGTCGACGACGACCGTGCTCAGGCCCTCGGACGCGCCGTAGACGGCCGCGGCCAGTCCGGCGGGCCCGGCACCGACGATGACGAGGTCGGCGGCGTCGCCGTGGGCGGCCGGTGTAGGCAGGCCGATCGCGCGGGCCAGCTCGGCGTTGCTCGGGTTGCGCAGGATCCGGTCACCGTTGAGGATCACCAGCGGGGTCTCCTCGGGCCGGACGCGCAGCCGCCGCAGCGCCTGCTCGGCCTGCGTGTCCTGTTCCAGGTCGATCCACCGGTGCGGGAGCCGGTTGCGCGCCGCGAAGTCCCGCAGCCGGCGGATGTCGGGGGAGAACCGGGAGCCGATGATCCGCAGCCCGGCGCCGAGCTCGATCAGCAGCGAACGCCGAATGAAGTAGGCGCGCAGGACGAGGTCCCCGAGCGCGAGGTCCCGGGCGATCAGCCGGCGCAGGCGCTCCGCCGGGATCCGCAGGACCGCTCCCGGCTCGTCGACCACGGCTCCGACCAGCGCCGCCTGCCCGGTGAGCAGGCCGAGCTCGCCGAGGAAGCGGCCCGGGCCGTGTACCCGGATCACCTTGTCGGCGTCGACCATCGCGACCGAGCCCTCCAGAACCACGAAGAAGTCGTAGTCCGGCTCGCCCTGCCGGAACAGGACGTCGCCCTGTCGGGTCGGGAGGCGCTCGCCGTACGCGGACAGGCGCTGGATCTGCTCAGGGTCCAGCCGCGGCCACGCGCCGTGCAGGTCAGGTGTCTCTTGCAACGTTCTTTTCCACCCATGCGCGCAGCGCCGGAGCCGGCGCGGCGCCGGCCTGCCGGGCGATCACCGTGCCGTGCCGCATGAGGAGCAGGGTCGGCACGGCCTGGACGGCGAACCGCTCCTGGATCTTCGGCGCCCGGTCGACGTCGACCTTCACGAGCTTGATCCGGCCGGCCATCTCGCGGGCGAGCTGTTCGAGCGCCGGGCTGACCATGCGGCACGGGCCGCACCAGGTCGCCCACAGATCGACCACCACCGGCACGGAGGCGCGCTCGGCGACGTCGGCGAAGTCGTCGTCACCGGCATCGGCGATCCACGGAAGCGGCCGGTGGCAGTTCCCGCAGCGCGGCGTACCGTCGGCCACCGCCGGCACGCGGTTGCGCTTGCCGCAGTGCGGGCATTGGACGATCATCGATGCCCCCTCACGGGTTCTCGTAGGAGACCTCGAGCTCGCCGTCCTCCAGGTCCACGCGGATGACCGCGCCGTCGAGGATGTCCCCGGACAGCAGCGCACGGCCGATCCGGGTCTCCACCTCATGGGCGATGAACCGGCGCAGCGGCCGGGCGCCGTACACCGGGTCGAAGCCCTGCCGGGCGATGAAGGCGCACGACTCGGGCGTGACCTCCAACGTCATCCGGCGGTCGGCGAGGCGCGCCCGCAGGTCGTTGAACATCAGGTCGACGATCTGTTCGATCTCGCGCTGCGTCAGCGGTTTGAACAGCACGGTGTCGTCGACCCGGTTGAGGAACTCGGGCCGGAAGTGCGAGCGCAGCGCGTCCATGACGGCATCGCGCGCGTCCGGCTTGAGCTCGCCGTCGGAGGTGACGCCGACCAGCAGATAGTCCGAGCCGATGTTGGACGTCATGATCAGCACGGTGTTGCGGAAGTCCACGGTACGGCCCTGGGCGTCGGTCAGCCGGCCATCGTCGAGCACCTGCAGCAGAGTGTTGAACACGTCGGTGTGCGCCTTCTCGATCTCGTCGAGCAGTACGACGGAGTACGGCTTGCGCCGCACCGCCTCGGTGAGCTGGCCGCCCTCCTCGTACCCGATGTATCCGGGTGGGGCACCGACCAGGCGGCTGACGGTGTGCCGCTCCTGGTACTCGCTCATGTCCAGCCGGATCATGTTCTCCTCGGTGTCGAACAGCGCCGCGGCGAGCGTCTTGGCCAGTTCGGTCTTCCCCACGCCGGTGGGGCCGAGGAAGATGAACGAGCCGATCGGGCGGCGGGGGTCCTTGATCCCGGCCCGGGCCCGGATGATCGCGTCGGTGACGAGCCGCACCGCCTCGTCCTGGCCGACGACGCGCTCGTGCAGCACCTCGTCGAGCCGGAGCAGCTTCTCCCGCTCGCCCTCCTCGAGACGGCTCACCGGGATCCCGGTCCAGCGAGACACGATCTCGGCGATCTCCTCCTCGGCCACGACCTCGCGCAGCAGCCGCCGCCCGCCCTGCTTCTCGGACAGCCGCTCCTCCTCGGCCTCCAGCCTGCGCTGCAGCTCCGGCAGCAGGCCGTGGCGCAACTCGGCGGCCCGGTTCAGGTCGTAGTTCCGTTCGGCCTGGTCGGCCTCCCGGCGGACACGTTCGATCTCCTGGCGCAGGTCCTGCACCTTGCGCAGCGCCTGCCGCTCGGCCTCCCACTGGGCCCGCATCGCGTCGGCCTCGGCCCGCAGGTCGGCCAGCTCCTTGCGCAGGTCCTCCAGGCGCGCCCGGCTGGCCGGGTCGTCCTCCTTCGACAGCGCGGCCTCCTCGATCTCCAGGCGCATCACCCGCCGGGTGAGCTCGTCCAGCTCGGCCGGCATCGAGTCGATCTCCGTACGGAGCTTCGCGCACGCCTCGTCGACCAGGTCGATGGCCTTGTCCGGCAGGAACCGGTCGGAGATGTAGCGATGGCTGAGCGTCACCGCCGCGACGATCGCGGAATCCTGGATCTTCACGCCGTGGAAGACCTCCAGGCGCTCGCGCAGGCCACGGAGGATGGAGATGGCGTCCTCGACCGACGGCTCGTCGATCATCACCGGCTGGAACCGGCGTTCGAGCGCGGCGTCCTTCTCGATGTGCTTGCGGTACTCCTGCAGCGTGGTGGCGCCGATCATGTGCAGCTCGCCGCGGGCCAGCATCGGCTTGAGCATGTTGCCGGCGTCCATCGCGCCCTCGGCCGCGCCGGCACCGACGACGGTGTGCAGCTCGTCGACGAACAGCAGGATGCGGCCCTCGGCGGCCTTGACCTCGTTGAGTACCGCCTTGAGGCGTTCCTCGAATTCGCCGCGGTACTTCGCGCCCGCGACCAGCGAGCCCATGTCGAGAGCCCAGACGGTCTTGTCCCGCAGCCCTTCCGGCACGTCGCCCTGGTCGATGCGCTGGGCGAGGCCTTCCACGATCGCGGTCTTGCCGACACCCGGGTCGCCGACGAGCACCGGGTTGTTCTTGGTCTTGCGGGACAGGATCTGGATGACGCGGCGGATCTCGGTGTCCCGGCCGATGACCGGGTCGAGTTTCCCGGTCCGTGCCTCGGTGACCAGGTCCCGGCCGTACTTCTCCAGGGCCTCGTAGGCGGCCTCCGGCATCGACGAGGTCACCCGCTGGTTGCCGCGGACCTTCGTCAGCTCCTCGAGGAACCGGTTCCGCGTGACCCCCTGGATCAGCCCGTCCTCGATGAGGGCCAGCACGAGGTGCTCGACCGAGACGTACTCGTCCTTCAGCCGTTTCGCCTCGCGCTCGGCCGTGTCGAACAGCCGGGAGAGCCGCTGGGTCACGTACACCTGACCGGGCGCCGCGCCCGGGCCGGTGACCCGCGGGCGCCGCTCGAGCCGCGACTCGGTCTCCGCGCGCAGCAGGTCGGTGTTCACGCCGGCCCCCGCCAGCAGCCGGGGAGCCAGGCCCTCCGACTGGTCGAGCAGGGCGAGCAGGAGGTGCTCGGCGTCGACCTCGGTGTGTCCGAAGCGCAGGGCCTTGGTCTGCGCGTCGTGCAGGGCTTCCTGGGACTTCTCGGTCAGTCGGTTCAGGTCCATGATCGGTCTCCGGGACGTGGACGGACGCGTTTTTGTGCGGCCTCGAGAGCGGCGATGCGGTCGAGCAGGTCGCACACGAGGCCGAGCGCGGCGTAGTTCAACGAGAAGCCGGCGCGGAGTCGCTGCACGCGGGCGAGGACCGCGAACTGGTCGCGGGCGAGCCACAGCGCGCCGGAGGCGTCCCGCTCGGCGTCGAGGATGCCCAGGACGACCAGGCGGCGGACCAGTTCCGGATGGACCCGGGCGGCCCGCGCGAACGTCTCCAGGTCGAACCGGACGGGTGGTACGGGCCGTGCCGGCCGGACAAGCGCGTATCTCATCACCGCCTCCTCGGGTCGAAGGACGACGTGGCGGCAAGCTCCTGGAAGAGGCGTTTCTCCTCCGGACTCAGCCGGTGCGGCACCTGGACCTGGACCTCGGCGAACAGATCGCCGGGCCTGCCGCGCGGATTGGGCAGGCCGCGGCCCCGCAGCCGCAGCCGCCGCCCGCAGGACGTGCCCGCCGGCACTTTCACCTTCGCCTCGCCGGCCGGAGTGTCGACCGGGGCGGTGGTCCCGAGTGCGGCCTCCCACGGCGTCAGCGGAAGCCGTACGGTGACGTCGCGGCCGCCGACGCGATACCGCTCATGCGCCCGGAGCCGGACGACCAGGTACAGGTCGCCCCGCTGCCCGCCGTCCGAGCCGTGGCCGCCCTGACCGGCGAGCCGGATGCGCTGGCCGTCGGTGACCCCGGCGGGGATGTCGACGTCGATGGTCCGCGGGCCGTCGGGCCCGGAGATCGTGATCCTGTGGTGCCCGCCGTGGTACGCCTCTTCCACGGTGAGTTCCAGCTCGGCCTCCTGGTCGGCGCCCGGGATCGGCCCCCGGCCGAAACCGGCGCCGCCACGGTGCCCCCACCCGGATCGGCGGCCGAAGATGCCGCCGAGCAGGTCCTCGATGTCGACCTCCTCGGCGCCGGCCCCGCCGAACCCCCCGAAACCGGTGTCGCCGAATCCTCCGGCCCCGGCACCCGCACGCGTCCGCCCCCCGGCGCCGGCGCGGGCGCGGGCCCACGTCTGCGGGTCGACGTCTGGCGGCACGCGCCGGAAGTCCTCGCCGAAGGCGTCGTAGCGCTTGCGCTGCTCCCGGTCGGACAGCACGGCGTACGCCTCCGACGCCTCCTTGAAGCGCTCCTCCGCGTCCGGGTCCTTGTTGACGTCGGGGTGGTATTTGCGGGCCAGCTTGCGGTACGCGCGCTGGATCTCGTCCTGGCTCGCCGTCCGCGGCACCCCGAGGACCTCGTAGAAGTCACGAGCCGGGGCCATCGGTCTGTGTTCCCTTCGACACCACGACCTGCGCCGGGCGCAACTGGCCGTCCCCGGAGCCGTACCCGGGGCGGGTCACCTGGACGACCGTCCCCTCCGGCACCTCCGCGTCGGGAACGGTGGCCACCGCCTCGTGCCGGGTCGGGTCGAACGGTCGCCCCACGTCGTCCTGCCGCGGGAAGCCGAGCCGGGTGAGTAGCTCCAGCGCTTGGTCGCGTACGGCCCGCACTCCCTCGAGGAGGACCGCGCAGTCGGCACCGCCGTGCTCGATCGCCCGTTCGAGGTTGTCCACGACGGGGAGCCACTCCGCGACGGTGCGGGCCCGTTCGGCGAAGCGCTGCCGCTCGGCGTCGCGGGCCGCTCGCTTGCGGTGGTTGTCGAGGTCGGCGAGGGCACGCTTCCAGCGGTCCTCCAGTTCCGCGATCTTCGTCGCCGAACCGGTCTCGTCCTCTTTCGGCTCTTCCGGCCGCATGTCACTCATCGGTCGTGAACTCCGCGTCGATCACGTCCTCGTCGCCCCCGGCGCCGGGACCACCCTCGGGGCCAGGTCCGCCGGATCCGCCGGGTCCGGACGGGCCCGCCCCGGCGGTCGCCGCGGTCAGGCCGTAGAAGACCTGCTGCAGCTCGGCGGCCAGGTTCCGGAGCCGCTCGACCGGCGCTTCCTCCTTGATCGCCTGGCGGGCGTCGCCGACGAGCATCTCGGCGCGCGCCTTCTCGTGTGCCGGCACGCCCTCCCCGAGCTCCTGCAACCGCTTTTCGACCTGGTAGGCGATGGAGTCGAGCTGGTTGCGGGCGTCGATCATCTCGCGCAGGCGCTCGTCCTCGGAGCGGTGCTGCTCGGCGTCCTTGATCATCCGCTCGATCTCGGACTGGTCGAGGTTGCTGGTCTCGCTGATCGTGACCTTCTGCTCGGCGCCGGTGTCCTTGTCACGCGCGGAGACGTGGAGGATGCCGTTCGCGTCGATGTCGAAGGTCACCTCGATCTGCGGCACGCCGCGCGGGGCGGGGCGGATGTTCTCCAGCCGGAACCGCGCGAGGACCCGGTTGTCGGCGGCCCGTTCGCGTTCGCCCTGCAGGACGACGACGTCCACCGCGGTCTGGTTGTCCTCGGCGGTGCTGAAGACCTCCGTCCGGCGGGCCGGGATCGTCGTGTTCCGCTCGATGATCTTGGTCATGACGCCACCGAGCGTCTCCAGGCCGAGCGAGAGCGGGGTGACGTCGAGCAGGACGACGTCCTCGACCTCGCCCTTGATGACGCCGGCCTGCGCCGCCGCGCCCAGCGCGACGACCTCGTCCGGGTTGACCGTCATGTTCGGATCCTTGCCGGCGGTCAGCCGGCGCACGAGAGCCTGGACGGCCGGGATGCGCGTCGACCCGCCGACGAGGATCACCTCGTCGACGTCGTTCGCGGTGACCTTCGCGTCGGCCATCGCCGTCTCCACGGGATCGGTGCAGCGCTCGATCAGGTCCCCGGTGATCTGCTCGAACGTCGAGCGCATCAGCGTCGTGTTCAGGTGCTTGGGCCCTGTCGCGTCCGCGGTGATGAACGGCAGGTTGATCGTCGTCTGGGTCACCGAGGACAGCTCCACCTTTGCCTTCTCCGCCGCCTCGAACATGCGCTGCAGCGCCTGGGGGTCCTGGCGCAGGTCGATGCCGTTGTCGCGCTGGAATTCGTCGGCGATGTGGTCGACGATCCGGCGGTCGAAGTCGTCCCCGCCGAGATGCCCGTCACCGGCGGTCGCGAGGACTTCAACGACGCCCTCGCCGATGCTGAGCAGGCTCACGTCGAACGTGCCGCCACCGAGGTCGAAGATGAGCACCGTCTCGTTCGCGCCCTTGTCCAGGCCGTAGGCGAGCGCTGCCGCGGTGGGCTCGTTGATGATCCGCAGGACCTCCAGGCCGGCGATCTTCCCGGCGTCCCGCGTGGCCTGCCGTTGAGCGTCGTTGAAGTAGGCGGGGACCGTGATGACGGCTTCCGTCACCCGCTCCCCAAGGAACTTGCCGGCGTCGTCGGCGAGCTTGCGCAGCACCAGCGCGGAGATCTCCTCCGGCGCGTGCTGCTTGCCCCTGACGTTGAAACGGACCGCCCCCTCCGGGCCGGCCACCACATCGAACGAGACCGCGTTGATCTCGCTCTTCACCTCGTCGTACCGCCGGCCGATGAAGCGTTTGGCCGAGTAGATGGTGCCCTTGGGGTTCAGGATCGCCTGCCGGCGGGCGAGCTGCCCGACGAGGCGCTCGCCCTGCTCGGTGAAGGCCACCACGGACGGCGTCGTGCGCGATCCCTCGCTGTTGGGGATCACGGTCGGGTGACCGTCCTCGGTGGTAGCGATCACGGAGTTCGTGGTTCCGAGATCGATTCCGACTGCCTTGGCCATGCTCTCCTCCCGGCCGGTCCGGCGGAGCCCCGGCTTTCGACGGAGAACAACATGACCGGCTTGGACGCTCGGAGCTCCTGCGTCAAGATGGCGCTACACCATCCAACGCTCGCCCATTGCGTGGCCGGTCGCATCCTCAGGCTTGGTAGACATGGCGGTCCGCGTCTCGGCGGTGGCGCATGGTCTCCCGGGCCGTGCCGGGGCGGGGATCGACGAACGAACTCCGCCCCGGCGGGTGCTCGCTTGACATCCCCCGATCGTGTAGTGCGTCGGGTGGTGTCGTGGTGGCCTACAGCAGCAGGTCGAACACGCGGGCGCCGCGTTCCCACTGCTCGGTGTGCGGGTTCTTCAGCTTCGGATCGATCAGCTTGAAGGCACGGGCGAGCGCGACGGTCAGCCCTCCGGCGATCTCCGGCAGGCCGGCCTCGGTCTCGTCCGCGACCATCAGCTCGAACGGCGGGTGCTTGGCGAGCCGCTCGAGGAGCGACTCGAGCTCGATCTCCTCGTCGAGCTTGCGGAATTCGTGGATGCTCTCCTGCAAGCCTTTGGTCACGGGTAGATCGTGTGGCTGGATGATGTCGCGGGCGTCGGCCTTGGCGTGTGCCTGGCCGATGAGGAGCAGGTCGTAGATTTTGCCGTCGACGAAGTCGTCGTAGCGCTTGAGGTCGTCCTTGTCGACGTCCAGGCTCGCGGCGGCGCGGAAGAGGCGCTGAAACTTCGGTATGCCGGTCGGGGGCATGGGTACCACCTCCTGCCACCCAGCCTTGTCTCGGGACGGGCTCGCGGCATCCCACGACCGGACGGGGTATAAGCCACGGCGGCGGCACGGTCCGGGGCGCAGCGGTCCTCGGCGCGCCTCCGCCGCCCGACGGGCGGGGTCAGCGCGCGTAGTACTCGACGACGAGCTGCTCGTCGCAGATGACCGGAATCTCCTCTCGGGGCGGCGGTCGTACGAGCTTTGCACGCAGATCCGGCAGCTCGACCCGCAGGTACGACGGGTGCGCCGCGGCGTGGGCGCCCGTCGCCGCGATCACGAACGTACTGCGCCCGCAGCCGCTGCTTCTCCAGCAGCCGCGTCTTGTAGTCGCTGGTTCTCGTCCGAGCACAGCCGTGTTGCCCGGGTGGGGTCCGGTACCGGGCAGGCCGCAGCGCGCGTGCCCCGGCGATGACCGAAGACGCCTGCGAAACTGCCTGCCGCGGGACGGAGCCCCCGTCCTGACCGGGTGCCGGACCGCCCGGAGCGGCGGGCGCCACCGTTCGATGGCACGACGGAATCCATGCGGAGAGCCGGGGGCCGGGGGACGACCGCTCGTCCCGGCTACGTCTGATACAGCAAGCCACGACATCGGGCTGTTGGCCGGAGAGGCGCCGTGGCGATCGCAGCGGGGTGGTCGCGGTCGGCGGGCTGGGCGTGCCATGCCGATCATTCGACGTCGCGGATGTCGCGGACGTCGGGATCGTCGAGGTCGAGCCAGCGGTCCACGGCCCGCATGACCTCCCCGCTGATTCTGCCCTTGTGGTACAGCCGCCGGAGTCTCTCGCGTTGCGTCCGCACCAGTTCGCGGCGCAGGCCGACGGCGTCGGTGACCTCCTCTACCTCCTCGTCGAGCTCGGCCCGGATTCGGTCGATCCGGTCCTCATAGATCTGGCGGTAGGCCCGGGCGGTGCGCTCGTCCACCGCACCGGCTTCGATGAGCTCGTCGAGCCGCGCCAGCGCGGTCTCCAGCATCTCCCGGCGGGCATCGAGCGTCTGGATCCGGACGCGGTCCGACTCGGCGAGGCCGAGCCGGCGCAGCAGAACTGGCAACGTCATGGACTGTCCGATCAGGGTGATGAACACGATCGCGGCCGCAACGGAGATCTGCTCGCTGCGGATCTCCGGCAGCAGATCGCGCGCGGCCGTCGGCAGGGACAGAACGATCGCCAGGGTGGTGGCGCCGCGCATGCCGCTCCACCCGATGACGAGCCGCTCGCGCCACGGCAGGTGGTCGAAGGCGAAGTGCCGCCCCGGCAGGTACCGCGAGAGCGGGAACACGAGCAACGTCCACACCAGCCGCAGGACCACGACGACGGCCGCGACCACCATCGTGCCGATGATGGTCCGTGACCAGGGCAGGCCGGCCAGCTCACGGAACAGCGCGCGGGTCTGCAGGCCCAGCAGTACGAACAGGGCCGACTCCAGCATGAACACCAGCACTCGCCAGAACACCTGTCCGGTCAGCCGGGACGCGGGCTGCAGCATGCCCTCGCCGCGGGTGCCGAGGTAGAAGCCCGCGGCGACGGTGGCGAGGACCCCGGACAGGCCAAGCCGGTCGGCCGGGACGAACGCGAGGTATGGCGTCAGCAATGACATGATGATCTGGCTGCCGGCATCGCGGATCCGGCGGCGGACACGGGCGCTGACGAGGCCCACGACGAGGCCGTACGCGATGCCGCCGACGACCACTTCGGCCAGACGGATTGCACCGTGGCCGAAGGAGAACGGCCCCCTCAGCGCTTCGACGGCGAGCCCGAACGCGGTCAGCGCGACGCCATCGTTGATGAGGCTCTCACCCTCGACGATGGTCACGATTCGGATCGGCGTGGCCAGCCGTTTCATGATCGAGGTCGCCGCGACCGGGTCGGTCGGAGCGACGGCGGCGCCGAGGGCGATGGCCGCCGCACAGCCCATCGCGGGCATCGTCCACCACGCCGCCGACCCGGCGGCGACGGTGGTCACCAGCGTCAGCCCGACGGCGAGCGTGATGATCGGCACCGCGTCCGCCTTCGCCTCCCTCGGCGCGGTGAAGAACGCCGCATGGTAGACGAGCGGTGGCAGGAAACCGAGCAGCACGAGCTGCGCCGGGAGCCGGGTCTCGGGCATGCCGGGGAGGAATCCGACCGCAGCGCCGAGGATCACCAGCAGGATGGCCTCGGGGATCCCTGCCTGGGCGGACAGCGTGCGGGAGAGCAGCACCACCACCGCGATGGCAAGGCCGACGACGAACAGGGACGCGGGGCTCATGGTCGCGGTCCTTCCCCGGAGAGCGGTCGTTCGAGCCTTGGCGGCGGGCGGCGGCGCGCAGATCCGGGCATCGCGTCGTGACCGCGGGGAACGCGGTTCGCGCCGACGGCCCGATCGTCGTGCTGCGCAAGGAATGAGGCAGGGCATGTGCGAGCCCGATCAGGGCGTAGGGATGTGGTGCGCCTTTCTCGGCGGCGCCGGGAGCCTGGTCGTCGTCGACGCGGGCGTGGGGCCGCTGCACGATCCGCTCAGGCGCGGCAGGGCGGCGGCACGGCGCGGCGGATGAGCCTGGGCGAGTTCCTCCGGATCATCGCCGACCGGGAGGGAATCGGGCCAGCGCCGCGGAGATCAGGCGGGCGGTGCCGCCGACCGGCCGCGCCCGCCTGACCTGCGTGCCGAGATAGGTCCGAACGGCGGGCGCGTAGCGCCCCGTCAACGCCACCTGGGAGACCACGTCGTCGGCGACGGCCTCGGCCAATTCCTCTGCCCGGCCAGGTCGCCGGCGATCGGCCTGGTCAGCGCCGGTGCGGTCGCGCTGGCCTGCCCAAGCAGCCCGAAGGGACGTTCGTTATATCCGAGTGCCACCTTGGACCAGCACAGCACGGCTTCCCTTTGCTGGAGATCCCCTTCGCCCTGGACCCCTTCTGATCGGGTCCCACCTCTTGTGGCGTCCCGCCCAGGCCGAGCCATGAAATCCATGCTTAGCCGTACTTGGCTCTGTGCTGCAGAGACGTACGCCGACACGAGGTGTTTGCCGGTTCGGGTCCGGCGCGAGGAGCGCTTCAACAGGCTTCTAGCGAGGAATCCCGGTCCTTCAGGGCCGGGAGGAATCGCTTCCGATGTGTCGCGGCGCGTTAGCGCCGCTGGGTGGGGTCGGTGTTGGTCGGGGCGTTTCTGCTGGTCGAGGTAGTCCTTGATGATCGATGGTGGGCGTCGCCGCAGGAGGCGGCGAAGTAGGGCGGGGACCGGAAGTGATCGCCCCACAGGTGTTTGCGGATGTGGGCGGGGAACTCCTGGCGGAGGCGGCGGGCGCAGACGCCCTTCAGTGAGTTGACCAGGGTGGAGATGGCGATCTTGGGCCGGTAGTGCACGAGTAGGTGGACATGGTCGGTCTCACCGTTGAATCCGGGAGTTCGACACCGATGTCGGTACGCAGTAATAGAGTCACTGAACGTGAAACTGGTGGTGCGGGTGAAGCTGCTGCCGACGCCGGAGCAGGCGACGGCGCTGGCGGCGACGCTGCACGCCTGCAACGCGGCCGCGAATCGGGTGTCGGTCAAGGCGTATGAGCAGAGGGTGTTCTCCCGGGCCCGGCTGCAGAAACTCCTCTACGCCGAGTTGAAGGCCTCAGGGTTGTCTGCGCAGCCGGCGTTGCATGTGATCCGTAAGACCGCCGACGCCTACACGACGCTGCACGCCCTGATCGACGCTGGGCTGCTCGGCCCAGAAGGGTCCAAGCGGCGACGCGAGGCCACCTCCAAGCCGATCGCGTTCCGCCCGGACGCCGCCCACCCGTTCGACGACCGCTGCCTCAGCTGGCGATACGACGCCCGGACGGTGTCGATCTGGACCACGGCGGGCCGGTTGCAGGGCATCTGCTTCACCGGCGAACCGTCCCACCTGAAGACCCTGGCCGCCCGCCGCAAAGGCGAAACCGACCTGGTGCTGCGGGACGGCACGTGGTTCCTGTACGCCACGTGTGAGATCCCAGAGGCCGCCCAGTATGAACCGGCCGATTGGATCGGTGTGGACCGGGGGATCGAGAACCTGGCCACCACCAGTGATGGGGACAACCATCAGGGCCAGGCGCTGAAGCGGTACCGGCGGGCCCAGGCGCGCCGGCGGGCCGAACTGCAGGCCAAGAAGGCGGCCGGTTCGAGGTCGGCCGCGCGGCGGCTGGCCAAACGCCGGCAGCGGGAGACCCGGCACGCCACAGGCGAGAACCACAAGATCAGCAAGCAGATCGTGGCCGATGCCCAACGCACCGGACGCGGCATCGCCGTCGAGCAACTCGACGGGATCCGCGACCGGGTCCGGCTCAAGCGGCACCAGCGGGCCACGCTCTCGTCCTGGCCGTTCCACCAGCTCGGCACCTTCCTGCACTACAAGGCCCGCCGGGCCGGGGTGCCGTTCTGCGAGGTGGACGCGCACTACACCTCACAGACCTGCCCTAACCCGTGGTGCGGGCACGTCTCCCGTAAAAACCGGCCCACCCGGGGCCGATTCTTGTGCGTCGCGTGCGGGCTCGCTGGCCTGGCCGACGACATCGCCGCCGTGAACGTCCGCCAGCGGGAGCGCACGGCGTGGGCATTTGTCACCATGCCCGACCCCGGTCCCGAGCCTTCGGGCAGGGACCGGGGTGATGCGCCCCCGGCACGACGGCCAGCCGCGACGGGGAGCGCGACAAGGCGTGATCACCGGGCCTCCAAGCCCGGTCGTTCACGGCCGAGAAGGTGACTGAAGCCGGTGATGATGTGACCGGCCCTAGCCGGCCGAGCATTTCGGTCGGCTAGGGGCCTAATAGCCGCTTCATTCCCCGGCCTCCGGGCCAAGTGCCTAAGCCGACCGCAGCTCCGTGCATCGTGGTGGGTAGGCGTGAACGACGTGGGGTAAAGGGGCGGAGACCGCCGCCACGTCGCCAGGGGGGAGCAGGCCGTGCGGTCATCGCTGTTGTGGCTGCGCCGGGCGTTCGCCACGTTCGAGGGCGGCGCGGCGCCGGTCTACGGGCTGGTGACCGCGGCCGGCGTGTGTGTCCCGCTGGTGGCGGGCCTGATCACCGGGCATGTCGCCGAGTGCCAGCTCGTCGCCCTGGGGGCCTTCTACGTCGGGGTCATCGCGCCGCAGGGGCCCCAGGGCGCCCGTGCCCGCTCGATGATTATCAGGGTCACCGTCGTGACACTGTTCTCCTGGCTCGGCGGCCTGGTCAGCAGCCATGACTGGCTGATGGTGGTAGTCACATCCGCAGTCGCAGCGCTCGGCGCGGCGATTCCCGAGCTGGGACCGATGGCGGCGCTGTGCACGCTGGTCGCGGCGCTGCGACCGGTGACCAGCCCGGTGCTGTACAACGGACTGCTGGAGACGCTGGGCGGTGTGTGGATCTGTGTACTGCTGCTGGCGCCGTGGGTCGCACGGAGGCTCCGGCCGCTACGCGCTGGTATCGCCGCCGCCGCATGTTCGGTCGCCGACACGCTCGACGATCTGGCGGGCCCTGACCTGGACCCGGGCGAATGGTCTCGCCGGCGCGCCACGGCGTATTCGGACCTTCACTCCGCCCGGATCGCCTACGGCCTTTACCGCTCGGGCGGCTTTGAGGAACAGCGGCGACCGGCTCGGATCATTGCGGCGGTCGACCAGGTGATGGACGAGGCAGCCGTTCTGGGCGCGCTGCGCCTGGAAAGTCGGCCGTATCCAACGGAGTGGCAGGCCGAATTCGGGGCCGCCCTCACCGCCGTCGCCGTCCGGCTGCGCACGCTCGGCATGGCGATCGAGACGGATACGGACGTGCCGCCCGACACTGTGGCGGCCTCGGTTCCGATGGGCCGGCTGGGCGAACACGACAGCCGGGGTATCGCCGGGCGGGCCGGTCTGCCCACCGTCGCGCTGCGCCTCCACGCCGACCGGATCATCGGCCGGATGGATGCGTCGGCCGACACGGTGTGCCGGGTTCTAGCGCAAGAGCGGCGCATCGCCGGGCGACGACTGCCCGGGATCCGGGCCTGGTGGGCCCGGTGCGTCGAAGCGGTCAGGACCCGGTCACCCCGGTTCCGGCACGCCGCACGCGTGGGTACGGCGCTGGCGCTGACCATGATCCTGGCCGTCGAACTGCACCTGTCTCACCCGCACTGGCTGATCCTCACCGTGCTGTTCAGCCTGCGCGACTCGTACACCGACACGGTGCGGATGGTCCTGCAGCAGGCCGTCGGCACCACGGTCGGCGCCGCAGCCGCCGCCGTTGCCCTGGCACTCGCGCCTGGGCGGATCACCCTCCTCGCCATGATCTTCATCAGCGGTGCGCTGGGGTTCACGCTCAAACCGGTGAACACGGGCTATTGGATCACGCTCGGCACGCCGATGACCATGCTCCTCATCGACTTCACCGCGCCGCTGAGCTGGCGGGCCGGGATCCTGCGCATCGTACTCAGTCTCGTGGGCGCCCTGCTCGCGCTGCTCTTCGCACAGCTGCTGTTTCCGGCCGGGATCCAGCGGCGGATAGCCGAGCGGCTGGCCCGGCTGCTGCACACCCATGCCGTTCTCGCGCGTGCGGTCGCCGAACCGTCCAGGGGCCGCGAGGCCCGGATCCGCGGCGCGGACCGGAAGGCGGCGTCGGTCGCCGCCACGTTCGAAGCGGCCGGCACCAGGCTCAGGCGGAAGGCTGCGTCGCCCGACGAACAGATCGCGCGCATCGGTGAGACGGGCAGAGCCGCGCGGCGGCTACGAGATCGCCTGACGTCGCCGGCGTCCTTTGCCGCCGTCCCGGTCGGTCCCATCGCTACGGCCGCGCGCAAAGTCGCCGACCACCTTGACCAGGGCGCCGACGAGGTCCTCGCCTTTCCCCGCCCGGGTTCGGCAACGCCGCAGGCCGAAGTCGGCATCCGCGATCAACGCTCGCCGGAGCCGCCCGGCCGGCGCCGGGCCGGACTCGTCGGCCACATCGCCCCCGATGCACCTTCGGCGGAGCCTGCGGGTGCTGCGGACACTCGCGACATGGTGTACGGGCTGATCGCTGACGCCGAGCGGCTCAGGGAACTCAGCCGCGCGACGGTGACCGGCCGGCCCGGCGGACGGTGACCTCGCGACGAATGGGTGGCTTCGGTCGCGTCGATGGCAGCTCGTGAGGAACAGGGAGGCGGAGAACCAGGGAAGTGGGTACCGCCCGGCGGATCTCACCCTTGCGGGGAAGGTCGTTTACGGGCAAAGGCCGGGCACGGCAGTCGTGTGCCACCCTCACGGCCGGGATCGAGCCGGATGACCTCGGCATACGCTGGCCGTGTGGAGCGCGCGCATGGACGGCCTGATCGAAACGGCGATCGCCGCCCGGAGGAGCAGCCGACCATCGTGCTGAGCGCCGCGGAGGAATATCGCCCGCTGAGCCTAGAAGACGAGCGGTTGCTGCGGGAGGTAGGCCGCCACTGGGCATCGGTGCCCGCCGGGCGGCGCGCGGACCGGGCGCTGCCGGTCGATCCGGCGCTCGGCTACTTCCGCGATGAGCCGGTTCCAACGAGATTTGGACGCTTTGCTCCAATTCAGATGTTCCGCGCGGAAGCGCCGGACGAACTCGTGACGACTGAGACGGGAATCATGCCTGATTCCCGTCTCGGATTGGTGCTCGTAAGAGCAAAAAGGCTGGTACTGGGCCCGCCGCTGCAGACTACAGCGGTCGCGCATGAACGAATGCGCAAGCTGGTCGCGCTGCCGGTGCTGTCCTCCGATCTGCTGTCCTCCGTCGCCTATGGCCGGAGGCGATGCTGAGCGTCCTGATGCTGGCGGGTAGCGCGGCGCTGCGCCTGTCCGTGCCCCTCACCCTGGTACTGATCCTCCTGGCGATCACGGTCGCGTTGTCCTATCGGCAGACAATCGCCGCCTATCCCCAGGGGGCCGGGTCGTACGTCGTGGCGGGCGACAACCTCGGACCTCGCTGGGGACTGGCGGCTGGCGCCGGACTGATGGCCGACTATGTGCTCACCGTTTCGGTGTCGATCGCGTCCGGCGTCGATGCGATCGCGTCTGCGGTCCCCGCGGTCCGGCCGTACTCGCTGGTCCTCGGGCTGGCGGCGATCGCCGTTCTGCTCGCGGGGAACCTCCGCGGTGTTCGCCAGGCGGGAAATCTGTTCGCGATCCCGACGTACGCCTTCCTACTGGCCATGTTCCTGCTCATCGCGGTGGGCATGGCGCACGCCGCCGCCCATGGGTTCGCCGCCGCACCGCCACCGGCGATCAGGGCGACCGAGAGCCTCGGCCTGCTCGTGATACTCCGTGCGTTCACCTCTGGCGCCACATCGATGACCGGCGTCGAAGCGGTGTCCAACGCCATACCGGTCTTCCGACCAGTGGAATGGCGCAATGCCCGGACCACCCTCACCCTGATGGTGGGCCTGCTGGTGGTGATGCTCGCGGGCCTGGTCGCGCTGATCCATCTGGACGGAGTCGTACCCCGGCCGGGCCAGACCGTGCTGTCCCAACTGGCGGACCGGACGTTCGGCCGCGGCCTGTTGTACGGCTATACGCAGGCCGTCATGACGCTGATCCTCGTGTTGGCCGCGAACACCGCCTTCACCGACTTCCCACGGCTGTTGTACTTCATGGCTCGCGACCACTACGCGCCGCGGCGATTCCTCCACATGGGCGATCGGCTCGCCTTCAGCAATGGCATCATCGCGCTCGCGGTCACGGCCACCGTCATCTTCCTGGCCTTCCGCGGGCGCATCCAGTCGCTCATCCCGCTGTACGCGGTCGGCGTATTTCTGGCCTTCACCCTGTCGCAGACCGGGATGGTCGTGCACTGGTGGCGCGACCGCGGCACCCACTGGCGAAAGAGCATCGCCGTCAACACCGTTGGCGCGCTGGTCTCCGGTCTCGTGCTGCTCACGGCGGCCGTCACCAAGTTCACGGAAGGCGCTTGGGTCCTGGTCCTCGGCGCGCCGTTGCTGATCGTCGCCGCGCTGCGGATCCACCGGCACTACGCGACGGTGCGCGAGGCGCTCGCGCTGCGCCCGCCGCCGGAGAGCGCGGGCGGGATTGCCGGCACGGTCGCGCCCGTTCTGCCGGGGAAAGCCTCGACTCTACGGTCGGCCGTCAGGGAGGAGCAGGAGAGTCCGGACGAGATCCGCGTGCTGACCGTCGTGCCGGTCGCCCGGCTCGACCGCGCGGCGCTGCGCGCCCTCGCCTACGCCACCTCACTCCGCCATCGTAACGCCAAGATCTCTACGTCCTTCGACGCCTGTGATCGAGCGAGCAACGCGATCCACCCGAACACACGCAAGGCGATCAAGTACAACAGCCCCAAAGCCATCCTGTGATCCTGCCGGAGCCGAGCTGCTAAGCGCGGCGAAAGCCCAGATCAGGCCCTGTGACACGATATTCGACACCCACAGGCACAGCGCCAACGACGGGCTCGCCCCGATCATGTTCGAGCATCAGATGGCAGAACAACGGAGGGCCTCAACGGCCCAGCTCAGGGCCGAAGGGGCATAACACCGTCTCCACGCTTTCAGGGGATTGACAGTCGCGGAAGTGGGAGTGTCTAACAAGGCCGTCCGCGCCCGCAGCTGTCGCTTTCGGCGAATGCCCTGGGTCAAGGCCCTCAGCTGGTGGTCTGGTTGGTGTAGATGTTCCAGATCTGCCAGTTGTTGGTCTTGGAGCAGTTGTAGGGGCTGTAGAATCCATACACGCCGATGCCGCCGTCCAGGCAGGTGTGGGTGGCCGGGTTGTAGAACTCGATGAAGTGCTTGAGTCCTGCCGGGTTCCCGACGTTCTGTGGCGGGGCCGCCGTCCACATCGCCCATACCTGGTGAGGGTCCTGCTCGCTGCAGGTGGCAATCGTGGTGAACGTCGACATCGGCCCGTTGGGCCCGTAGCCGTTGTCGCCGGTCCGTAGGCAGTTGAAGGGCGCGTTCGTCGCCTGGATGAGCACCTGGGCATAAGTGCCATGAATGCTGTCCCACGCCTCGCCCGGGTTGGCAGGGTAAAGGGCCCACCAGTCGGTACCGCGTGCCATACAGCTCGGCACCGTGACGCCGCCCTCGCCGAGAGCGCCCGCGTGCAGGCACTCCTGACTTGCCTGGTCGACCAGCTGAATGCCGTACCAGTGGATGGTGGCGTCCGCGGTCCCGGCCGTGCCGACCAGCACGGTCATCAACGCCAGGAGCACCCCGACGGGCTTGCCGATGTGGTGACGCAGAAGCTTTCTCACACTCACACCTTGCTTCGAACGACGGCCGCCGCCGTGGTGCGGCGGTGCGATGATCTGCCGGCGCCCGGTCGCGTTCACGTCGATGCGCGCGGCGACGGGCCGGGAGAATGGCGCTACATCGCGGCAGCTTAGAGCAATGGACTGTGATCGGCCCAGGCAGAATCACCGGCAGAATCACCGGCAGAAATTAGACCGCAGCGCCGGTGGAGCCGGGCTTTTACAGGAGTAGACGCCAGCCGAACACTGAATTGGGCGGTCGGTCGCCGCCAGGCCGTGCGGCACTGGTCAGCGCCCTCTACGTGCATGCGGACCTGCTTCTGGCAGGACCGCACCAGCGGACCGTCCAGGTGGTGTGCCGCGCGGTCCCGCTGCTCTGGCGGCAGGTCGACCTGTCCGGTGTACCGGAGCGCGAGCGCGCCGACCACCTGGACCGGCTGGTCGAGAGCGCGCGGTCGGAGCGGTTCGCGGTGACCAAGGCTCCGCTGAGCCGGTTCCTGCTCGTGCGGCTCGCCCCGGATCGGCACCGCTTCGTCATCTGCACCCACCACGCGGTGCTCGACGGCTGGTCCTCCTGGCTGGTGCTGAGCGAGCTGGCCCAGTTGTACGCAGGCGGAGGTGACGCCGCGGGCGTGCCGGAGCCGCCGTCGGCCGAGGCATATCACCGCTGGCTTGCCGGGCAGGACCGGGCCGCCGCGGAGGCCGCCTGGCGGGACGCGCTCGCCGGGCTGCCGGGACCCACGCTGCTGGCCGGCCGGCCCCGACCGGTGGCAGGCGCGCGGCGAGCAGTTCCGCCTCCAGGCGCCGGCCGGTCTCGGCACCCGGCTGCGCGCCTTCGCCCGCGCCCGCAGCCTGACCCTCAACACCCTGGTCCAGGGCGCGCTGGGCCTGGCGCTCGGGGTAACCAAAAGGCGCGCGCAGGGCATAGGGCCTCGGCCGGCCGCGGCTCCGGTCAGCTGGCTCGCCGTCCGCCAAACCCGGAGGAAGTGGCATAACACCGTCTCCACGCTTTCAGGGGATTGACACCGACCACGTGCCTAAGCGTGCGGCCATGCGCCCACCGCTTGCCTACGGACGTGCCTAAGGTCGTGCCCAAGGCGTGGACCGCTTGCCTACGGACGTGCCTGATGTGCCCCGGCTTTCGTGGTGTCGGCTTACTGGACCCTCATGCCGGTTGGGTGGTCGGGTAGATCCTCTCGTACTCGATCGGGGTGAGCATCCCCAGGGCGCTGTGGCGGCGCCGGCGGTTGTGGAAGAGCTCCAGGTATTCGAAGATCGCGTTCGCGAGCTCGATGCGGGTCTTCCACCGTTTTCGGTTGAGTAGTTCGGTCTGCATCCGGCCCAAGAACGATTCGATGACGGCGTTGTCGTAGCAGTCGCCGATCGATCCCATCGATGCGACCAGGCCGGATTCTTGAACACGCCGAGTGAAAACCCAAGAGGGGTATTGCACTCCATGATCGGAGTGGATCACGGTGCCCACGGACAGTCCCCGGTTCTGGACGGCCATGCCCAGGGCGTTGGTGACCAGGGTGGCTGTCTGCGTGGAGTCGATCGACCAGCCCACGACCCGGCGCGAGTAGGTGTCCAGCACGACGCAGCAGTAGACCTTGCCCTCGCGGGTGGGGTGTTCGGTGATGTCGGTGACCCACAGCTGATCCGGCCCGGTTCGGGTGAATTTGCGGTCGACCAGGTCGGCGGCTGTCGGTGTCTGGTGGATCGGGCGGCGGCGTTTGTGTCCGGGCAGGCCCTTGATGCCTGCTCGGTTCATCAGCATCTCCACTGCCCCGTGGCCGATGGTGATGTGCGACCAGTTCGGCGTGGTCGGCCGAGCTCAAGCCGGGTTCGAGGCCGGAATCGATCCGGTCCTGCTTGCGCCAGGAGTAGATCGTCTGGTCACTGATCTGCAGATCAGCAGCGACCTGCTTCACCGACCTGCCGGCTTTGATCAGGTCCAGCACTATGCGGCGGAACTCCGGGGGATAGCTCCGTGGCATCCTCGCCCTCTCCTCATGATCAACGTCACGAGGATTCCAGCAAGCACACCCCACCGAAGCCGGGGCACATCAGTCCACAGAACCGGGGCAACTTCATCACCAGCCTGCTCGCCCCCGGCGACACCCGCCGCTGAGCCGCGTTCCTTGCTTCTTCTCGGCGGTAGCGGCCGTTCCATAGTGCCTCGTGATCGAGCATGCTCAGCGGGCGACGGCGGAGGCGGAGAGGAGCGTCGCGGCGGCGAGGCTGCCCCAGAGGGCTGCCGGGCCGTGGGGTGCGAGAGCGGTGATGACCGCCGGGGAGACGGCGAGGCCGAAGCCCGTGGAGAGCTGGAAGCGGGTGAGGGCGCGTCCCAGGACATGGGCCGGGGCGAGTGCGGTGACGAGCGCGGTGGCGCTACCGGCATAGATGATCTCGCCGAGGGTGGAGATAACGGACACCGCGGCGACGGCCGGGGCACCCCAGCCGTGTCCCAGGGAGGTGGCCGCGAAGAAGCCGAGGTAGGACGCGGTGACCACCACGCCGGCGAATGCCAGCACGGACCGGCGGGGAAAGCGGGACATCAGGACGGTGACCGGAACCTGCAGGGTGACCACCATCACCGTGTTGGCCACGAAGATGGCCGCCGACCACACCGGGGAGGCGTGCATCTGCGTCACCAGGACCAGAGGGAGCGCGACTTCGGTGACGTTGAGGCAGAAGACGTAGATCACGTTGGCGGCCAGCAGCGCGCGCATCCGGGGTGCCGGCTCGTCGTCGTTGTCCTTGGCTGCGGCAGCGGCCGGATGAGCGTGCACGTGGACCGACCACGCCAAGGCCGCCGCGGCGAGGTAGGCGAGCCCGGTCACGCCTGCCAGCGCCTGCAGCGCGGTGGTGCCGCCCGCCAGGCATGCGGTGGCGAGGAGTCCACCGGCGCCCAGGCCGGCGTTGCGCAGGGAGCGGCCCCCTGCGAGGGCGGCGTCACGTTCCCGGCCGTGGGCGACCGTGGCCACGAGGGCGGCGTGGGCGGCCGGCCACGCCTGGTTGCCGATGCCGAGGAAGAGCGCCGCTGCCGCGAACAGCCAGACATGTCCCGCCGGGGTGGCCAGCAGCAGCGCCACGCCCAGCACCCGCACCAGCATCGACGCCGCCACGACCGTGCTGCGTGCGCCCCGGTCCAGCCATCGGCCCACCGCGGGCATGCACACCAGACCCGCGATGGCGCCGGCTGTCATGGCGGTGCCGGTGACCGGCGCGGACAGCCTCAGCACCGTCACGCCGTAGAGCAGTAGAAAGGGCCGCAGCAGGCCGGTGCCGAGCGCGTCCACGGCCAGGGCGACGGCATAGCGGGGGCCTCCGGAGGCACGGAGAAGGGCGCGGGGCCGGATTCGGGTGGTGGTTGCCATGGCGCCAACGGTTGCGTCGGGCCGCCGGATGCGGCACGCCGGTTGCCGGACATCGTCAACCGACGCCGCCGCCAGCCGTCCGACCAGCGAAGATGGGGGGATGACGCTGCGCATCGACATCACCGGGCTACCGGCCGAGCGGCTGCGGTTCGCCGCCTCCCCACTGGCCGAGCTGACCGCGATGCTGCACGTCCTGGCCGAACCCGGGCATCACCCGCAGCTGGCCGTCTGGGCCGGGGACGTCTGGGCCGGGCTGCCGCCGGAGCTGGCCGAGCGGTTGCGGGAGGCGGAGTTCCTCTGGCGTTCCTCACGAGCCGACTTCCTGGTCCCCGCCCGGCCTCGGCAGACCCTCGCCGAGGAGTTGGACGATGTAGACCGGATCGACGACGAAACCTATGTGACCGCCGCGCTCGTCACCACGTGCGGCAGCAACCGGGTCCACTTCGCCGCGCCGTCACCGCTCTCCGACGCGACTGCGCGCGAGCGGGCCCTGGGCCTGGCCCAGGCCCGCGGCGCGCTCCAAGAGGCCTTCGCGGAACGGCTGCTCGCGGACCCGGCCGCTGTGCGGGCGCGGGTGCGCCACACCCTCGAACAGTGCGCCGAGGCCTTCTTCGACGCCGCCTGGACGGGCATCGCCGTGCAACTGGCCACCGACCTGCGCCTGAAGAACGACCTGCTGAAGCGCCAGGGCATCGGGGCGGCACTCACATCGGTCTCTGGCGCGGTTACCCTGGCACCGGACGGCGACCGCATCATCGTGGACAAGCTGCAGGACAAGACGACCGCCGCCCACGGCACCGGGGTCACCTTCATCCCCAGTGACTTCGGCCGCCCGCACCTGGTGGTGGTCCACGCACCTGGATGGCATCCGGTGGTGCAGTACCCCGTGGCCGAGCCGAGTCCGTCAGAGCCGGTGTCGCTGGAAACGGTCACCCTCCGGCTGGAGGCGCTCGCACATCCGGTACGGCTGCGGCTACTGCGCACCCTGGCCCGCGGCCCGCACACCACCAGTGAGCTGGCCCACGCCTGGGAACTTTCACCCCCGGAAGTTTCCCGCCACCTCGCCGTCCTGCGCCGCGCGGGCCTGCTCACAACCCGGCGGCACGGGCGCTACGTCCACTACACCCTCAACCTGCCCGAGATGACGACGCTGGGCACAGACCTGCTGGCGACCGTCCTGCGCTGAGCAACTGCGGAATGCCAGAATCCTTCGCACCATCATCCGACTCGGCAGGCCGGGCCAGCCAGCAACTTACGGAGGCCGCACGCCCGGCGCGCACAGACGATGAACCGAAGGCCGTCGGCGATGACGAAGCGGCGGCTCCGTTGCGGATCGCGGTGATCGAGCCTCCGCCGGACCGGCCCGAGGAGAACGCGATCGAGTTCGAGGTCCGTATCCCGTCCAGCGGCGAAGTCAACCTGGTGCCCGACCGGCAGCGGTTCTCCCTGCCCCGCGCACTGGCCAGCCGCACCGTGACCGTCTGGGCCGACCTGCGCAGCCTGCACATCCTGCTGGACGGGCACCTAGTCCGCACCGTCGTCTCCCGGCTTCTCCCACAAGACCTGGCCTACCTGGTCATGCGCTACGGCGCCCGCCCCGTCGGCCCGGCCCCGGCCGCACCGGCACCACGCCACATCGGCGGCAATCCCGTGCTTGGGGCGGGCCAGGCGGTCGAGGTCGAACGGAAGGCTCAGCGAGACGGCCACGTCACGATCGCCGGAGTCAAATGCCAGATCGCCTTCGCCCTGGCTAGGCGAACTATCACGCTCCGGCTGGACGGCCACCTCATGCACGCCACCGCCGACGGCGCCCTGGTGGGCACCTGGCCGTGTCCCATCACCGCCGAGCGGGCCGCCCGCCTGCCTGGCGCTCGCACCGCGGCGACCCCGCTGCCGCCTCCGCCGTTGCCCGCCGGATTGATCAGGGTCCAGCGACGGGTCCACGCCAGCGGCCGGTTCATGGTCAACGGCCAGTTCATCAAGCTCGGGCCCCGGCACGCCGGCAAGCTCGTCACCGTCGTCGTCGAAGACACCATTACCGGGTCCTGCACGGTGAGGAAGAACTCGCCATCCGGCCCCGCCGCGACACCACACCCATCACCCGGCTCTACGTCCGAGGCAAGGGCATCCAGCCCGGCTGACGTCAAGAACGTGTGGGTCATGCAGGGATGTGGCCTGCGCATCGGCGAGGCGTTCGCCCTCAACACCAAATGCCGCGTGGGGGATGGGCAGACTCTGCGAATCACTGAGCAGGTCAATCCAACCGCCCAGCTACGATCGCTGAAATTCCGCAAGGCGGGGGAGTACCGCGATATCCCGCTGCCTCGCTATGTCTCCGGCGCGATCGACAAACACCTGGCCGACCACGGCGCCAGCCAGGACGGTTACCTCTTCCGCGGCCGCAAGAAGAAACTGGTCACACGCAACACCTACCGCGAGCACTTCACGACCGCGGTCAAGGACGCGGGGCTCCCGGACGGGTTCGTGCCACACTCGCTACGTCATTACTACGCCTCGCTTGCCCTGTCCCGAGGGATCCCCATCACCGATGTCTCCCGCTGGCTGGGGCACAAGAGCATCGAGGTGACTTAAGTGCCTGGCTCACGGGAACGCGCGCGAGAAGTCCTCGACGCCGCCTACCGTGATGGCCAAACGGGCCGATAACCGCCTCGTGCTGACCCCGTGCTGACCCAGCCCACCCCCACACACCCCTGACCTGCGAAAACTGCCGTGCATTACAAGATCTTCACCATCTTCGAGGGCACGTCGGAGATCCAGCGCCTGGTGATCGCCCGCACGGTCACCGGATTGCCGGTCCGCTAGCGTTTCTGCAGGTCAGGCGCATTACGCATGCACGTCTGTGCTGGGTTCGATCACGCTGCGCGTCGATCAGCGATTGCTCGTCAGACCCCATCGTTTACCGTCGGTTCCCAATGCGGTCAATGTCGTCCCGATCAATCGCTGACCTGCAGATTTTTCAGAAGTCGCAGGTCAGCGGGTAGCAATGAGATTCTTTGGCGTCGGTTCAGCGACCATGTGTGCTCCCGGTGCTCCCCGCTCCCGGAGGGAGCACGGGAGCACGGGTGGGGAGCTTTCGGGGAGCACTGTCAGGTCATTCCCGGGCTTGTCGATGGTCGGGGGAGCCGGTGGCTCTCAGATTGAGCGCTGAGGCTCGGCGGCGAGAGTCCGAGCTCGAGTTACCGTCGCACGATCCCCTGCGCGTCGCAGCGGTACAGCGTCTGGCCTCCCGTCGCGCGCTGGCCCGATTCGATCATTGTGCAGTTCCGCTGCACCCAAGGGGCGATCACCTGAGTGCGGAGCATCGAGGTCGGGTCGAGCAGCAGGTAGTGCAGCCTGCCCGTCGTGATGTACCCCTGAAGTTTCGGGAGCGTCATCGCGTTGTCCTTGCCGGTGAAACCGCCGATCGCGATGACGGGTCGGCCCGTCTGGATGATCAACGGATACGCGAAGCTGGCCTTCGGTACGGCCACCAGCCAGGTCGCCCCGTCCTGGTGCGTCATGAGGCTTGCGACCAGCGGAGTCGGCAGCGGGCTGCGTATGGCGTGCGGACCGGGTTGGGTGCCCGGCCGGTCGGAAGGGCCGGCGAGCGGGTCGCTGGCCCTCCATGAAGTCATCTGTCCGTATAGCGGCGACATTGCGTATGCCGCCGGGCCGGCGAGCACGGCGGCCAGCCCGAGCGCCACGCCCGCGGTCCGGACCCGGGTGCGCGGGGCGAACCGTACGGCCACGAGCGTCACGACGGCGATCCCGGTGGTGGCGGCGACCGCCCAAGGCAACCAGGGCAGCCAGTACGGTGTGCGGCGCAGCAGCACGAGTGACCAGGCCCCGCTTGCGGCGATCGCTGGGGAGAATGCCCAGAAGTCGGCGAGCGCGACGACACCGATGCCGGTCAGCGCGCCGATCGCCGGAGCCATGGCGTTCGAGTAGTAGGGATGGAAGTTGCCCGAGGTGAAGCTCAGAACCAGGTAATGGACGGCCAGCCAACTGCCCCACAGGGTCAGTGACGCCCGTCGGAGATCCGTACGGGGCCGTCGGCCGCAGCGGATCAGCCCGGCGGCGAGTGTGATTGCGACGAAGGGCAGCAGCCAGGAGATCTGGGCGCCGAGGACGTGGTTGAACATCCGCGTGAGTCCGGGCGCGCCGCCTGGGCCACCGCCGCCGTCGCCGAGGAGCCGACCGGCTCCGTTGTACCCGATCACAAGATCCAGGACGGTGCCGTCCCGGCTGCTCCCGACGTACGGGCGGTGGTTCGCCGGGATCAGGTCGACGATCAGCAGCCACCACAGACCCGAGGCGGCCAGCGCGATCCCTGCCGCCAGCAGGTGACCGATCCGGCGGAACCAGGTCCCCTGCGCCGCGAGGAGGTAGACGAGGGCGAGGGCCGGTAGCGCGACGAACGCCTGCAGCATCTTGGTGTTGAACGCGCACCCCACCGCGGCCCCGCACAGGACCAGGTAACCCGCCCGTCCCGTGTCGATCGCCGCCAGGCACGCCCAGGCGGCCACCACCAGCAGCAGCACCAGGAGGGTGTCCGGGTTGGTGTCCCGGTTGATCGCGACCACCATTGGCGTGAGCGTGAGCGCCAGCGCGGCGATCAGGCCGGCCACCGTGCCGGCCGCACGCCGTACGGCGGCGTACAGCACGGCGACGGTGGCGACGCCCTCGATCGCCTGAGGTAGCAGGATGCTCCAGGCGTTGAAGCCGAAGGCACGGGCGGACAGGCCCATCACCCACAGCGACATCGGCGGCTTGTCCACGGTGATGTAGGAACCGGCGTCGAGGGAGCCGAAGAAGAACGCCTTCCAGCTCTTCGTACCGGACAGCACGGCGGCCGTGTAGTAGCCGTTGGCGTTGCCGATCGACAGACTCCAGCCGTACAGCACGGCGGCGAGCGCGAGGATCGCCCAAAGGACCGGACGTGCCCACACTTGCTCGTCCGGGGGGCCGAGCAACAGCCGGCGAACCCGGCCGTGCCGCTCCGGGAGGGGCGGGGCTGGTGCGACTTCCGTGGTCGTCATCGGGGCTGGTCCTCCAGGACGGGTTCGCTCCGCGCTCGGCGGGGGTGGAACACCCAGGCGCGCAGCAGGATGAAGCGCATAAGGGCCGCGAACAGGTTGAGGGCGAACAGTGCGGCCAGTTCCACCAGCCGGGAGGCGTGCGGGGAGACGGCGTGCACCGCCGCGAGGCCGACGGTGCTGATGATGAGCCCCACGAGGAAGGCGACGCCGCCTTCGAACTGGTGCCGAACGGCACGTGCCGAGCCGATCACGCCGAAGGTGAAGCGACGGTTCGCGGCAGTGTTGGCGATGGCGGCGAGGAAGTAGGACACCACGTTCGCCGCGAGCACCGGCATCAGCAGGCGCATCAGCGCGTACAGCCCGAGCTGGACGACGGTGCTGATCACGCCGATGATCGCGAAACTTGGCAGCTGACGCCGCATTCCGGTCGGCAGCTGCGCCTTCTCCGTCCGCGACGGCAGCGGCACGCGGAACGCGCCGCACAACACCCGGCGGATGACCCGGGCGATGCCGCGCAGGTCGTCCAGGGCGGTTTGGATCACGTCAACGCGGCTGTCCAGGTCATCCACCCAGTCCACCGGCACCTCGTGGATGCGCAGGCCGTTGCGTTCGGCGAGCAGCAGCAGTTCGGTGTCGAAGAACCACTCCTCGTCCTCGATGGCGGGCAGCAGCGCCCGCACGACGTCGGCGCGGCCCGCCTTGAAGCCGCACTGTGCGTCGGAGAACCGCGCGGCGAGCACGGTACGCAGCAGCAGGTTGTAGGTGCGTGAGATGAACTCACGCTTAGGACCGCGGACCACGGCCGCGTTCCGGGACAGGCGGCTGCCGATGGCCAGGTCGCTGTGGCCGGACACCAGCGGCGCGATCAGCGGCAGGAACGCGCCCAGGTCGGTGGACAGGTCCACGTCCATGTACGCGACCACCTCGGCGACACTCGCGCCCCAAACCCGGCGGAGCGCTCTGCCTCGTCCCTTCTGGTCCAGGTGTACGGCCTCGACCTCGGGAATCTCCCGGGTCAGCCGCTGGGCGACCTCCCACGTGGCGTCGGTGCTGGCGTTGTCGGCGATCGTGATCAGGAACCGGTACGGGAGCGTCTCGCTCAGGTAGGCATGCAGCCGCCGCGTACTTCCTTCCAGGACCTTCTCTTCATTGTGAACGGGAACGGCCACGTCGATCAGAGGTCCCCGCGGCTCGCCGGTGCCGGACGGCCCATCGATGAGGGCGAGCGGGGAGCGCGGGCCGTCTCCGTAAACGCTCATCCAGGTCGTCAACTCGGTCATTCGACCAGGGATAGAGTGCCATCGTTGAAGCGGTCTGATCCATCAACTAATCCGGCATGAACGGTCGCTAAACACATTCACAAATTTACGTCGCATTTACCTTAACGTATGACTGTCTTATCATTTGGGAACGTCGCGCAGCCGGGATCGTCTCAAAGGTTGGTCTCATTCGTATCCGTCTAAAGCCGACGGAAGGCAGAGCAAGACCGCCACGAAGCGAGCCGCACGTAACTCACGCATGCTTGGCCGAAAATCACCCTAAAGCGGACACTGGGCGTTCTCGGTGGAACCGAGAACGCCCAGGCCCGTGAAAGAACTCCTCCGATGTCGTCTTCGGTAACTGGCATATTCATAGGGTGAGCGCGTACGTCGCCGTCGGTGCGGCGCCTTTCCAACCTCTGCGTGACTGTGTAACTACTGGATGTCGTAGGTCGTCAGAGTCCGACCGTATGAAGGAGGGACACCCATGTCACGCATCGGTATGGCCATCGCCACCGTGGCCTTCGCCGGCACGCTCACTGCCACCGGCGTCACTGCGGCGAACGCGCAGCCGGCAGGTCACCGCGGGTTCTGGGCCACCGGTCATGGAAGCCAACAACGCTTTACCCACCGAGGCTTTCGCCACCATCACCGGCATCACCACCGGCTCTTCCGGTAGGAGCCCGAGGTGACGCCGTCACGCCTCCGGGCGCCGAGCCCGGAGGCGTGACGGCGAGTCGTCCAGCTGAGGGGTGAGGGTCGTGTCGTCCACGACGAAGGATGTGCCGCTCGGAAATCCTGTTCCGTGCTGTGAGCTGGGGTTTCGTTGAGGGATCAGAGGCGTGGCTGGGACGATCTCCTCTGGTCGCCGGCGACTTCATCGGGCCTGACCAGCCGCCGATGTCCAGTCTGGTGGTCGCACCGCCGGCGCTGGCCGGCGAGCCTGTCACGTTCCGGCCGATCTGGACGTCGATCAGTCCTTCTATGGCCCGGCGGGTTCCCGAACCTGAGTCTTCCCGAGCCCGGAAGGGGGTTCCCTCGCGAGAACCCCCTTGGCAGGGGCTCAACCGATGCTGACGCCGTACGCGTTCAGCACGGGCGGGACCGGCTGGAAGAAGGTTTCGCCACCGGAGGTACAGTCGCCGCTGCCGCCGGAGGTAAGGCCAAGGGCCGTGCTGCCGTCGAATAGTGCGCCACCGCTGTCACCGGGCTCAGCGCACACGTCGGTATCGATGAGGCCGTTCACCGTGCCTTCGGAGTAGGTCACGGACGCGTTCACACCAGTGACGGTGCCGCCATAGACGCCGGTGGTGCTGCCGCTGCGCTGAACGGACTCGCCCACTGTGGCATCGGCGGCACCGGTGATGGGCTGCGCTGTGCCGTCGTAGAGGTCGACCTCGCTCGGGTGCGAGACCCCGCCCACGTAGGCGGCGATGGAGTAGTCGGTGCCCGGGAACCTGCTGTCCTGTGTGGTGGCGATCTGCTGGGTCGAGCCCTGGTCGGCGTACCAGGTGGAGACGACGTTGCCGCAGTGCCCCGCGGTGATGAAGTAGGCGTTGCCGCTGCCGTCCGTCACGTTGAAGCCGAGTGAGCAGCGGTACCCGCTGCCCCAGATGGCGTCGCCGCCGCTGATCAACGGCCGGAATCTGCCCTTGATCTGCCGGACCCGTACGGAGCTTCCGAGCTTCTTGACGGCTTGTTGGACCTTGGCCAGGCGAGCGCCGGCGACGGTGCTGTCAACGGACAGGACCACCTGGTCGGTGTGCGGATCGATCACCCTTGCGGTGCCTGGCACGGCGATGTCGTCGAGTTCCTTTTTGGCCTGCCGCAGTTGCGCTCCGCTGCGCGTGACGATCCGCGGGGTCGCGCCCGCAGCCTGCACGGTCCGCGCATCCGAGTTGTTCGTCACGTCGACGATCAGCTTCTTGGAAGAGTGTTCGACGTAGGAGCCGGCGGAGCGGTATCCGAGCCGCTGGGCCAGTCTTGATGCGACAGCTGAGGGTGAGGCGGCGTTCGCCGGAGCCGTCGCATGTGCCGCGGGGGCTGCGGAGAGAGCCAGGAGTCCGGCGGCTGTGACGGTCAGTCCAATACGCCGGGCCGGGGGATGGAACATCACATGTGCCTCCCTGGGGAACGGGCACGCCCCGATGGCGCGCCCCGGGTGGCGTGGGCAAAAGGCACTCGGCTCCCGACGGCACATGGCTGCGGTGGGTCTCCCGGCGGCCGCCGGAGGCGGGGGTGAGAACCGGCTGCCTAGCCACTGAAACATTCTGATAGTTGCGCAATTGACGCAATAGCTAGCAGTCGTCCTGAATCGGCCATCGTGTAGCTGTTGCTGCGAGTACACGGGCGCGCACGTACGGCTGCGGCCGCAATCGCCGGGATCGCCAGGCAACGGCTGGCCCGACCAGGGCAGGGCGTGGGTACCGAAATCGTGTCACGGGAGATCTGGGGCTTCGCGGCGCTCAGCGGCTCGGTTCCGGCAGGATCGCTGGATGGCTCTGCGGCTGCTGTATTTGATCGCCTTGCGTGTGTTCGGGTGGATCGCGCTGCTCGCCCGGTCACAGGCGTCGAAGGACGTAGAGATCTTGGCGTTACGGCATCAGCTCATGGTTCTTCGTCGCCAGGTCGCCGTTCCTCGGCCATCGTGGGCGGACCGGGCGACCCTTTCCGCGCTCGCGCGGCTACAGCCTCGACGAACAGCAACCCCTGCCCCCTTCGTGATCAGCCGATATGACGCAGCCTGCGGGAGACGGCACGCGGCCTAATGGATCCAGTGCTCGCGTTTTCTGCCATGGTGGTTTCAGGAGCGGGCGCCGAGGGGTGGGGTCCAGGACAGGGCGGTTCCCGCCGAGCTCACCAGCAGCGACGTGGGCAGTGCCGAGGCGACGGTGTCGCGCAGCAGGGCCGCTGCGGGGTTGCGCGTCTGCATGATGCGCCCGAGCCTGCCGGACGTGCGCGCCATCCGTTCGGTGCGGGGACGCCTGAGTTTGTCGTAGGCGCACAGCCCGGCGTCGACGCCTCGCTCCTCGATCGCGGCGGCGAGGGTCACGGCGTCCTCGATGGCCAGGCAGGCACCCTGGCCGATGTCCGGAGTCACGGCGTGGGCGGCGTCGCCGAGCAATGCCACTCGGCCGTGGACGAATCCGGGCAGCCTAGCCCGCAGGTAGTACACATCGTGCCGCAGAAGGGTGTCCTCGGGGGTCGCCGAGAAGAGCCCGGGAATGGGGTCGTGCCATCCCCGGAACCGGGCGGCCAGCAGGCCGAGGTCGTGCTCCGGAGTGGCGTGCTCCGGGACGCTTTCGCAGGCGAACCAGTAGATCTGGCCGTCGTTGATCGTCGCGGAGCCGAAGCGGGCGCCACGTCCCCAGGTCTCCGACAGCACGGTCGGCACACCCATGGGCTCGGCCCGCTCTGCGGGAACGATGCCGCGCCAGACGGTGTATCCGGCATACGTCGGGCCGGGGTAGCCAGGGAGGAGTGCCGCGCGCAGCCGGCTGCCGACGCCGTCGGCGACCACGACCAGGTCGGCCGTTTCCGACACGGTGCCATCCGAGGTGCGCAGGGTGACCGTGGCCGCGCCGGGCCCTGGGGCGATCTTCTCGGCGCGGTGGTCCGTTCTCAGTGCGTCCGCGTCCAGCCCGGCCATGAGGAGGCGGTGCAATTCGGCCCGGTGCAGGGCGTAGAAGGGGGCGCCGTAGCGGCGCTCGATCTCGTCGGCGGGGATGTGCCCGACGCGGCCCCCTGAGCGCAGGCGGATCTCCAGGCCGGTCTGGCGCCGGCCGCGATCGCGCAGCGCCGGCCCGAGGCCGAGGTAGTCCAGAGCCTTGACGGCATTGGGAGCGATGCCGACGCCCGCCCCGACCGCCGCGATGGCGGGAGCCTGTTCGCAGACCGTCACGTGCCAGCCGATGCGACGCAGGGCGTGAGCAGTCGTCAGGCCGCCGATCCCCGCGCCGATGATGATCGCCGTCTTCGCACTCATCCGTCACTCCCGATTCAAACAGTCGTTTCAAACGGTCATTTGAAACGGATGCTATACCCTGGCCCTGCCACTGCGACCCGCCCGGGGGATGCGATGACCGCGCACGACGACCAGCCCGTTCCGCGAGAGACGAGGACCACCCGGGAGCGGTTGATCGACTCGGCCGTGCGGCTGTTCGGCCAGAGGGGAATCGAGGGGACCTCGCTGCGAGCGCTGACCGAAGCGGCCCGGACCAACATCGCCGCGGTCAACTACCACTTCGGGTCCAAGGACGGCCTGCTGCGCGCCGTCATCGAGCAGACGATGCAGGCGGTCAACGACGAACGCCGTCGCCGGCTGGACGAGCTCGAATCCGAGCCCCAGCCCCCCTCCGCGGCGGCACTGGTACGCGCATTCGTCGAACCGGGCACCGGCCTCGTGGCGGAACACGGCCCGAACGGACCCGACGTCGCGCGCTTCATCGGCCGCATGATCGGCGAACCCGATCCGAAGGTCCGGCAGATCTTCGCCGACCAGGTCGACGCCGTGGAGGGCCGATACCTCACCGCGCTGGGCCGGGCCCTGCCCGGCCTTGATGAGGAAGGCGTCCGATTCGCCTACACGAGCATGCTGGGGCTGCTCAGCCTCCATCAGTCCGGAGCGTTCGCGACGGTGGAATGGCCCCAGCGGCAGACCTCCCGCCCCGAGGGAGACCGTTCCGGCACCGCCGACCGTGAGCGCCTCATCGCCTTCATCACCGGCGGAATCCTCGCCGCCGCCACGGCCGAAACCGCTACCAGTGCTCGAGAGGAAGCACGAAGGGCGTCACGATGATTCCGGTCGGGACGCCAGCCGTTACGGCGGCGCCACTGATGGCAACAGCCAGCGACGAACCGTCCAATTCCTTGGCAGGCCAGCCACTTATGGGCTGCCAGCGATTCCTCTGCTGAGGAGCCAGGTCGCGAGTTCGGCTCGTTGGCAAGATCGTGGCATCCGAGCAACCAGCGAGCAACCATCGTCTCCCGATGGAGCCCTGGAGATCATGACCGCGGTGCCCGATGATGGCAGGGGACCGTCGGATCCGTGCGTGGGCGAAGGCCTGCGGAATCGAGGTCAGCGAACTCCCGGCGACGGTTGTCGAACAGTACGAGCGATCACATTGACAGCCGGCGCCTGCGCTGCGGCGTGTTGCTCTGCATTGCCGCCTGACGTGATCGCCAGGTTCCGTCGCCCCACGATGCCGTTGGCCATGTCAGAGCCCGAACAGTGGAAACAGCCCTGAGCCGTGGAACGCGACGATCCGGCAGACGCCCCGGACCACTGCTCCTCACGGGGCTGGCGTTCCGTTCGGGACTGACCCGGTAACCCCCATTAGGCTCGTTTATCCCGTCGTGCTCAGGCCGGAACCGGCCGCCGCGTGGGCTGCGCGCACCGTGGGTGAGCGCGCGCGGAACGGGTTCGGTGACCCTGCTGTGACCGGGATCCGCGCCGTAGCGCGGATTCTCGTTCTCCAACTCGTCATCCCCCGATCAGCGCGCGTAGCCCGTCGAGGCAGGGGGTGAGATCGGTGACCTGTTCGATCCGTACGTCCCTGGGGGCGATGTCTACCGCTTCGATCACCAGGCCGGTGTCATCCGGGAGGCGGGTCCAGCCGTACCAGGTGGCACCCGCCCCGCGCACGGTGAACGAGGCGGGGGCGTGGTCAACGGGCAGGTCGACGGCCTCACGGGGTCGGGTGGGGAGGTGGCGCTGGAGGCGTCGCAGTTCGTCGTCGTCGCGGGGTTGCGCTGCGGTGTGGGGCTGATCGCCGTAGTGCAAGGATGTCGCTAGCTGTTCGGGGTCGAGCACGGTGGTGTGGACGACCAGCAACGGGCCGGGCTCGTGGACGCAGCCCCGCAGAAGCGCGATCCGTTCTGCCCGGTCGTCAGTGACCGCCAGTTCGCCGATCGCGTATGTGGTGCTGCTGAGATCAGGTCGGGTGGTGGCCGGGCAGTAGAGGGCGGGCAGTTGCTCGGCTATGTGGCGGATCGTGGCCAGTAGGTCGTCGGCGAATTCCTCAGCGCTGGTCATCGGTGTCGGTGGTCCTTCTCGGCCGCGTGCTTGCGAGCGGGTCGGGGGGGGGGGGGGGGGGGCCCCCCCCCCCCGGGGGGGGGGGGGGGGGGGGGAGGAGGGGGGGGGGGGGCGGGTGTGTAAGAAAAAAAAGGTGAAAATGTGGGGGGCGG
>NZ_JBFAJC010000073.1:37977-50282 GCF_040655075.1 Actinoallomurus sp. NPDC050550 | reverse complement strand
CGCACACACCCGAACGTGCGGTTGAACACCGCCGCTTGTTCGGGGTCCGGGTAGGCCCGGCACTTGTACGCCGTCCGCATGACCGACACCTTACACATGGCGCAAACACGTGTGAGACTGTTTGTCAGATGTCGGCGGACTCCATTCTCCGGCCGTCCTGGCTCCGCCGGGCCGCTCTTGGCGGAGTCCGGATTCCTCCCCGGTCTGAAGGCCGGCGCAACTTTCGGAGGTTCAGGTGAAGACCAAGCGACTGGAGGACACCATGCGGCTGTCACTGACGACCCGGCCGCGGCAGGTGCCGTCGTCGGTGGGGATCGTGCACCTGGGAATCGGCGCGTTCCACCGGGCGCACCAGGCGGTCTACACCGAGGACGCCGGCGACGGCTGGGGGATCTGCGGCATCACCCAGCGCAGCGCGGCGGTGGTCGACCGGCTCGCTCCGCAGGACGGGCTGTACAGCGTGCTCGAACGCGGCCCCGAGGGCGTGTCGGCACGGATCATCGGCTCGGTCCGGGAGGTGCTCACCGGTGACGCGACCGCCGACCGGATCGCCGATCCGGAGGTGCGGGTCGTCTCGCTGACCGTGACGGAGAAGGGCTACCGGCACGACCCGGCGACCGGGCGGCTCCGGCTCGACGACCCGGAGATCTGCCTGGACATCACCGGTCGCGAGCCGCGTACGGTCATCGGCCGGCTCGTCCGCGGCCTGGCCCGGCGGGAGGCACCGGTGACCGTGCTGTGCTGCGACAACCTGACGTCCAACGGGGCGACGCTGCGCGGACTGGTCGAGGAGTACGCCGAGCGGGCGGGCGTGAAGATCACCTGCGACACGGCGTTCCCGGCCACGATGGTGGACCGGATCGTCCCCGCGACCACGGCCGAGGACCTGGACGAGGCCGAGCGCCTTCTCGGGGTCCGCGACCAGGGCGTGGTGGTGACCGAGCCGTTCACGCAGTGGGTGATCGAGGACTCCTTCGCCGCGGGCCGCCCCGCCTGGGAGAAGGCTGGAGCGATCTTCACCGAGGACGTCGCGCCGTACGAGCTGATGAAGCTGCGCCTGCTCAACGGCACGCACTCGATGCTGGCCTACCTCGGCGCGCGGTTCGAGTACGTCTCCGACGCGGTCGACGTGCTCGGCGACGCCCTGCGCCTCTACATGGACGAGGACGCGACCCCGACGCTCACCGTCCCGACCGGGTTCGACCTGGAGGAGTACAAGGCGTCGCTGCTGACGCGCTTCGCCAACCCGGCGCTGAAGCACCGGACGGCGCAGATCGCGATGGACGGCTCGCAGAAGCTCCCGCAGCGCCTGCTCGGCGTCGTCCGCGACCGGCTCGCGGCCGGGGCGGAGCCGCGCTGGGCGGCGCTGGCCGTCGCGGCCTGGATGCGGCACGTCTGGACCGCCAAGGAACTCGACGACCCGCTCGCCGACCACCTGCGCATGGCCGTCGCCCGCGCGGTCCGGCCGGCCGAGGTGGTGGACGCGCTGCTGGGGATCACCGAGGTCTTCGGCCCGGACCTCCGCGAGTCCCGGGTGTTCCGCGACCTGCTGGTCGAGCACCTGGCGTGGCTGACCTCCGGAGCGTCCCCCTACTGACGCCGAAGCCGGTCACTCGACGCGCGTGATGCCGCGGAAGCTCTCCAAGGACACGAGGAGTCGCCGTACCTCTTCGGTGGCGGGCAGGTCGCCCACGCGCACCGGGTCACCTGAGGACAGCGGCGAAAGGATCGTCCGCAGGTCGTCCGGGGAGAACGGCGTGCGGACCGTGTGCCCGTTGACGGCGCACGTGCCGCCGCCGTCCCACAGCACCGGGAACCGCGCGTCCCCGCGTACGACCGTGTCGTCGCGAATCGGGCGGTGCGCGGCCGGTGCCGGGACGGGTTCGAACCCGCAGGCCGTCCAGCGGCGGAGCGACACCTCACCGACCCGATCCGGGGGAACCGCCGGGACGGCGTCCCGCAGCGCCGGAGGGAGGTCCGGCGCGAGCCGGCCGGTGCCGTCCGGGCCCGGAGCGGTCAGCGCGGCGTCCACCGGGGGCAGCCGGCGGGCGGCTCGCGCGCCGTCCCGGCCGCCCATCAGTGCCGCGTCGGCGCCGACGAGGACGTCCTGCAGGTCGTAGCCGGCATGGTGCTCCTCACGGGGCACCCCGACGTTCACACTGGTGGCGGGTCCGCTCCCGGCGCTCTCCCCGACGTGGTAGTAGCTCGCCGGCCAGTACAGCAGGTCCCCGGGCTCGACCTCGGCCGCGAAGGACTCCGGAACGTACGGCTGGTAGTCCAGGACCGTGGACACCGGCTCGGCCCACGGCCGCTCCGTCCAGAAGCGCATGCGCTTGCGCCCCCGGAGCCCGAACATGAAGGTCGCGAAGCGGTCCTTGTGCACACCGACCGGGCTGTGCTCGTACGTGCCGTGGAACAACGTGGTGATCGCCCCGGTCAGCGGCAGGCCGACCTGTTCCCACAGCCCCGCGTAGAACGCCCGCTCGCGCGTCCACAGTCCGGGATCGAAGGAGTGGAAGCCGTTGATGATCAGCGCGTAGCGGCGGCCGTCCAGCCGTTCGGTCAGTCGCGCGTCGTACCCGTCGAAGGAACCGTCATCGCCCTGCGGCAGGAGATCGCCGGGATCCGGCTGCTGCGACCGCTCGACGGTGAACTGCGCCATCGCGCCAGGGGGCGGCGACGCGCGTACGGCGGCGCGGAACACCTCCGTCTCGGCGAACGGCGCCGACACGACGGCCTTGTCCAGGACGGCTTTGTAGTGAACGGGCCGCCGGTCCCAGTACCGGGCGGCGAACGTCGCCCAGTCGAAGCTCTTCTCGATCGTCAGCATGAGCCTTCCAGGACCTCGATGCCGCGCAGGGCGGACAGCCTGTGCAGAAGCGGGAGGAGACCGTCGCCGCCGGTGGTCAGCTCGCCGACGGTGACCGGGGTCCGCAGCCGGTCGAGGAGACCGTCGGCCGACGTCCCGCGCACGGTGAACACGTGGCCGTTCACCGCCCAGAGCACGGCACCGGGCCCGTCCGGCATGCGGATGACCTCGCCGGTGAGCCGGATCAGGTGATCCGGTGTCAGCGCGGCGGGCGCGCCCGGCTCGGGGACCGGTTCGAGGCCGCAGGCGCTGACCCGCCGCGCCCACTGGACGCGCAGGATGCGGTTCAGCTCGGGGTCGCCGGCCGCGCCGCTCAGCGCCTCGCCGGCGGAGACCAGCGGCGCGATCGGCGTGACCACGCCGTCGGGGTCGCGTGGCGGTGGGAAGGGCAGGTACGGGACCCGCCCGCCGTCGGCGCGCCGCGCCTGCAGAAGGTCGGCGATCAGGCCGGTCACCGCCGCGGACGGCAGGCGCGGATCCATCGGGATCCGGAGATGGAGCGCGACACAGCCGTCCTGGTGGCTCTCCCGGGCCCGCCGTCCGGCCGGCCGGTAGAGCAGATCTCCCGGCCGGACCCGCAGCGTCTCCCCAGGCCGGTCGCCGCCGCTCTCCACCCGGACCTCCATGTGCCCGCGGAGCACCCAGGTCAGAACCGCGTGCGTGGACGCGTCGGCGGGCCCGTCGTCCCGGTCGAGGCCGTCGCCGATCGTCAGCTCCGCCACGACGGGCAGGACGGGGAACCCCACCCGGTGCCACAGCGGCCGGATCAGATCGCGTACCCGGGACCAGAGGGCGGCGTCCAGCATCAGCGGCTGCTCGACGCCGAGCAGGCTCGGTTCGCCGTCGAGGCGCTTCAGATAGTGATCCACCGTCGGGTCGTCCGGGCCGGGAAGCCGGTCGCCGGGAGCGCGGATCCGGCCGGCGGCGGTGAAGAACCGCACGTCCGGCAGTGCGCGGAACCTCGTGCCGGCGCGGAAGGGCGCGGCGGCGGCGACGACCACGTCGAAGACGCGGCCCGCGTCCACCGGTGGTTCCTCCTCCCGCCCGGGCAGGACGACGGGGGTCCTGTCCCAGTGACGGTCCGTGAGGGTGTCCCAGTCCACGGCGCTGTCATCGGTGGTCACGAGGCCCTGCCTTCCTGTGTCCCGGCACCGTCGGTGAGCGGGAACCGTCGCCGCAGGCGCGCCGCGTAGCGGTTCAGCGGTTCCATGCCCATGCGTCTCCGGCGCTCGTCGACCTGTTCGGGCCGTTCGATGGGAAAGGGCACGAGCCTGCCCTCGACCGCGCGGAACTTGGTGCCGAAGAGCTGCGGCCGGTCGTCCCGGACGCACAGCGCGTCCGTCACGTACGCGACCTGCCGCCAGGGCACGTCGCCGGCCGTCGCGGCACGGCGGATGAGGGCGAGGCAGTGGTCCTGGAAGTCGCGGGGCCCGTCGGCGTGCTGGACGAGACGGCACGCCGCCGCGGCCGCGGATCGCCCCACAAGCGTCTCGCCGGGCCAGCCGTACCGCGCCACGACGTCGCGCAGCCAGGTCATGGCCGTGCCGGTGAGCGCGGCCAGCCGTTCGTCGAGCGCGGTGTCGGTGAATCCGTCGTCGGCCCACCGGCTCCGCAACGCCGCGTCGACGCGGTCGAGCCGCAGCAACCGGCGGCGGATCTCCTCCGCGGCGCCCGAGGGCGTCGCCGGCGTCTCCAGCGGATCAAGCCGCAACCGGACCTTCGCCCGATCCCAGGCGTAGGTGACCCGGCGGCCGGCCTGCGGCCAGTCGAATCCGACCTCGCCGGTATCCGGCCCGGAAAGGTGCAGCCGGACGCCGTACCGGGAGTCGGTGACGGTGTGCTCGACGACGTCGCCGAAGACGTGCTCGACGGCGTCCCGGAGGGCGACGCCGAGGCCGGCGAGGTCGAGGTTCTCGCCGCGGCGTACCGCTGCCGCCGGTGGCCAGAGTTCGCCGATCGTGGACTCCGCCTCGTGGACGGAGGACGGCGGCTCGACGACGAGCAACGGCCCGCCGTGGGCGGCGCGGAAGAAGTAGGGGACGTCCAGCCGGGCCAGTTGCTCGAGCTCTCGAGGACCGAAGACGGTGCCGTCGGCATTCCCGCCGGCCGGTGACCAGGAGTTCAGCGCCTCGGCGTACACGGCGGTCGGCCGGGTGAGGACCCGGACGAACCGCCCGGCGGAGGCGTCCGCGAGGAGATGTCGGACCCGGTCGCGGTGGACGCACATCAGCGTCCACGCGTCGAACATGCCGCGCAGGAACGCGGGCAGGTACCGGCCGTATCCGGTGTTTCCCAGCCGGTCGGCGACGACCGAGCGCGCCCGTTCGCGCGCGAACGGCTCACGGGGGAGGACCAGCCGCAGCCCGCCTCCGGGCGCCGGAAGGAAGCAGGCCGCCGGGCCGTCCACACCGCACCAGCGGGCCACGTTCTCCAGCCCCGCATGGTGAGTGCCGCCGTGGAGGGTGTCCGGCACCAGGCCGGTGTCGTACAGCCGCTCGACGGGCGCGAAGAACACCTCCAGGTCGACCGGGTACAGCAACGGCTCGTCGTCGGTGGCGCGTGCACCGGCCAGGATGTTGCCCTCGCCGAGGTCGCCGATCCCGAAGCCGAAGCAGGCCGCGGTCAGCGAACCGGCACGATGCCAGAAGCGCGGTGCCTCGGCCGGATCCAGGAGCGTCCCTTCGAGGCAGAGGCCCCCGTCCTCGGACCGGCGGGTCGTGCCCCACTGCGCGGGTGGTTCGATCCACTCCTGCCAGGAATGGGTACGGTCGCCGTCCGCGTCCCCGTCGGCGTCGCTTCGGCAGCGCAGGACCGGCAGGCGGATCTCGCCGGACGCGGGTGGCAGCTCGTTCAGCAACGCGAACACCGACGCGGGCGGGCCTTCGGGGAAGCCCTGCCCTCCGGTCCGGCTCTCGGCCAGGAACAGCGCCTCGCCGCCGGTCGGCCGTGGTTTGTAGGCGACGCGCCCGCCGCCCTCCATCCGGAGGCGGAGCACGCGCGCACCTCCGTTGTGCGTCTCCGCGTCGTGCGCCCACAACGCGGTGACCGGAGGCGCGAACTCCGGTTCCTCGAACCATGACCGGCGCAGATCGCTCTCAAGCCGGTCGCCGAACAGGTCCAGGAACGCCGCGAACCACGCCCACCGCGCGGGGACGACGTCGGTTCCCCGTGCGGCCGCGCAGGCGGTGAACGCCTCCGAGACGACGGGACCGAACAGTTCGGCGTTGGTCACACTCAGCACGTCCGGCGCGATGACCGCGGCGAAGCGGCCGGCCGCCGTCCGGCACCAGGTGTCGATGTGGTCGAGCAGGCCGAGCAAGGGGGCGAACCGCGCCTCGCCGAAGGCGCACGTGAGAAGCCGCGCGTCGGCGTCACCGGCCAGGTGCCGGTCGATCGCGAGGACGCCCTCGGGATGCCTCCGGGCCACGGGAGGGAACATGCCGCCCGCCGTGCCGGCGCGTACGGCGGCGATGACCCGTCGTACGGCGGGAGAGAGATCGAGTGTCTCCGGGGCCCCCGCCGACGCCACGGGCGGGCCGGCCGTCTCCCACAGGACGTCGGTCATACGCGCGCAACCCTCTGACGACGGGATCCGGTCCTGGCGCAGAGCGCCGTGCCGAGCAGCGCCACGCCCGGCGCCATCGAGGCGCTGCTCGAGCCGGCTCAGATGCAGTAGATGCGGTGGCAGGTGCTGACCGCGGCGGAGTCGCCGGCGGGGATGTCCATTTCGAGGTCGCCGACGATGAGGTCGAGTGACTGGCCGCTGGTGTCGTGCTGCATGACGAAACCTCCCTTGATCGAGGCGCGCGTCCCGGTGGGGAGTGGCTGCGCTCCGCCGACCGGTGTTCCCGGCGGCGGCCCTGCCGATGTTAAGTTTGGCCACCTCTTCTGTCATGGCCCGAAAGTGGAAGGCGGTCGTTCCCGTCACGGTCGGATCGCTGTCGCGGGGCTCCCGTACCGGTGTCGCCGCCGGTACGGGAGCGGGCGAATTCCCAAAAGATCGTCAAGCTTCTCGCCATGATCGTCGATGTAGGTTAACGTTTGGTCGTTGATCAACTTGACTGGACATAGACCTGTCTTCCCGGTGCACCTTCGGGGGCGCGATGACGACACTGCCGGCTTGCGATGACAGTCTGAGCATCGACGATTTCCGCCGCATATTCCATGTGCTGGACAGCGTGGTCGAGGCGACCAGCGGTCCGGATCTCTGCGATCGGCTATTGGACTCTTTGGCGCGTCATTTCGCTTGGCCGCACGCATTCGTGGTCGGGCGGTCGGACGGCCCCGCGGTGTGCGGCCAGGAGGCGGACGGCGGGCCGCGCGGCCGTTTCCCGCGCGCCTTCGTCGAGGAGTTCATCGCCCGATGGCACCTGAAGAACTCCTTCCCTCCGACCTCGGCGCCGCGAGGAGGTCAGGAAATGGTGAAAGTCCTCATCCCGGCGAGCCCGGTCGATCACGCGACACTGACCATTCCGTTCGCGGGCAGCCGATATGCGGGGCTCCGGGAAAGGCTGGTCTCAAACCAGCTCGGCCGATTGCTGATCCCTTCGCTCCGGCAATATTTCTCCGGTGATTCCCGTGCCCTGGATCATGAGCCTCTCACTCAGCGTGAACTGGAGATCGCCGATCTCGTCGCCACGGGTCTGGCCAACCAGGAGATCGCCGAACATCTCCACGTGACGGTGGACACCGTCAAGAAGCACATCAGTAATGTGCTCCGGAAGACGAGATGCACGAGCCGGACGCAGTTCGCCGTGCTCTGGCGGTGATCCCACCGCGGGACGCCGGGCCCGTACGGAGCGGGAGCCCCCGCTCGGCGGGGGCTCCCGTTACCGGTCGATCGTTGATGATCCAGGCGTCATTTCACGGACGCGCGAACCACCGCCGCATGGCCGCCTGGAGACCCTCCACGTCCGTGTCGTCCGGACGGGAGGAGGCCCAGGCGACGTAGCCGTCCGGCCGGAGCAGCAGCGCGGTGGCCGGCGGCGCGGGATCGTGCGGGCGCGCGGTGACGAGGTCGACCCGATCGCCCCATGGGGACAGGGCCCGTACGAGGGAGGCGTCCTCCGTCAGGTCCAGCAGGAGCGGCCGTGCGGCCCGGGTCAGCTCCGCCAGCCGGACCGTCCCCGTCTCGGTCCGCACCACGAGATCCGGCGCCCACCGCCCGGCCAGGGGATGCGCGTCCCGTACCCCCATGTCGTACCGGATGTCCGCGCCCGCCATCAGGTCCGCGATGCGCTGCACGGTGCTCCGGTCGCGGAGCAGCTCGGTGAACAACTCGCGCAGCGCGGTCACCTCGCCGCCGGGCGCGATGAGCGCGGACTGCGCCTGCGTGTGCATGACCACGCGCTCGGCCACGGGGCGCCGCTCGGTCTCGTACGTGTCGAGCAGTCCGGCCGGGGCGTGCCCGAGGATCTCGGCGGCCAGCTTCCAGCCGAGGTTGACGGTGTCCTGCAGGCCGAGGTTGAGCCCGGGCCCACCGATCGCGGAGTGCACGTGCGCGGCGTCACCGACCAGGAAGACCCGCCGGTCGCGGAACCGCTCGGCCAGCCGCGTGTTGCCACCCGTCAACCGCCGCAGCAGATGGGGCCCGTCACCGTTCGGCGGGCTGAGCGGCATGTCGACGCCGAGCACCCGGCGGATGCTCTCCCGCATCTCCTCCAGGCTCATCGGCCGGTCGCCGTCTTCCGGTTCGCCCCACTCCATGGTGGTGACCAGCGGCTCCCGGCCCGGGAGCGGCGCGAAGACGAACATGCCGCGCTCGGTGCGGTGGTGCATGACCAGGGGAATGACCCCGTAACCGGGGACGTCGAGCGTCCCTGCCGCGGAATCCACCCAGGCGGCCGGTGGGTAGGCGTTCACGGTACGGGAGACGGTGTCGTCCCTGGTGACGCCCGGGAAGTCGATGCCGGACCGCTTCCGCGCCACACTGTGCCCGCCGTCCGCGCCGACCAGGTAGCGGGTTCGGATCCGGTCGGAGCCGTCCGGGCCCGCGACGGTGGCGGTCACCGCGTCATCGTCCTGTTCCAGGTCGACGAGCTCGTGACCGTGCCGGATCTCCACCCCGAGCTCGACGGCACGCTCGGCCAGGACCTGGGTGATGCGGGCCTGCGGCACCGGCAGTATGGAGACCGGGTTGTCCTCCAGCATCGCCAGGTCCAGGCCCAGTGCGCCGAAGACGTACCCGGGGACGGGCCGCGGTGGTTCCTTGCTCCCGCTGAGGCGCTCGTACAGGCCCCGGCGGTCGAGCATGCGCACGACCTGGCCGACCAGGCCGTTGGCGCGGGGCTCCCGGCTCGGCTCCGGCAGCCGCTCCAGCACGATCGGGTGTACTCCGGCGAGGCTGAGCTCGCAGGCCAGCATGAGCCCGTTGGGCCCGGCGCCGGCGATGACGACATCGTTGATCATTGGGTTCTCCTCCCAGGTAAGAAGGCATGACGAGATGGCCCGGCGGCTTCCGGAGCACGCGGGGCTGGTACGGGGCAGGGGATCAGGGGACGGGCAGTCCGGCCCAGAGCCGGTCGAGCGCGTCGTTCAGGAGCGCGCCGACCGGGACCGTCGGATCGTCGGAGCGCAGCCAGTGGTCAATGGCGGCCGTGGTCGCCGCGCCGGTCGCGGCGGCGACGAGGGTGGGATAGAGGTCCCGGGTCGCGTCCGTGCCGGTGCGCTCGGCGATCGCCTCGGCCAGCTCCTTCTGGACGATCAGGTTGACCTTGACGAACTCGGCCTGCACGTCCGGCTCGGTGAGCATGAGGCGGATGCCCTTGACCCACTGGTCGAGCCACTCCCGGCTCCGCGGTGGCCGGTCGTCTCCGGGCTCGGGCGCGAAGCGCGCCAGCACCGCGTGCCTGATCGCCTCGGGCAGCGGCTCGTCCGCCGGGCGGGCGCGCAGGTCGTCCGCGACGTGCAGCATGCGGTCCACGTGCCGCGCGACGACCGCCTCGGCCTTGCTGGAGAAGTAGTTGCGGAAGGTGCGTACGGACACGTTCGCCTCGGCGGCGATGTCCTCCACCGTCACGTCATCCCACCCGCGTTCGACGCTCAGGCGGATCGTCGCCCAGCTCAGCGCGGTCCGGGTCTCCTGCTTCTTACGCTCCCGCAGCCCCAGGGGAGCCGTCTCATCGGCGGCCATGCGACCACCGTACAAGGTCTTTCCAGAATGGAAAAGATGCAAACTTGGAAAGTTTGCCGATCCGGCAACGATTGACGGAGTATTGAAACGTGTTCTAGTTCTGCTTAGGCTCGCGTCGTGATCCTGGACCGTTTTCGCCTGACCGACCGGGCCGCGATCGTCACGGGTGCCGGGCGCGGGATCGGGGCCGCGACCGCGGTGGCCCTCGCCCAGGCCGGCGCCGACGTGCTCATCTCGGCCCGCAGTGACGACCAGCTCCGAAAGGTCGCCCGCGAGATCGAGGACGCGGGGCGGCGAGCCGTGGTCGTCCCCGCCGACCTGACCGACCTGACGGCGGCCGCCGGGCTGGCCGCCTCGGCGATGGACGCCTTCGGCCGGATCGACGTGGTCGTCAACAACGTCGGCGGCACGATGCCCCGCGCCTTCCTCGACACGACGGACGAGTTCCTGGCCAAGGCCTTCCACTTCAACGTCGGGACCGCGCACGCCCTGACCCGCGCGGCCGTGCCGCACATGACCGAGGGCTCGGTCGTCAACATCTCCTCCGTGATGGGCCGTATCACCGGCCGCGGCTTCCTGGCCTACGGCACGACCAAGGCGGCCCTCGCGCACTACACCCGGCTGGCGGCGCTCGACCTGGCGCCACGCGTCCGCGTCAACGCCATCGCCGTCGGCTCGGTCGCGACCTTCGCCCTGGAGATCGTGACGAGCGACGAAGGGCTGCGGACGACCATGGAGAACAACACCCCGCTCCGCCGCATCGGCGACCCGGAGGACATCGCCGCGACCGTGCTCTACCTGGCCTCGCCGGCGGGCGCGTTCGTCACCGGCCGCGTCCTCGAGGTCGACGGCGGCACCGACCAGCCGACCCTGGATCTCGGCCTCCCCGACCTGTGACCTGAGGAGTAGGCGCATGACCTATCGCGTGGTGCTGTGGGGCACCGGGAACGTCGGCCGCAACGCCCTGATCGGCATCACCGCGCGCCCCGACCTCGAACTCGCCGGTGTGTGGGTCTCCAACCCGGCCAAGGTCGGCCGCGACGCCGGGGAACTCGCCGGTGTCGAGCCGCTGGGCGTCACCGCCACGAACGACGCCGACGCCGTCCTCGCGCTCCGCCCCGACTGCGTCGTCTACACCTCCATGGCCGACGTACGGCTCGCCGAGGCCCTCGACGACCTGCAGCGCATCCTCCGCGCGGGCGTGAACGTCGTCTCCAGCAGCCCGGTGTTCCTGCAGTTCCCGGACGAGGCGATGGGCTCGCCGATCCGGCAGGCCGCCCTCGACGGCGGCGCGTCGATCTGGGTGAACGGCGTCGACCCCGGCTTCGCCAACGACTGGCTCCCGCTGACGGTCACGAGCATCAGCGAGCGCATCACCGAGGTCCGCTGCCTGGAGATCCTCAACTACGCGACGTACGACCAGGCCACGGTGCTGTTCGACATCATGGGCTTCGGCGGTCCGATGGACGACCCGCCGATGCTGCTCCAGCCGGGCATCCTGTCCCTCGCCTGGGGCAGCGTCGTACGCCAGCTCGCCGCCGGGCTCGATGTCGAGCTGGACGGCCTGGAGGAGTGGCACACGCGCCTGCCGGCTCCGGAGGCGTTCGACGTCGACGCGGGCCGGATCGAGAAGGGCACCGCCGCCGCGCTGCGCTTCGAGGTCCGCGGCATGCGCGGCGGGCGTCCGGTCATCGTGCTGGAGCACGTCACCCGCCTGCGCGACGACCTCGCCCCCGACTGGCCGCAACCGGCCGGTAAGGGCTGCTACCGCGTCGAGGTGCGCGGCGAGCCGAACTACACCGTCGACCTGCAGCTCCTCGGCAGCGACGGCGACCACAACACGGCCGGTCTGAAGGCCACCGCCATGCGCCTGGTGAACGCCGTCCCCGCCGTCGTGAACTCGCCCCCGGGACTGCTGACCGCACTCGATCTGCCGCTGATCACGGGCCGCGGCCTCGTCGTCTGAGCACTTTACGCTCCGTCACGGCTCCTTCCGGACATCGGACGTCGTGTGCCGCGGCGAGTCTCCCGGCGGTCGCGTACGCCGTCGTCTCGAGTAACGCGCGGCCCACCGCCATCGGTTAACATCCCGGAAACTGCTACAAAATAGTCGCGAAACGACCGGCTCCCACCATCACTTGGGCCACCTGTCATCGCCGACCGCCCACGACCGGCGGATGTGGATCCGAACCGGTCGAGGGGGGCCGCATCACTCGCCATCAAGGGGGGAGCCATCCGATGTCCACGTCACCCACCGAGAGCCCTGGGCCCGGTCCCACGCCCACAGACACCGCGACTCCCACT
>NZ_JBFAJC010000073.1:0-37877 GCF_040655075.1 Actinoallomurus sp. NPDC050550 | reverse complement strand
CCGACGCCGTCAACGCCTTCCGGTTCCCCGACTCCCACTCCGACGCCGTCAACGCCTTCCGGTTCCCCGACTCCGACTCCGACGCCGTCAACGCCTTCCGGTTCCCCGACTCCGACTCCGACGCCGTCAACGCCCTCCGGTTCACCCACCCTGACACCGACGCCGTCGCCCACGCGGCCGGCGCCGCCGACGTACGGGCCACCGGCTCCCATCCCGTCGTCCCCGAGCGCGTCGCCGGCTCCTTCACCGCGGCCGTCCCCGGCACCTGGTTCTCGGCCGTCCGCGCCGCCCATGGGACTCGATTCGGCCGAGCTCAAGCAGCAGGCCGGGAAGATCGCCAAAGAGGGCACCGACCTGGCGACCGACCTCAAGGGCTTCGTAGCAGCCCTGGAGGGCCTGGGGAACTTTTCGGGCGACGACGAGGCCGGCCGGACCTTCTACAACGGCGCCGAGGGAAAACCCGGCTACCACGTCCAGCACGACAGTGCGCTGGCCGACGCGCTCGCCGTCGTGACGGCCTACGAGAACATCGCCACGCGTCTGCAGCAGATGGCCGACAACAAAGACGCCGCCGAGTGGAACATCAAGATCTCGCTCCCGAAGGTGCCTGAATGACCGTCGAAGAGATCCTGTGGTGGATCGGCGGCGTGGAAATGCCGAAGGGTGATTCCGCGAAAGCGCGGCAGGCCGCCGTCATCTGGGGGCAGATCGCCGATCGCCTTGAGTCGAGCATCAGGACCACCGATCCGATGGCCACGGACATCTCGACGCACAATGCCGGCCACGGAATAGACGAATTCACGAAGTTCTGGACGAAGGAGTTCCAGCCGTACCCGCACGAGCTCGCCGCGTACTGCCGCCGAATCCAGACGGTGTGCAACGGCTACGCCGACGCGGTGGACAAGATGAGGTTCTGGCTCACCGTCCTGGCCATCCAGACCTACCTCAACATTCTGTTCACGATCGCCTACGGGTGGATCACCGGGTGGGCGGGCACGCTGGCGGAGCTGGCGGTCATCCGCAACAGGGCGGCCTTTCAAGCGGTGGCGCAGCGGACGCTGTTCCAGAAGATCATGATCAAGCTCCTTGAGTATCTGATCGACAGCATCGGGTACGCGGCGGGACAGCAACTGCTGCAGCTGGGCACCTTCGGCGTCGTGGACCTCTTCGCGGACTACGACGCCGACGCCAAGAAGATCATCGGGTACGACCCGTACTCGCTGAAGACCAACGGTGTGCAGTTCGTGCAGGCCGTCGGCGCGAACTTCGCCTTCGACGGCGCCGCCGACCTGACCGTCGGCGCCGTCGGCAAGGTCGGCCCGCTGGGACGAATCACGTCGGGCGGAGCGGGGCAGCGGGTGCTGAGGTTCGGCGGACGGATGGTCGGCTCGAACCTCTACACGGTGGTCGGCAACATGGAACAGGGCAAGCAGCCCGATGAGTGGCTGCCGACCTGGCAGCAGGAGGTCGACAAGCTGATCATTCACGGCACTCGCATCGCGAAGAACCCGGCGAAGGGGCCGATCGGGTCCGGCAGGACCGGGCCGTGAGTCGTGGGCCGGACCGGCCGGATGACGGCAGTCGCGGTGCGGAGCCGGGGAGTGCCCGTACCGTCCCCCGCGCGGTCGGCGCCGTCGCCCTGGCCGGCGGCGTCATCCTGCTGGCGGCGGCCGGGTGGTTCGGCGTCTGGACGGTACGCACGACGCCCGGCCCGTGGGGAAGCCCTGGCCGGGCGGGGACGCTGACCGTCGCGCGGTGCCGGACCTCACATCCGTCCGGCGGGGACCGGCCCACGATGACGTGCGCGGGGACGTTCGTCCCCGATGGCGGCGGATCCTTCGTCCCCGGCGTAACGCTGCGGCTGGACTCGGTGCGAGGCTGGGCGCCCGGCGAGCGGATCCCGGCGCGGCTGCGGCCGAACGCCCGAACGGCCTACCGCCCCGGGAGCCAAGACTGGATCTCGAACGCCTTCGCCTTCCTCGTCCTCGTCTTCTTCGCGGTGGTAGCGATCCACGTCGGTCGTGGATCGCTCCAAAGCCGTCGCCCCGGAGCGGTCAGCGAGCGTCAGGAGGGGCGTTCATCCGCATGAAGTCCGTCATGATCTCATCCGCGGCGAAGTCCGGCATCAGCGACTGAACCCGCCGGGACAGCTCCTCCGCGAGGATGTCGGAGGCGTTGTTGACCATCTCCGTGATCCGCTCGGCGAGCGTTCCGAGGTCGAGTCGTTTGGCGCGCGGGTCGAACCGCAGTTCCCGGATGCGGCCGGGCGGTCCAACGGTCATGCTGACGAGTCCGTCCTCGCTCTCCACCTGAACCGAGAGGTCCTGCAGGGCCTCCTGGACGCGGGACGCGTCACGGACACGTGACTGCAGGTCACGCATCGTTTCCTCGAAGAGCTGCCGTCCGAACTCCATGCGAAGATTCTACGGTTATTGGCGAAAATTTCCGAAATGCGTAACCGGATATTAACGACGGTCTGCAGGATCCGGCCCGTGCCCTGCCCGATGCGGCTCGATGCGCGATCATGGAGCCGTACGTGCCGGGCGGGGACGGGATACGGGGATGACATCGGTTCTGATCGTCGGCGGGGGCATCGGCGGGCCGGCGGCGGCACTCGCGCTCGACAAGGCCGGGTTCGAGGTCACCGTGTACGAGGCGCATCCGGACGCCGACGCGGACATCGGCGCGTTCCTGACGCTCGCGAGCAACGGGATGCTCGCGCTCGCACAGGTCGACGCCGCGCGCCCGGTCGCGGAGACCGGGTTCCCGCTCACCACGTTGCGCCTGGTCGATGCCGCGGGAGCCGAGGTCGCCGTCCGGCCGATGGGGGATCACGGCGGCCCGCTGACCCGGTACCGCTGCCTGCTCCGCGAGGAGCTCTGCGCGGCGCTGCGATCGGAGGTGCTGCGCAGGGGGATCCCGATCCGTCACGGAAAGCGGCTGATCTCCGCCGCCGAGGACGAGACCGGAGTCGCGGCGCGATTCGGCGACGGCGACACCGCCCACGGCGATCTGCTGATCGGCGCGGACGGGCTGAACTCCACCGTGCGGAAGCTGATCGATCCCGCGGCGGATCCGCGGCGCTACGCCGGCCAGCGCGTCTTCTACGGGTACGCGGCCCACACGCCGCGCTCGGCACGGCCGGAGACGTTCGAGATGGTCCGGGGCAGCGCCGCCGCGTTCGGCTATGGCGTGTCGCCGGCCGGAGAGACGTACTGGTTCGCCCGCGTCACCGATGAGGAACTGCCCGCCGAGGCGATCGAGGCGGGCACGGCCGCGCGGTGGAGGCAGGAGCTCGTTCCGCTGCTGCGGCCCGACGCCACGCCCGCCGCGGACATCGTCGCCGCGACCGGCGACCGCCTCATGGCGACCAACGCGTACGACCTCCCTGCCGTCGGACGGTGGCACACGCGCCGGAGGCTGATCATCGGGGACGCCGCCCACGCCGCGTCACCGGCGACGGGCCAGGGCGCGTCGATGGCGCTCGAGGACGCGGTCGTCCTCGCCAAGGCACTGCGCGACACGGACACGATGGACGCGGCACTGGAGACGTACGAGCGACTGCGCCGGCCGCGGACCGACGAGAACATCGCCGCCAGCGCCCGCATGACCGGCGCCCGCCCACCGCAACCCGCCGGGGACGGCCCGCGTCAGAGTTCTCGTCCGCCCGCGGTCCGCGCTGATGACGACCTGACGCGCCTGCTCGACTGGAACACCAGCCTCCCCAGCTGAGCCGATGGCCTTCCCGCGGCATCGAAATTACCTAATGTGATCACAAGATGACCGAAGGTGGTCACTACCGCCACGGGGCCTTCTCTGTGCATATTACGTACTGTAGTTTTATGATCACGCACAGGGATCAGGAGGGCGCATGAATCGTGAGTCCGCGCAGGTGAATCCGGCAGTGTTGGAACGGCTCCGGCTGCGGTTCCGCATGCTCGACCGGGACGGCGACGGCTATCTGGAGGGGGAGGACTTCGACCAGCTCGCCGCCGAGGTGCTCGGCGCGATGGGCGAGCCGACGGAGTCGGCGAAGGGGCGGGCGGTCCTCGCCGGGCACCGCCGCTTCTGGGAGGGCCTGCGCGCCACGCTCGACGCCGACGGCGACGGCCGGATCAGCCCGGACGAGTACGTCGCCAGGCTGGGCGACCCGGGCGAGGCCGAACGGAACACCGCGGACTACGCGAGATCGCTGGCCGCACTGGCCGACCGCGACGACGACGGGTTCATCACCCTGGACGACTTCCTCACCATCATGGCCGCGATCGGATTCGCGAGGTCCAACAGCGCGACGCTCTTCCAGAAGCTGGACGAATCGGGCGACGGTCGGGTTCCGGTCGAGCGCTGGGCCACGACGATCATGGACTACTACCGGGCGGAAGGGACCGACGTCCCCATTCACGTCCTGACCGCGCCGGTCGCCGATGCCTGATCCGGCCGGATCGGTGCCGACGAGCTCGACCTGCCCTGGAGCCCCCGCCACGGCTCGCCGGGCAGGTGTCCGGCCGGCCCGGCAGGCGATCAGATCGTTACGGCCGTCGTTCCTGTTCGAGTCTCGTCCCGAGGACGAGGGGCTGGTGAACCTCAAGGACAACGAGAACCCGTTCGCCGGCCCGCATCGGCGGTACCCCGACAACACCCACCACCGGCTGATCGAGCTGTACGCCGCCGCCCTCCCCATCGTGGAGGGCGGCGGCCCCGGGGAACACCCGGCCGACGGCCGGTGCCCGGGCCGGGAGACCATCCTGCTGACGCGCGGCGCCGGCGACGCTCTCGACCTGCTGTTCCGCACATTCTTCGAACCACGCGCGGACGCGGTGGCGGTCACGCCGCCGTCCTTCGCGCTGTTCGACGAACTGGCCACCGTGCATGAGATCGGCCGCGTGCCGATACCGCTCACCGGCGTCGCGTACGACCGGCTCGACGCGGTGGCGTTAGCTCGATCAGGGGTCGCCGGGGTGTTCCTCTGCGACCCCGGAAATCCGGCGGGGACGTCGCTGTGTCCGGGCGAGGTCGAGCGGCTGCTGGCCGCGTTCGACGGTCTGGTCATCGTGGATGAGGCGTATGTGGAGTACGCCGGCCGCCCGTCCCACCGTCATCTCATTCCCGGCCATCCGAACCTCGTCGTCGTCCGATCCATGTCCAAGGCGCTCGGCCTGGCCGCGTTACGGCTGGGCGCGGTGTTCGCGCAGCCGGGGATCGTGTCGGCGTTGCGGCGAGCCCGCCTGCCCTTCATGCTCCCCACACCGGTCCTGGCCGAAGCCGCCGCGGCCTTGGCCGACCCGCACGGCCTGCGCCGGGGCATCGACCTGTTCATCGCCGAACGCGACCGGCTGGTCGCCGGGCTGAGCCACTGCCCAGGTCTCACCGTGGTCGGTGCCGCGGCCGGGTTCGTGACCGTACGGACCGAACGCCCGGCCACCCAGGTCGCGGCCCGCTTGCGCGCCGCGGGGCTGGCCACCCTGCCCGATCCGATGGGGTGGCGCGGCCGTCTGCGTGTCTCGGTGGGAACTCCGGCCGACAACGACCGGCTTCTCGCCGCCCTCGCCGAGGACGGCGACCACACACATGAAAGAAGAGGACCGTCATGACCACATCGCCGACGGCGGCACCAGGCGCCCTGACGACCGTGACGACCGTGACCCGGGAGGAGATCCGGCCCATCACGTCCGTCACGGTCGACGGCATGACGCACCGGCTCGGTCAGCAGCGCGACTTCCGGCGCCACCCCGCCCTGTCGGCGTTCCTCCCCGAGGCCGGGCGGCCGTCCTTCGCCTGGGTACGGCTCCGCGACGGCGAGGAACTGGCGGTGCACCAACATCCGACGAGCTCAATGATCCTCGTGTGCCGGGGAACGGTCCGGCTGCTCGGCGACACGGAACGGTCCCTCGCCGAAGGTGACGTGGTGTGCGTGCCACCCGGGTGCCTCCACGGGTTCCGCACCGACCCGGGCGAGGAGTTCCACGGTCTGTCCGTGCAGTTCGCGGGCGCGGGCCTGTACGAGGACGAGCGGGCACCCCGAGTCTCCTTCGGCACGGCTGCGGCGCCCGGCGGTGACTCTCGCGACCAGGAGACCCTCGTCGGGCTGGAGCGGCTCAACGGCGCACTGGCCGATCGGCATACCCGCAACCCCCTGTTCGGCCTGCTGCGCGGCGGCCGGCTGCGAGACGACCCGCAGATGCGCGCCCGTTTCGTGGCCGCGCTGTACGTGTGGTCGTGCCACTTCCAGCGCATGCTGCACGCCCGGCAGGCCGTGTGCGTCGATCCGGCCCTACGGGACGAGTACGAGATGCACCTGAGAGACGAGTACGGCCACGACCGGCTGCTGCGCGACCACTACGGCGTCACCGCCGAGGTCGACGACCCGGTTCTCGAGGCCGCCTGCACATGGTTCGTGGCGCAGATGTACCAGCTGGACGAGGCGCAGAAGGTCGTCCTGGTGCACATGGTCGTCGAGACCAGCGGTCACCTGTTCGGGGCGGCCGCCGCCGACATTCACGGACCGGACGCCGGCGAGGACGACTTCTTCGCCCTGCACGCCGTGGCGGACGACGATCACCGTCGGATCGGGCGGCACCGGCTGGCCGACCTGCCTCCCTCGGAGTTCCCTCGGCTCAGGGCGACCTGTCGGCAGGCCTGGGACCAGATCGACCTCATCCACGAACGCATCGCGGCCTGGACCCTCGAAGGGCGCTGACCGATGCGCGACCGCCCGGCCGGGCGCCGTGATCCGGTGGCCGCCCTGGCCGAAGAGATCGTGGATCTGTTCACCGCCGACGGATACCGGATCGCGGAAGGCCCCGAGCTCGAGGCCGAATGGTTCAATTTCGACGCTCTGAACATGAACGCCGACCATCCCAGCCGTGGCGTCGGCAAGGCGTTCCCCATCGAGGGCCCCAGCGGGCGATCGGGCCTGGTGTTGCGGGGCCACACCTCGCCGGTTCAGGTACGGGAGATGCTCACCCGCCCGGTGCCCCTCCGCATGGTCACGGTCGGACGCGTCTTCCGCCCGGATCCTCTGGACGCCACGCACAGTCCCGTCTTCCACCAGGCCGAGGGCCTCGCCGTCGCCGAGGACCTGGAGATGGACGACCTGCGCGACACGCTCGGCCGGTTCGCCACGGCCATGTTCGGGCGGCGGACACCGGTCCGGTTACGCCCGCACCGATTCGCCTACACCGATCCGTCGGCCGAGGCGGACGTGCGCTGCCCGGCCTGTCAGGGCAGGGCGTGCGAGCTGTGCGGAGACGGCTGGGTCGAGTGGGCCGGCTGCGGTATGGTCCATCCCCGCGTGCTGACCACCTGCGGAATCGACCCGCGCCGCTACACCGGATTCGCCTTCGGCGCCGGGGTCGAACGCACGCTCATGCTCCGCCATGGGCTGAGCGACATCCGGGACGTCATCGGACATGACGGCTCCCACCAGACCGTCCAGCCACCCCTACGCCGTCCGGTTCCAGACTCGTCCGGGCCGGTGTCACCGTTCCGGCGACGTCAAGCGACCGCACACGCACTCACGGTCGCCGGCTGGACCGAAACACAGACCGACCCGTTCCTGGACCCGGCGATATGGGACGCGTTCGGCCTGCCGCAGGACGACCCACACCGTGCTCAGCTCCACGTCACCAACCCGCTCGACGGCCTGCCCTCCGCGCTGCGCACCTCGCTGTTGCCCGGAGTGCTCACCGCCCTGCGAACCCGGACCCGACACGCGTCCGGGGAACTGCGGCTCTTCGAACAGGGGACGGTGTTCCTCTCCCCGCCCGCCGGCCTTCGTCCGCCGGAGCCGGCGCCGCCGACCGGCGGCCCGCCCCAGCCGGAGCGGTTGGCGGCCCTGCTCGCGGCGGTCCCTTCTCAGCCTTGCCACCTCGCGGCGGCCCTGACAGGTGCCGGGCACTGGCAGGCCATTATTCACGTCATTCAGGCCGTGGGCCGGCAGTGGGACGTCTCGCTCCGGCCGGAGCGCGGACCCCGCGGCGGCACTCCGCCCTGGTGCGGCGGGCGGTGGGCCCGCGTCGTCTCCGGTGGAACACCGGTCGGCGAGGCGGGGGAACTGGATCCCGCGGTCCTGCGCCGCCTCAGCTTCCCCGACGGAGTCGTCGCCCTCACGCTTGACCTCGACGCCATGAATCGCCTCAACGGCGAAGAAAGGACTTGATCGGCATGACTCCCACCGACCTCGCCAACACCTACCTCGATGCCCTGACCCGCTCGGACCTGCCCGCCGTCCTGGCCCTGTTCCGTCCCGGCGCGACGGTGCATTCGCCGCTGTACGGCCCGATCCCCGCCACCGACTTCTATCCGGCGCTCTTCGCCGACACCGGCCGGGCCAAGCTTCGGCTCCTCGGCGTGACGGAAGGCGGCACGAGGGACGGCGGTCCGCTGATCACGATCTGGTTCCAGTTCGACTGGCGGCTGTCCTCGGGACAACCCGCCGACTTCGAGTGCGTTGACGTTCTGGAACTGGCCGACGACGGCCGAATCGCGGCCCTCCACATCATCTATGACACCGTCACCGCACGCCCCGCATTCGAGGCGGAGAAAGGCGAAGGCAGTTCATGGCGTCCCCCCGCGCTCCCCGATCGGCGGTGACGGCGCCGGTAGCGGTTCAGTAGCCGGCGAGACCGGGATCATCATTGCGAGGCGGAGCCCTAATCGCCGTTCCTGCGCTGGACGCCGAGGTAGGCGCGGAACATCGGGTGCACCTGGAAACGCTGCACCGCGGCGAGGTTGAGGTGTTGCACCTGGTGGACGCCGATGAACGCTCCCTGGCCGCCGTCCGTGTCGGCGTCCCCGACGGGCTGGGCGGTGAGGAAACCCGTCTGCCAGAGGATCTCGATCAGGCCGTCCGGGTCACAGAGCGGCAGCCAGGAGGAGGCGCCGTTCGTCGGGATCTCGCCCAGGACCAGCTCCAGGCACAACAGCTGCAGCTCCTCCCGTTCGAACGCGTGGTCCCGCCCGCGGAACACCTCGAACACGCCGAGCAGGCCCGGATACTGAAAGCGGTACTCCGCGGCGATGTCCTTGGTGCGCTCCTCGGAGTAGCCGCGCTCGGCCCACCGGATCGCCTCGTACGGCAGCGGAAGGGTCGGCGTACGGTCCCGGGCGACCTCGAGCACCGTCGTGCAGAACTCGATGATCTCGCGCGGGCGGTAGAGGGTGCGGTCGGCGACATAGCGGAACGAGCTGTCCTCCGGCGCTTCGGGAAGCGGGGCGAACACCGCGTTCCAGCACGTCAGGTCGTCTGTGCGGTCGAGGACCTGCGCGTCGTAGCCCATCTCGCGCGCGGAGTACCGGATGCGCTTGGCGATGAGTTCGAGGAGGGAGTCCTCGCTCCACCGGATCGTCTCGAGCAGGTCGCGGTACTTCTGCGCGTCCTCGTACAGGGCCGGGATGTCGTCGTACAGCTCCCGCCGCAGGGAGATGTACACCGACAGGTTCTTGTGCAGCGCGTTGACGGAGACGCAGGCCTGGAACAGCCCGGCAACGAACGCCTTGGCGTCCTCGGAGGAGTCCCAGCCGCGGTCCAGTTCGTCGACCACGATGGTGACGCGCTGTTTGTCGAGGACCTTCTTCAGCGCGGGCAGCAGGGAGTTGATCTCCTCGAGCTTGTAGAGCCGGTCCAGCTCCCGGGTCTTCGCGCCGGCCTCGATGGGGCCGAGCTTGATGTTCTCCAGCCGTTTGAGGTACGAGACGAGGACGGACAGCCGGCCCATCTGGACGTTGGCGTGGTTGTTGCGGATGTATCCGTGGATCTCCGCACCCGCCCCCTTCGCCAGCCTCATGCCCTTCCGGGCGATCTCCTTCATGACCAGGACGTAGAGGAGGTACTTCCAAGCGGCGGCGTACGCGCCGTGCTTGGCCCAGGATCCGGCGTTCTCGGCGGCCATCGTCGAGTTGAGCAGTTCGTACGAGTAGTCCTCCGGGGACAGTTCGATGACCCGGTTGCCCGCGGTGCGCTCGCGCTTGGCGAGCACCTGGAAGATGGCGCTCTTTCCCGACCCGCGGTTGCCGAGCAGCACCGTCTTGGCGCCGGAGTGGACGCGGTGGTACGCGGCGGACTCGACGAAGCACTTCTCCAGGCCGCGCCCGATGTCGCGCTCGGCGGACGGCGCGCCGAAGTCGAGGCCGTCGAGGATCTTGGGGGACAGGACCAGCCGCGCCATGACTTCTCCACCGCCCGGGGACATCAGTTGAGATCTTCGCACGGGCGGACGGGCGTGAGGAGAGTGGCGTTTCGCCGCGTACGCCCCGGAACCCTGGCGATCCGGTCGCAAGGGGCGGCGGCGCGGCCGGGGTGAGCTGCCCGTACGAAGGGTAGGCCTGTCCTCGACGGCATGGGCGGCCCTGGGGACGAGGCGGAACGACGTTTCCGGAGACCATGACCATTCACGTCCTGCCCCTTGCGATCACCATGATGGCGGGGCCGCAGATCATCTCGGCGATCATCTTCGTGACGGCCGGGAGGCCGATCCGGCTGTCGCTGGCGTTCCTGGCCGGGGTGCTGGCGGCGACGGTGGCCGGGGTGGCCGTCATGCGAGGGGTCGCCGAGCTGCTGGGATCCGCGGTCCCGATGGGCGGCTCGCAGCACAAGGGCGGGACCGGCCGGATCATCGAGCTGATCCTCGTCCTTCTCCTGCTCCTGCTGGCGGTGAAGAACTACCTGGGGCGCGCGACCGCCGAGCCGCCGCGCTGGCTCACGACCCTGCTGACGGCGACGCCCTTGCGGGCCCTGGCGACCGGGCTGCTCGTGATCCTCGCGATGCCCTCCGACCTCATCGTCCTGCTGACCGTCGGGCTCGATCTGAAGCGGAGCAACGCGGGCCCGATCGGCGCGGTGCCGTTCGTGGCGGCCACCCTGCTGATCGCCGCACTGCCCCTGCTGGCCTACCTCGTCTTCCGCCGCCGCGCGGAACACGCCATGCCGAAGGTCCGCGACTGGTTGAACTCCCACAGCTGGCTGGTCAACGTGATCGCCTGCCTCGTCTTCATCGCGCTGATCCTCAGCTGATGCCCTGCCGGCGGGTATGGGTGACCAGGCGGCGCAGGGCGTCGTCGGTATCGTCGGGGAGGGCGTCGACCGGGAACCAGCGCAGGTCGTCGGACTCCTCGCTGATCCGCTCCTGGGCGCCGGCGGGGGCGACGACGACGTACTGCACGTCGAGGTGGTACGACCCGCCGTGGCACCAGACCCGGTGCCGGTCGAGGTGCACCGGGCCGGGGAGCAGGCGCAGGCCGTCGATGCCCGACTCCTCGGTCGCCTCGCGCAGCGCGGTTCCGGAGAGAGTGGTGTCCTGCGGTTCGCAGTGGCCGCCCAGCTGCAGCCACAGGCCCGCCTTGGGGTGCAGGGTCAGCAGCACGCGCTCCCCGGGCGGGTCGAGGACGATCGTGCTGGCCGTCAGGTGGCCGGGGACGCATTCGCGCCACATGGCGTTCTCGTGCGCCGACAGGTGCGCGAGGAAGTCCTCGCGCAGCAGGTCCTGCTCGGCGTCGGGCGCGTCCCAGTCCGACAGCGTGCGTACGGCGTCGGCGTGCAGTGTCATCGTCACCTCAGGCATAGGCGTGCGTCGTCGGACGTCCGTATGCACCTCACGCGTCGGCGTCCAGGGGGCGCACCAGCGCGCCGCCGAGGCCGCCGAAGGGTATGTCGCGGCCGTCCGGTTCAGGCGGTCAGTCGCGGGACCCGGGGGAGTCCTCGCCGGAGCCGTCGGAGTCGTCATCGTCCCGCTCGGTGAACTGGGAGATGTCGAAGTCGACGCCCTTGCCCTCGACGAACGCCTGAGGGTTCTCCAGGTCGTCGGCGGTGGGCAGCAGGTCCGGGTGCGCCCACACGGCGTCGCGCCCGTCGTTGCCGCGCGCCTCGCCCAGGGCCCTCCACAGGGCGGCCGCCTCCCGCAGCCGCCGGGGCCGCAGCTCCAGGCCGACGAGCGTCGCGAAGGTGCGCTCGGCCGGGCCACCGGTGGCACGGCGGCGGCGCACCGCTTCGCCGAGCTTGTCGGCGGACGGCAGCCGGCCGGCCGCGGCGGCCGTGACGACGGTGTCGACCCAGCCCTCGACCAGGGCCAGCGCGGTCTCCAGGCGGGACAGCGCGGCCTTCTGCTGCGGCGTCTCCTCCGGGGTGAGCGCGAGCTCGCCGCCGAGCGCCTCCTGCAGGGCCTCGGGGTTGGTCAGGTCGGCCCCGGAGATGGCCTCCTCGATCTTGGACAGGTCCACGGTGATGCCGCGCGCGTAGTCCTCGACCGCGCCGAGCAGGTGGGCGCGCAGCCACGGGACGTGCCCGAACAGCCGCTGGTGGGCCGCCTCGCGCAGTGCCAGGTAGACGCGCACCTCGTCGGCGCTGACCTCCAGGCCCTCACCGAACGCCGCAACCCCGGCCGGCAGCAGCGCGCCGACGCCCTCGGGGGCCAGCGGCAGCCCGACGTCGGCGGAGCCGACGACCTCCAGGGCCAGCCCGCCGAGCGCCTGCCCGGCCTGCCCGCCGACCATCGCGCCGGACATCTGCCGCATCATGCCGACGAGCGGGCCGGCCACGGCCTTCATCTCGTCGGGCATCGCGTCGCCCATCGAGTCGACCATCCGCGCGGCGATCGGGTCGCAGACCTTCGACCACACCGGCAGGGTGTTCTCGATCCACTCCGACCGGCTCCACGCCTGCGGGTTACGGATGCCCGCCGGGAGGGTGGTCGCCTCGTCCAGCCAGAGGTCGGCCAGCCGCAGTGCCTCGACGACCGCACGGCGCTCGGCGTCGACGACCGAGGGGTCGCCGCGCTCGACGACCGCGTGCCGGGCGACGTCCTTGGCCAAGTCCCAGTTCAGCGGGCCGGTGCTCGCCGACTGACCGGACAGCATGTCGGCGAACTGGTGGAGCATGGCGGCGAAATCCTGCATGCCACCCGCGCCGAAGGGGTCCTGGTTTCCGGGATTGTTCTCATCGCCGGGCTCTCCCGGGCGGTTGAACCCGAAGGGGATGTCGCTCACAGGCTCGACCTCAGGCAGGATGAATGGGTCACAACCTTCACGTTAGCCGGTCGACGGCCGGGGGTGTGCGTTAGGAGGACTCGCTCGACTTGAGTACACGAGAGGTTCGCCCACGGCGTAGTACGGGGCCGGTCGTCGCCGTCACGGGAGCGGCCGACGGCATCGGACGTGCCCTGGTCGCCCGGCTGGCGGACTCGGGGGACATCAAGAAGGTCGTCGGGCTCGACGATCACCGGGGAGACGTGTCCGGAATCACGTGGCGCGTGGTCGACATCCGCGATCCCCAACTCGCCAACCGGATCTCCGACGTCGACGTGATCGTCCACCTCGACATGGACCTGTCCCCGGACACCGATCACCGCGAGCGCCGCGCGTACAACGTCCGCGGCGCGCAGACCGTGATCACCGCCGCGGCGGCCGTCCGGGTCCGCCGGGTGATCGTCGTGACCAGCGCCATGGTGTACGGCGCGCAGGCCGACAACGTGGTGCCGCTCCCAGAGGACGCCCCGCTCGCCGCCGAGCCCGACGACGGGATCGTCGGCGACTTCCTGGAGATCGAGCACCTCGCGGCGATGGCGCCGGTGGCGCACCCCGGCATGACCGTCACGGTCCTGCGGCCCGCCGCGCTGGTCGGTCCCGGCATCGACACCGTGGTGACCCGGCACTTCGAGGCACCGCGCCTGCTCACCGTGAAGGGGACCGCTCAGCGCTGGCAGTTCTGCCACATCGACGACCTGGTCAGCGCGCTCGAACTCGCGATCACCGGGGAGATCGGCGGCCGCCTCGCGGTCGGCTCCGAGGGCTGGCTCGAACAGGACGATGTCGAGCAGGTCACCGGGCGGCGGCGGTTCGAGCTCCCGGCGGCGATCACCTTCGGCACCGCGCAGCGGCTGCACCGCATCGGTGTCACCCCGGCGCCGGCCACCGACCTGCACTACGTCGTCTACCCCTGGGTGGCCGACTGCGCGACGCTCCGCGCGGCGGGCTGGAAACCGGCGTACGACAACGCCGAGGCGCTGACGGCGCTGCTGGAGGAGGTCGCCGGACGGCATGCGGTGGTCGGGCGCCGGCTGGCCCGGAAGGAGGCCACGATGGCCACGGCCGCGGGCGCGACGGTCGCCGTCATCGGCACCGCGGCGATCGTCCGGCGAGCCCGCCGGAAGCGCCGGAGCTAGCTCCGCTGGAAGGGCCGGAGCCGGCTCCGCTGGAAGGGTCGGAGTTAGAAGCGAGATCTCAGCCGTCGCATCTGCCATGGGTGACGGCTGAAAGCCCTCGCGGATGCGGCCGCAATGGCGCGCTCGCCCTCGTGGTTCCGGTCTGCGAGCCCCACGGCCGACTCCGGGCCAGCGGGTACCGTTCGTCACGTGGACGTCATCCGGCTCGCCGAACTCCGTGATTCTCCGCTGTCCGTCGACGAGGTGCTCGCCGCCGTCGCCGATCCGGGCGCGGGCGGCACGGCGCTGTTCGTCGGCACCGTACGCGATGAGGATCATCGGCGCGCGGTGGCCGGGCTGTCGTACTCCGCGCATCCGAGCGCCGTCGACGTGCTGCGCACGGTGCTGGAGAAGGTCGCCGCGGAGTTCCCCCTGCGCGCGATCGCCGCGGTGCACCGGGTCGGCGACCTGGAGATCGGCGATCTCGCCGTCGTCGTGGCCGCCGCCTGCCCGCACCGCGCCGAGGCGTTCGCGGCCTGCCGGACGCTCATTGACGACCTCAAGTCCCAGGTTCCCATCTGGAAGCATCAGCTCTTCACCGATGGGGGCGACGAGTGGGTCGGGGCTGAATGACCTGCGCCGGAGCGGCGCGGGTTACCCTGGGTACAACGCTTCGTACCGAGGTGACGCGCATGTCCATTCTGGCGTGGTGGGCCATCCCGGTGGCCGTGGCTCTGCTCACGGGTGCCGTGCTGACCCTGCGGGGGCGCCGGCCGCCTGTGCGGAGGTCGTTCGAGGAGATCGAACACTTCCAGCGGTTCCGGGACGCCATGGAACGGCCGCGTGGCAGGACCAGGCGACGGAGGCCTCGCTCGACCGCGTAGGCTTCCGGGCATGTCCCGCCGTGCTGCCACTCTGGTCGTCGCGAGCCTTTTCATCCTCTTGCTGGGCTTGGCCACGGCCCTCATGCCCGTCCCGTACGTCGCGCTCCGTCCCGGGCCGACAACGGACACGCTGGGCAAACTCGGCAAGGCACCGCTGATCCAGATCACGGGCGCCAAGACCTACCCGACCGAGGGGCACCTCAACTTCGTCACGGTGGCCTACCAGGGCGGTCCCGGCAACCGCATCGACCTGCTCACCGCGCTGCGCGGCTGGCTCGACCCGGACGTCTCCGTCGTCCCCGAGGAGACGATCTTCCCGAAGAACGTCTCCACCAAGAAGGTCGAGCAGGAGAACACCCAGGAGATGACGAACTCCCAGGAGTCCGCCACCGCCGCCGCGATGCACGAGCTGCACCTGCCGACGACCACCTCCGTCCTGGTCGACTCCGTGCAGAAGGGACTGCCGGCGGACGGCCGGCTCCGGCCGGGCGACCAGATCACCGCGATCGACGGCACGAAGATCAAGGACATCACCGGGGTCACCGCGACCGTCGGCGCCGGCAAGCCGGGCCAGACCGTGAAGTTCACCGTCAAGCGGGACGGCAAGGAGACCGAGGTCCCCGTCACCACGGTCGTATCGCCGGAGAAGACGGGCAAGGCCGTCGTCGGCGTCATCCTGCGGGAGAAGTACCAGTTCCCCGTGACCGTGAAGATCAGCGTCGGTGACGTCGGCGGCCCCAGCGCCGGGCTGATGTTCTCGCTCGGCATCTACGACAAGCTGACGCCCCAGGACATCACCGGCGGCAAGTTCATCGCCGGCACGGGGACGATCACGCCGGAGGGCCAGGTCGGGCCGATCGGCGGCATCCAGCAGAAGATGGTCGCCGCCCGCAACGCCGGGGCCACGATCTTCCTCACGCCCACGCAGAACTGCTCGGACGCCGTCGCCTCCAAGCCCAAGGGCCTGCGGCTGGTCCGGGTGGACACCATGGACGGCGCCCTGCAGGCCCTGACCTCCCTGCGGACCGGCCAGGGGGCCATTCCCGCCTGCCCCGCCAAGTAGGCGGGCGCGCCCGCTCAGATCGGGCCGGCTCCAGGCGCGGCCCTCGGGCCAGGGCCGTAGCCAGGGCGTGCGTCAGGTCAGGGTCGAGGCCAGGGTGTCCGCCAGGCCGGGGGCGAGCTCCGGACCGGTCAGCACCTCGTCGTCGCTGTCGTGCCCGCGCAGCCGCATGGCCGAGTGACGGGAACCGTCGCGCAGCACGCCCACGACGAGCCGAACGTCCTCGCGGCCGGGGTGCTGGGCGGCCCAGGCCACCGGATCGTCGTCCGGGACCTCATCCTCGGCGCCCTCCGGCAACAGGATGCGCTCGAGGATCAGCACACAGCCGGTGACCTGCTCTGGCCACTCGATGCCGTGGAGGACGTCCTCTATCGGCCGATCGAGGGGCAGGTCGGGCTGTTCGAGGGCGGCGATGCCGTCGGGCTCGTCCGGGACGCCGAGCTGACGGGCGAGTTCCGGCTCGGTCCGGTTGAGCTCGGGGGCCTCCACCAGGGCGTACAGCCGGGGCGGGGCGTCCCAGCCGGCGGTGGCGGCGTGCCGTTCGAGATCGCGCACGACCTCTTCCAGTCGGGTCATCCGCCCATTTTTTCACCCTCACCGGCCCGCTTTCGGCCACAGGCGTACGGCCGGGCGCGGGAACCCGGACCGGCCTCGGTAAGTTGCCCTCAGAGACACCCGGCGAAGGGGAGTGGCCGTGACCTTCCGAACCCCCGGCTTTGGCGGCCGGATCCGCGTGGGCCGATCACGGCTGCTGCTGCGCGTGATCGTGATCCTGGCGATCCTCGTCGCGCTCTTCTTTGCGTTCACCGCCATCTGGACCGACGTGCTGTGGTACCGCTCCGTCGGCTTCTCCTCGGTGTACACCAAGCAGCTCACGACGCGCATCACGCTGTTCCTGTGCGCCGGTGTCCTGATGATCCTCATCCTGGGCGTCAACATCGTCATCGCCTACCGGGTGCGCCCCCCGTACCGGCCCGTGTCGGTGGAGCAGCAGGGCCTCGACCGGTACCGCGCGGCGCTCGACCCCCACCGCCGGCTGATCGTCGCCGGGGTGCTGACGCTGGCCGGCCTGCTCGCCGGGTCGTCGCTGGCCGGTCAGTGGCGCACCTGGCTGGCGTTCCTGAACCGGCAGCCGTTCCACATCAAGGACCCGCAGTTCCACAAGGACATCTCGTTCTTCGTCTTCACCTATCCGCTGCTGCGGCTGGTGCTCGGCTTCCTGTTCGCCGCGGTGATCCTGGCGTTCGTCGCGGCGCTGATCGTGCACTACCTGTACGGCGGGCTGCGGCTCCAGGGGCCGGGGGAGCGGGTCGGCACGGCGGCGCGCGCCCACCTGTCGGTGCTGTTCGGCGTCTTCGTGCTGCTGAAGGCCGTCGCGTACTGGTTCGACCGGTGGGGCCTGGCCGACTCCCAGCGCGGGGTCGTCACCGGCCCGTCGTACACCGACGTCAACGCCGTGCTGCCGGCCAAGACGATCCTCGCGGTGATCGCGCTGATCTGCGCGCTGATGTTCTTCGCCACGCTCGTCCGGCGCGGCGCCATGCTGCCCGGCATGGCGTTCGGCCTGCTCGTGCTGTCGGCCATCCTCATCGGCGGCGTCTACCCGCTGCTGATCCAGACCTTCCAGGTCAAGCCGAACGAGGTCGACAAGGAATCGAAGTACATCGGCCGCAACATCGTCGCCACCCGGCAGGCGTACGGCGTGGACAAGACCCAGGTCACCGACTACGTGCCGAACACCAAGCTGTCGCCGGAACAGGCGAAGCAGGAGACCTCGACCCTGCCGAACGTGCGCCTCCTCGACCCCGCCGTCGTGTCGCCGACCTACCAGCAGCTGCAGCAGATCAAGGGCTTCTACAAGTTCCCCAACCCGCTCGACATCGACCGGTACCCGGGCGACGGCGGCGCCCTGCGCGACACCGTCGTCGCGGTACGGGAGATCGATGGACCGCCGTCCGGGCAGGTCAACTGGATCAACAGCCACCTCGTCTACACGCACGGGTACGGCTTCGTCGCCGCGCCCGGCAACCAGGTCGACGTCCAGGGCGCACCGGTCTTCACCGAGAAGGACATCCCGCCGACCGGGACGCTGGGCGTCACCCAGCCGCGCGTCTACTTCGGCGAGCGCTCGCCCGGTTACTCCATCGTCGGCGGCACCAGTAAACGGGAGCTGGACTACCCCAACGACCAGAGCCCCACCGGGCAGACCAACACCTCCTACGACGGCAAGGGCGGCGTCCCGATCGGCTCGCTGTTCAACCGGACGCTGTACGCCCTGCGGTTCAAGGAGAAGAACCTCCTGCTGTCCGGCGCGATCAACTCCCAGTCGCGCATCCTGTACGACCGCACGCCCCGCGAGCGCGTGCAGAAGGCCGCGCCGTGGCTGAAGGTCGACGGCAACCCCTACCCCGCGGTCGTCGGCGGGCGGATCACGTGGATCGTCGACGGCTACACCACCGCCTCGGAGTACCCCTACTCGGAGCGCACCAGCCTCGACGACGCGACCCGGGACACCAACACCCAGAGCCGCGTGTCGGTCGCGGCCCAGGCCGGGGACCGCATCAACTACATGCGCAACTCGGTGAAGGCCACCGTCGACGCGTACGACGGCACGGTGACGCTCTACGCCTGGGACCAGACCGACCCGGTGCTCCAGACCTGGATGAAGGCCTTCCCCGGCACCGTACAGCCCCGGTCGGCCATCCCGGCCGACCTGCTGCCGCACCTGCGGTACCCGGAGGACCTGTTCAAGGTCCAGCGCGGCATCCTCGCCCGCTACCACGTCGAGAACCCGCAGGCGTTCTACGGCGGCGGCGACTTCTGGCAGATCCCCAACGACCCGACGAGCGACGGCACCGTCGAGCCGCCGTACTACCTGAGCGTCAAGATGCCCGGCCAGAACACCCCCGGCTTCTCGCTGACCTCGACGTTCACCCCGAAGGGCAAGGTCACCAACCTCACCGCGTTCATGGCCGTCGACAGCGTGCCGACGAGCCCGACGACGTACGGGCAGATCCGCATCCTCCAGGTGCCGCGCAGCCAGGTGACCCCCGGTCCGGAGCAGGTGCAGAACACCTTCGAGAACAACCCGACCGTGTCGCAGCAGCTGACCCTGCTGCGCGGCCCCGGGTCCAAGACGGTGAGCGGCAATCTGCTGACGCTGCCGTTCGGCGGCGGCTTCCTGTACGTCGAACCCGTCTACCTGCAGGCCAACGCCGGGGCCGGCGCCTACCCGCTGCTGAAACGCGTCCTCGTCTCGTACGGCAACGACATCGGCTTCGGTGCCACGCTCCAGGACGCGCTGAGCCAGGTGCTCGGCGGCGGCGCGACGGCGCCGACCGGCGGACCGCCGCTGCAGTCCAGCGCGGACATCCGCGCGGCGATCGAGGCGGCCAACCGGGCGTACGCCGACGCGCAGACCGCCCTGACCAAGGGCGACTGGGCGTCGTACGGCGAGGCGCAGAAGCGGCTCAAGGCGGCGCTGGACGAGCTGGCCAGGCTGCAGAGGCAGAGCAGCGCCAAACCGGCGCCGACGACCCCACCCGCCACACCGAAGCCGGCGGGGACGGCCACCCCGCCCGCGGCGCCCACGCCCACCCCGAAGCCGACCCGGTGAACGGCCGGCGACGGCGGGGGAACGGTATCGATTTGCACGCTGCCCACGGGACCCATACAGTTAAGCCATCGCCGCGGGGTGGAGCAGCTCGGTAGCTCGCTGGGCTCATAACCCAGAGGTCGCAGGTTCAAATCCTGCCCCCGCTACCAGGTCAAGGGGCCCGGAGGATCATCCTCCGGGCCCCTTGTTCGTTGATCCGCTTGCGCCTTCCCGGGCCGGGCCGGAGGCTTGGGCCATGGTCTCTCGGCTGCGCCCGCTCACCGACGTCTCGCCCGCCGCGTGGATCGAAGAGGGGACCGGCGACTTCGACTCCGGCGTACACGCCCTGCTCCCCGGAGGGTTCGAGGCGTACGCGCGGCTGCCGCATCCCGCGGAGTCCGCGGACGGACGGCTGCTGCGCTGGAGCGAGGTGGCGGAGCGATCGGGGAGCGTCGTCGGCCCCCGGACGCGGTTCACGGACATCGCCGGCCCGGAGGACGAAGAGCCGTGGGCGGGGTCGTTCCCCGCGGGACTGCTGCCGGTCCTCTGCGAGATCCTCACGGCGCACACGACCACGCCGCAGGAGTGCTACTTCGGCCTGTGGGACGGCTGGGGCTGGCTCGACGCCGACGGCCCGAAGGTCCACCTGCCGGGACGCGACTACCTGCTGTTCGCGGGCCCGCTCGACGCCGCGACGGAGATGGGGGACCGAGGTGACGGTTACTTCTTTCCTCAGTCCCCGAACCTCTTCTGGCCGCGGGACCGGGCCTGGTGCGTGGCGACCGACGTCGACCTGGACGCCACCTACGTGGGCGGATCCGCCCGCCTGGTCGAGGACCTGACGGGCGGCTCACGCCTCGAGGCGCTACCGGCCGAGCTGTCCGATCCGCTCGGCTGAGGGCGTCACTTCTTCTTGCAGGCCGCGATGTAGACGGTCTTGCTCTGGGAGCGGACGTTCTTGGACGGCGGCGTGTAGCCGGGGGGGAAGACGACCGTCCCGGCGGCGACGCCGGTGTAATTCTGCTTCTTGATGCAGCGGCGCGCGGCGTTCTGACTGATCCTGTTCTTGCCGTAGGCCTTCTTCACGCCGCTCTTCTTGTACAGCGACTTCCCCTTGTACAGGGCCACCTGGATGGACAGGCCCGACACCTTCTTGCTGCACGTGATGTCGGCCGTGACATTCACGATGTCGCGGTTCTTCGCGTGCGCGTGGTGCGAGTAGTGGGGGTTGTGCGTCGTGATCTTGCAGGTGATCACGTCGGCCCGCATCCCGCGTCCGGCCGCACGGGTCGCGGTGATGGTGACGGTGGAGTCGGTCGTCGAGGCGTCGGCGGCGGCACTCATGGTCCCGACCAACGCCGTGGCGATACCGCCGGCCGCGATAACACGCAGAGCAAGCTTCACGAACCATTCCTTCGCTCGAGGGGTGACGAAAGCGCTCATATTAGGGTTTCACTCAGCTTTTTTTCTGTGACTTTTGAGGTTCTGTCGGGAATCGGCATCAATGGGCGGTCAGTCGGCGCTCGCCACCTCCGCGTATTCGCAGCGGGCCCCCATGTCGTGCCCCTCAAAGGCGCCCGTCCGCCGGGCGACCGGACCGCCGTCACCCCGGTCGCGGCCGGCCGTCATCGGTGCGTCCGCCCACGTCGGAGCGGCCAGGGCGCGGTCACGCCGCGGTTACGCCGGCCGGTGGCGGCATATCGATTTGCGCAAGGACACGGATCCGCATACGGTTGGGACATCCGCCGCGGGGTGGAGCAGCTCGGTAGCTCGCTGGGCTCATAACCCAGAGGTCGCAGGTTCAAATCCTGCCCCCGCTACCAAGGAGAGGCCCGGAGATTCATCTCCGGGCCTCTTTTTCATGCCCAACGCCATTTCCGGTGATTAGGCCTCCGGTCCCTGCTCGCGGGTGGTGATCTGGGGACCGTGGACTCTCGCGGCACCCGGCCGTGGCCTGGAAGCATCGAAAATCGGTGCTTCCCCGCGCGGACCCGTGCCGGCATCGCCGGCGCAGATCCGCAGATCCGCAGATCCGAGGAAGCGCTGATCCGCATGTTCAAGTTCTGTCCTCGACACCCCACGGCGGGTGAGCGGAACGCTCACCCGCCGTCCTTTCGGCGGCGCCGACCCCCGCGGCGCCGCCCCGGTGACGCCGTCCGCCCGACCGGCGGCCGTGCCGTCACCACGAACCCCGGCACCGGAACCGACCGGTGCCGGGGTTCGTCGTATCCGGTGGCGCCTGCGCGCCGAAGGAGGCCGGATGCCGGACGGTGAGAAGTCGAGGGTCGACCTCGACGGCGTCCCCGAGACGCTCCTGTGGAACCTCTACCAGCGCGCGACCGAGGCCGGGCGGCCGGACGCGGTCCTCCGTGATCCCAAGGCGGTCGAGCTCGTCGACTCCCTGGACTATCCCTTCGCGGACCGCTTCGGCACGGGGAGTCTCGGGCAGTGGCAGGCCCTGCGCGCCCGCTGCTTCGACCAGGAGGTCCGGCGGTTCCTGGCCGAACACCCCGGCGGGCAGGTGGCCGCGCTCGGTGAGGGGCTGGAGACGCAGTTCTGGCGGGTCGACGACGGCCGGGTCCGCTGGCTCACCGTCGACCTTCCCGAGACCGTCGAGCTGCGCACCCGCCTGCTCCCCGACGATCCGCCCCGCCGCCGGACCCTCGCCGGCTCGGCGCTGGACGACGAGTGGATGCCGCACGTGGACACCGCCGAGGGCCTGCTCCTGTCCGCGCAGGGCCTCCTGATGTACTTCCAGCCCGACGAGGTCCACCGGCTCATCGCCCGATGCGCGGAGCGGTTCCCCGGCGCCACGATGGTGTTCGACGGCGTGCCGCCCTGGTTCAGCCGGCGCACGCTCAGCGGGCAGATGAAGACCGCGCAGGGCTACCAGGCACCCCCGATGCCGTGGGCCGTGGACGCGGCCGAGAAGGCCAGGCTCCGGGCCCTGCCGAACATCGCCGAACTCCGCGACCTCCGTGCCCCGCGCGGCCGCGGACCGCTGTACGGCGCCGTGTTCCCCGTGCTGAACCGCCTCCGCGCGGTCCGTGAGCTCGGCGTCACCGGCCTGCCCATCATGACCGCCCGCTTCGCCGCCTCGACGTGACGGCGCTCGAGTGTCCGGCCCGTGGGTAGGACTCGGGATGTGAGCGCGATAGAGATCCGCCGGGTGTACGAGGCGGAGGACCCGAAAGGGGCGGTCTTCCTGGTGGACCGGCTCTGGCCGCGTGGGGTGCGCAAGAGCGACCTCAAGCTCGACGGCTGGCTGCGCGACGTCGCGCCCTCGGACGATCTGCGCCGCTGGTTCGGGCATCGGCCCGAGCGATTCCCGGAGTTCACCGAGCGCTACCGCCGTGAACTCGACGATCACCCCGACGCCGTACGCCCACTGCTGGAGGCCGCCCGGCAGGGGCCGGTGACCCTCCTGTACTCCGCGCGCGACCCCGACCACAACCAGGCCGTCGTCCTCCGCGACCACCTCCTGGAGCACCTGGCTCGATGACGACGCCCCGGGGCTCATCGACGCGGGGTGGAACATCTCGGTGGCTCGCCGGGCGCATTTCCCACATCGGGCGCTGAGACCGGCCAGTGATATTTTCCGATCATCTCCCAACATTTCGCTGAAGGGCGGTGAGCCGATGTCCGCGGAGGCGACCGGTGAGGACCCGGATGAGGCTCTGGTGGCGGCGATCCTGGAGGCCGAACACGAGGCGCGGCTGGCCGAACTCATCCGCGCGCCGGAACAGGTCGAGGCGCTGATCGAGCAGGATGCGCTGCGGCTCGACTTCGATCTGGTGCTGGACCTCAGCGGAGGGCTCGCCACGCTCGGCTCCCACGACACCGCGCAGCTCGTCGCCATGAGCGCGTTCGCCGAGGGCGACGTCAAGCTCATGGCCGCCGGGAAGCTGGCACTCGGCTGGATCGAGCTCTCACGGGGCAAGCACCGCAAGGCCCTGGCGGAGGCCGACGGCGCGGTCGCGCTCGCGAATCCCGATCTCGACGTGGTCGCGGAGGCCGCCTACCTGCGCGGCGTCATCCTGGAGTCGCGTGGGAAGCGCGCGCAGGCGGCCGCGGAGTACGAGAAGGCGATCGGCTGGCGGCGGCCCAGGAGCGCGGGCCTGGCGGCGCTGTCCCTGGCGGAGATGCTGACCGAGGCCGGCGACGACGAGCGGGCGGTCCAGATACTGGCCGTGGCGTTCGAGTGCGGGGTGGCGCACGTCGTGCCCCAGGCGGCCCTCCAACTGGCGCTCATCCGTGACCGTCTGGGCGACGTCGAGGGCTCGATCCCGCTGTACCGGGAGGCGATGGAGTCCGGCGTCCCGTCGGCGGCGCCCCGCGCCGCGTTCCACCTCGGCGAGATCCTCCTCGGGGCGGGGGATGCGGAGGGCGCCCGGGACGCCTTCGAGACGGCCTACGCCACGGGAGACCCGGAGTTCACCCCAAAGGCCGCGGTCAACCTCGGGATCATCTACATGGAGGCGAACCGGGTGCGCGAGGCGTTCGCGTGCTTCGAGACGGCCACCGGCTCGCCGGACCGGAGCATCGCGGCGCTCGGACACTGCTACGTCGGCGTGGTCCTCGCCGACACCGACGCGGTCGCCGCAGAGCGCCACCTGGGCGTAGCGATGAAGCAGGGCGACCGTCAGGTCAAGGAGATGGCGTCGAACGTGCTGCGACAGCTGAGGCAGCGCTGAGCCGCGCCGCCTCAGGGCGCCTGTCCGGGCGTCTTCGCCGTACGCCCCGGGGTTCCGGGGCGTACGGCGCCGTGCGCGCGGCGACCGGGTCAGGCGGGCGCGCCGACCGGGGAGCCGTTGACGGTGACGTCGGTGAGGACGAGACCTTGGACGTTCTCCACGATGTCCGTGTCCGTCGCCTTGTCGAACCGGCAGTGCGCGAGCGTGACGTCCTTGATCGGGGCGTCGGGGTAGCCGCGCATGTCCAGGACGTACTTCGTGGTGCCGACGTGCAGGTTCTCCACGTGGATCCCGCTCACCGACGGGTTGTACGGGTGCCCGGGCCCCTCGTCGTAGTAGAAGTCGATCTGGATCGCGGCGACGGCCAACTGGCCGACCTCGACGTCCTTCATGTGGACGTCGTGAATGTAGCCGCCGCGCATGGAGTTGGTCTTCAGGCGCAGGCAGCTGTTGAGGTTGGGGCTGGTCATCCGCAGGTTCCGGGCGAAGACGGAGCTGACGCCGCCGGTCATCTCGCTGCCGATGGTCACGCCGCCGTGGCCGTCCCGGAGCTCGCAGTCCTCGACGAGGATGTTCCGGCTCGGGACATTGACCCGGCGGCCGTCGGCGTTGCGGCCCGCCTTGATGGCGATGCAATCGTCGCCGGTGTCGAAGGTGCTGCCGGTGATGACGACGTCGGTACAGGACTCGGGGTCACAGCCGTCGTTGTTCGGGCCGTGGCTGTCGACCGTGACGTCGCGGACGAGGACGGTCCGCGACAGGACCGGGTGGATCTCCCACATGGGGGAGTTCACGATCGTGACGCCCTCGACGAGGACGTTCTCGCAGCGGTACGGCTGGATCATGTTCGGGCGCAGGTAGTGCCCGGTGCCGAGGACGCGGTCGGCCACGGGGACGCCCTGGTCGGCCCACTGCTGCAGTAGCGTCCAGTCGGGGCCCTGCTGCGGGCCGCCGGGCTTCCAGCCGTAGTTCGCGCTGCCGGACCACGGCCACCAGGCGGTCTTGCTCGCCTGCCCGTCGAGCGTGCCCTTCCCGGTGATCGCGATGTTCCGGGCCTCGTACGCGTAGATGAACGGCGAGTAGTTGTAGCACTCGATGCCCTGCCAGCGCGTGTACACGGGCGGGTACTTCGCCGGGTCGGTGCTGAACGCGATCGTCGCGCCCTCCTCGACGTGCAGGTCGATGTGGCTGCGCAGCCGGATCGGCCCGGTCAGGTAGCGGCCGGGCGGGACGATGACGTGGCCGCCGCCCCGCCGGGCGCACGCCTTGATCGCCGCGTCGAAGGCCCGCGAGCAGTCGGTGGTCCCGTCGCCCTTCGCGCCGAAGTCGGTGACCCGGAACCGGTGGTGCGGGAACCGCGGTGCCCGTACCCGCCGCCGGATCTTGTCGGCCGTCCGCCAGGGGTCCGGATCGGCGAGGGCCGGCCCGCCGAGGGCGGCGGCCATCAGCCCGCCGCCGACGACGGCGCCGCTCGCTCCGAGGAAGCGCCGCCTGGGCCAAGGTCCCGTCATTGTTCCTCCTGGAATGTGGTCATCGGATGGTCACGTCGGCGGGATGGCCCTGCGACGTCAGCGTGAGGACGACTCCGCCGAACGGCCCGGAGGTGAAGGTCCACCCGTCGCCCGCGGCGCGCAGCGCCGTGGCGTCCGCCGCGCGCGGCAGCGTGCGGCCGTCCACGGTGACCGAGCGCGGCGGCTGCCGCAGCGGCACGACGACCTGCGCCCGGCCGGTCGTCGCCGGGACCCGGAACCGGGCCGTACCGTCGGCGCCGGGGGCGTACAGCCATCCGGTGAGGCCGGGCTTAGACAGCTCGTCGGTCCGCCAGGCGCCGAGGACGCGGGAGTTGAAGCCGATGGTCGCGCCCGCCCGCAGGTAGAGCGGGAACTCGTCCAGGCTCGTCTGCCGCGTGATCGTGCGCCCGCCCTCGACGACCTCGCCGCTGTACAGGTCGACCCAGCGCCCGGCCGGCAGGTACACCTGCACCGGCGTGGGCCGGCCCGCCGCGCCGTCCGCGTCGGCCCGGTCGGCGGTGACCGGGGCGGCCAGCAGGTCCGGGCCGACCATGAACTCCTGGTCCTGGGCCCAGGCGGCCTGGTCGCCGGGGTACTGGAAGCCGACGGCCCGCAGGATCGGCACGCCGGTGCGCGCGGCGTTCCGCGCCAGCCCGTACAGGTACGGGAAGAGCTCGTAGTGCAGCACGACCGCGTCGCGGAACCGCCGGACCGTGTCCGCGTCGTACTTCCACGGCGTCGCGTTGAGCCCCGCCCCGCCGACCTCGAACACCGGGCTGACCGCGCCGAACTGCGCCCAGCGGGTGAACAGCGACGGCGTCGGGCTGTTCGTCGCGTTCGCCGGCGACTGCGGGTCGATGCCGCCCGTGTCGGAACCCCAGGCGAAGTGCCCGGTCAGCGACTCGCTCGTGCCGTACCGGACCGAGGTGCGCAGCCCCGCGAACGTCTCGAACACGTCGCTGCCCCACATGCCGTGCGTGTGCTGCGCGGTGCCGGGCACCCCGGCCCGTACGAGCGTCTCGAAGTCGTTGCCGTGCGCCCGCCGCATCGCCTCGGTGACCGCCGACTGGTACAGGTCCGGGTACCGCAGGTACAGGCCCGCGCCCGAGCCACCGGCGAACCGCGTCGTCTCCAGGCGGTACTCCTCGGCACGGTCCTCCTTGGCCATGTCGACGCCCATCCGGAAGATGCGGGTGAGCTGCTCGACGTAGCGCTCGCGGGCGGCCGGGTTCGTGAAGTCGATGTAGTTGGTGCCGGGCACGAGCCAGCCGTTCTTCGCCCAGACGTCGTTGAGGCCGGCGCACGTGCCGCCGCCCTGGGACGAGGACGGGGCGCTCACGACATGGGAGGTCACCCACAGCCCGAACCGCACCCCCTGCGCGTGGATCGAGTCGATCATCTTCTGCGGGTCGGGGAAGAACGTCGGGTCGAACTCCCCGGTGTTGGTGCAGGCACTGCCGTTGATCCGGTGGGTGTTCCCGGCCGGCTGGTGCTCCCACGGGTTGTCGATCCAGATGGTGCCGAGCGGGATGTCCAGCTTCTTCATCTGCGCCACGTCGTCCAGCACCTGCGCCTGGTCGGCGTTGACGTCACGCCACTTCATCAGCGCGAACTGGCTCGCCGGCGGCATGTCCGGCAGCCCCACCGTCCGGTAGTACGCGTTCGTCACCGCGGCCGGTGAGCCGGTGTAGACGTCGTAGGTCAGCTCGGCGTCCTTCACACAGATCTGCACGCGGTCGGGCTGCGCGGTGGCCGCGACCGGGCAGGGGTACGGCTCGGCGGCCCCGGTCGGCGGCTTCGGCGTCTTGTCGCAGCTCGGACCGTCGCTCTGCTGGGTGGCGCCGGGGAACGCGAACCGGCCGACGTGGTCCGTGGCGGCCCGGAGCCCGTACCCGCCGGAGCTGAGGTAGAGGGTGCTCGCGGCCTGCTCCTGGTTCTGGCAGTAGTCGCCAGCCTCGTTGCCCTCCTTGCCCGGGCTCCAGCCGCGGATGTGCCCGCGCAGGTCCACGTACGCGGCCGAGCTGCCGCCGAGGTAGTGCTCGTCGCCGCGCGCCGTCAGCGCCTCGAACACGGCCGTGACGTCGCTCGACGGGGCGAACGACCAGCGCACCCGGACGCCCTGCGGGGTCCGCGTGACCGTGACGGTCGCGGTCCGCCCGGGTTCGTCCGTCGCGATGGTGTACGCCGTGCCGCCGCGTACGGGGTGCCGGGCCACGAGGTCGGTGAGCCGGTGGTAGGTCGCGCCCTCTTGGGAGGTGGGCGAGCCGCCGACCTGGTAGGACAGCCGTCCACCCGGGCCGGCGGGCGTTCCGCCCGCCTCCCCGGTGACCGCTCGTCCGTGGTCGAGGAAGGTCAGCGCGAACGGCGCGGCGGTGACCCGCCAGGCCGCCGGGGATTCGGCGGCCCGCGCGCCCGGCGGGGCGGACGCGAGCGGGAGAAGGAGACCGAGAAGCGGCACGATCGCGCGGCGGCGGAGCCGGGCGGGCGTTCGGCGGTGGATCACGAGGAGCTTCCTCCTGGGGCGGTGAAGGCGGGTCCGGAGGTCTGAGTCAGCGGGAGGGGCCGGCGGTCTGGGTCAGCGGGCGGGGCTGGAGAACGGGGTCGGCGGTCGGGGCGGGGTCCCTCCCGGCGGACGGTCGGTGGTCACGCCCGCGTCTTCCCGAACGGGCGATGGCGTCGTACTGTTCGTCCTGAGGGAAGGAAAACCTTTTCCCGCTCGCCCGTCAACCAGGAGGGGACGCGAATCGTGACCGACGCAGCAGCGAGTCGCCGAAACGGCCGGGACCGTGGCAGGCCCCACCCCGGGGTGAACCGCCGCGCGTTCCTGGGCGGCGCAGCCCTGGCCGGGGCGGCCGCTCTCGCCCCTCTGCGCGGACCGGTGGCGCTCGCCGGAACGGCCACCGGCCCGTACGACCCGACGCCCGCGTCCCTCAACACGCACCCGGTCGCGCCGTGGTACCGCGACGCCAAGTTCGGGATCTTCATCCACTGGGGCGTCTACTCGGTGCCCGCCTGGGGCGACACCGTCGACTACCACGCCGCCGAGTGGTACTTCTACGCGATGCGCATCAGCGCGGCCGGCAGGGACAGCACCTACCAGCACCACCTGAGCACGTACGGGCCGGGCGTCGCCTACGACGACTTCATCCCCCGCTTCACCGCCGAGCGCTACGACCCGCACGCGTGGATCCGGCTGTTCGAGCGGGCCGGGGCGCGCTACTTCGTGCTGACGTCGAAGCACCACGACGGGTTCCAGCTGTTCCCCAACGCGGTGTCGCGCCGCAACGCCGCCGTGCTCGGGCCCCACCGCGACCTCGTCGGCGAGCTGTTCGCCGCCGCACGTCACTCGCCGCTGCGCCGCGGCCTGTACTACTCCCTCGGCGAGTTCTACAACCCGGCGCTCGGCACCCCGCCCTGGGACCCGTACACCCGCGCCCCCATCCCGTACACCGGCTACACCCCGGTCAAGGACTACGTCGCCGACTACGAGCACGTCCACCTGCGGACCCTCATCGACCGCTACGACCCCGACCTGCTGTGGGCCGACGGCCAGAACTGGCACGAGGACCTCGGCGCCGGCTCGATCTTCTGCCCCAAGGACCTCGACTGGCGCAGCGGCGAGGTCCTCGCGTACTACTACAACCGCGCCGTCGAGCGTCGCCGCGACGTCATGGTCAACGACCGGTTCCGCGCCGGCCACGCCGACTTCGCCGTCTCCGAGGGTGACAAGTCGAGCTACAAGCTGCGGTCCACGCCCTGGGAGGCGTGCCTCACGATGGGCCGGTCGTGGGGGTACGACACGCACGAGGACCCGGCCCGAATCAAGTCCGAGCCCGCCCTCGTCCAGCTGCTCGTCGACATCGTCGCCAAGAACGGCAACCTGCTGCTCAACATCGGCCCCCGCCACGACGGCACCATCGCCGACTGGCAGCGCGAACGCCTCATCGCCGTCGGCGACTGGCTCCGGGACAACGGATCGGCGATCTACGGGACGACGCCGTGGCAGCGCGCCCAGGACGGCGACCTGCGCTACACCGTCTCCCCGGGAGCGTTCAACATCATCCCGCTGAGCTGGCCCGGCGCCACGCTGACCGTGCCCGGCGACCTGCCGGTCGCCGACGGCGCACGGATGCGCCTCCTCGGCCACCACGGCCGACCGCTCGAGTGGACCCGCCAGGACGGCTCGATCGTGATCACGCTTCCGTCGCGCGCCCCGGGGCGCGGCCCCGACTACCCGTGCGTCATCGCCGTCCACTGAGCGGACCGGGTCCGAGCGGACCTGGTCCCGACGGGCCGGATCCCGACGGGCCGGGTCCGAGGGCGTCGGGTCCGGACGGGCCGGATCCCGACGGGCCGGGTCCGAGCGCGTCGGGTCCGGACGGGCCGGATCCGAGCGCACTGGGTCCAAACGCACTGGGTCCAAACGCATCGGGCCCGGACGCACCAGGTCCGGGCTCATCGGCGGCAGCGGGGCGGGGCCTCCCAGAGGCGGATGAGCCGGGCCCGGGTCTACCCGGGCCCGGCTCACCGGGGTCGCGCTCACCGGGGCCGCCAGCCGCCCAGTACGTGCGCCGGGTCACTCCACCAGGCCGCCTCGGCGTCGGTCAGCCGCCGTGAGCACGGCAGGCGGGCTCCGGTGTCGAGCGGCGTCCCGGCGAGGTCGGTGCTGCCGTACTCCCAGAAGCGCACGTCCGGTGCCTTGTCGCAGCCGGCGTTGTTCAGCTGCCAGCCGTCGGGCCGGACGTGCGCGTCCATCGCCGTCCGGACGAAGACCACCTGACTGGCCGGGTACACCGTCGGGTCCACCCGCCCGAGGTACACCGACGCGTCCGGTGCCTCCGGCCTGCGCGTGAGGCGGTCGTCGACGAACACGTAGCCGGAGTGCGCGGCGTCGTTCCGCGCCTGGGTGACGTAACCGCCGTGCAGGGACCGCAGCTCGGTGCGCCGGACGAACACCGAACCGGTGCCCCACACGAAGTCCACATCCCCCGCGATGAGGCTGTCGGTCACGAACCCGCGCCCCTGCAGGCGGAGGGTGTCCTGGAAGCTCTCCAGCGTCACCCGCCGCAACGTGATCCGGTCCGCGTTCCCCCGGAACGCCTCCGCCTGCGATCCACCGTACGGCGTGGTGTTGCGCAGCGTGATGTCCCGCAGCCGGAAGTCGCCCGCCTCCACGCCGAACAGCGACCGCCAGCAGTTGAACTTGTCGTGGCCCGGCAGCACCTGACGCGGGCAGACGTCCCCCGGATCGGTCGACCCCGCGAGCGAGGTGTCCCCGTTGAGCTTGTTGTTGTTGTCGTACTCGATGACCGTCCGGTCCCGGCCCGCGCCGCGCACGGTCAGGTGCGGGCGGTCGGCACGGACGTAGTCGATCTCCTGATACGTGCCGGGGCGGACGTCGATCAGCACCGGCCGAGTGTTGCCCTCCGGGACGAAGTCGATCGCGCCCTGCACCGTGCAGAAGTCGCCCGTGCCGTCCGCGGCGACCGTCAGCCGCCGCGACCCGGCGCGCGGCGGGGCGGCCCGGGTCCGGAACCGCCACGTCGCCGGGTCCTGGATGCCGGGGAACCCGGGGAACACCTCGGGATCGACCGTGACGTAGTACGCCCGGCCGTAGTCGAGCCGACGGCGCAGCCGGATGGTCGCGGTGTTCCCGTCCACGAGCACCGGGTGGTACGCGAAGGAGTGGGGGACTCCGGTGTCGGAGACCGCGTCGCCGATCGTGCGATGGTACGAGCGCGGGTCGGCCAGGTCGATCGTGTCCACGACGGTGCCGTCCGCACGGTGCACCTCGATGCGACCGGAGGCGCCCGCCTGGAGCGGCCGGTCCGCGGTGAGCCGCAGCGGCGTGTCCACGCACACCCCGCGGCCCCGCCCGCCGGGCGAGAGCCGCCCGGACGCGACAGAGGGAGCACCGGCTTGGGTGACGTACGCGGTCCCGGCGGAGGGAGCACTGGTCTGGGTGACGTACCCGGCCTCGGCGGCGGAGGGGGTGCTGAGCAGCGCGGCGATGAGGACGACGGACAGGGCGGCCGGCGGGTGGAGGGAGGCGGTGGGGCGTCTCATCGCGTCCGCCACCCCGTGGCCGCCACGATCAGCGGGATGAGGCGATCGGCGGCCTTGCGGTGCCCCTGGACGTTCGGATGGCCGCCGTTGAAGTCACCGTCCGCCGCCGACAGCCAGCCGGTGGTGTCGACGTAGACCACGCGCGGATCGTCCATCCGCCGGACCGCCGAGGCGATGTCGTCGGCGTGGTAGCCGCCGAACGGCCGCATCGCGAAGATCCAGGCGCGCGGGTACGCGGTGCGGATCTCCCGCAGGTAGGCGAGATAGCCGGGCTCGAAGTCGGCGCTGGAGTACGGGACGTCGTTGGTGCCCTCGTTGACGACGACCGCTCCCGGCCGGAATCGGTCGTCGGCGGGGGAGCCGGCGAAGTTCCACCCGAACGACTGCGCGGCGGTCCCGACGTTGCCATGGCCCGGCTGGATGATGCCCTGCTTGCCGAACCCGACCTGGTCGAAGTCGGCGTGGAACGCCCGCCCGGTCAGGTTGGCGTAGTCGACCGTGCCGTCGGCGCAGTCCACCCCGGTGTGGTCACACAGCGCGGCCACGCCCTCGGTGATCGAGTCGCCGTAGAACTCGATGCGCGGCCCGCGCGGGCGAGGCGCGGGCAGCACCCGGGCGCCCGGCCCGAGCCGGAAGCCCGTGAGCACGATGCCGGACTGCAGCGGCAGGATCCACCGGTTCTCGTACTCGTCGACGTCCTTGATGGCGATCGTCACCGTGTGCCGACGGCCCGGCAGCGCGGCCGGCGTGAAGTCGATCTCGTCGCGGTCCACCTTGTAGAGCGTCCGCGGGCCGCCGTCGATCGAGACGTAGATCTGCGACGGCACGGTGATCGTGGAGGCGTCGAACAGGCCGGTGAGCGTGTGCCCGGTGAACCGGAAGGTCAGCTCGGACCCGGAGTTGACAGTGATCGCCGCACCTCGTACGTGCCCCCAGTGCCCCATGTACCGCAGCCGCGGATCGCCGGGCCGTACGACGGAGTCCGCCGTCGCGGGGGCGGGCACGGCGGTCAGGGCCGCGGTGCCCAGCAGCACCAGCGAGGCGATCTTCAGAGGTACGGGCATCGGGCCTCCTACCGATAGAGCAGCCGTAGATCGATCGCGTCGGCCATCGCCTGGTATCCGGCGTCGCCGGGGTGCAGGTGGTCGCCGCTGTCGTACGCCGGGAGGTAGCGCGTCGGATCCGCCGGATCCCGGGTGACGGCGTCGAAGTCGACGACACCGTCGAAAGCGCGGGACGTGCGGATCCAGGCGTTCACCGCCTGCCGCTTCTGCTCCGCCTCGGGCGTGTCGTACTTCGAGCCGCCGATCGGCGTCAGCGTGCAGCCGGTGATCCGCAGGCCGTGCGCGTGGGCGCGGGCGATGAGGTTCGTCATCCCCGCGATGAGGTCGCCGGCCGTGACCGGTTCGCCGGACACCGGACCGGCGTTGTGGCCGATGTCGTTGATGCCTTCGAGGAAGAGCACGTCCCGTACGCCGGTCTGGCCGAGGACGTCGCGGTCGAACCGCGCCTGCGCGCTCACCCCGGAGCCACCGGCGTCCGTGAGGACCCGGTTGCCGGAGATGCCCTCGTTCAGCACGGACAGTCCCCGGCCGTGGAGCCGGCGCGCCAGATCGTCGGGGTACCGCCGGTTCGCGTCGACGGTGGACTGGGCGCCGTCGGTGATCGAGTCGCCGAAGGTCACGACCGCCCGCGTGCCCGGCGTGGCGCGGACGTCGAGCCCGCCGATCAGGTACCAGGAGGAGGCCTTCGAGGTGAACGCGCCGCCGTCCGCGTCGGCCGCGTGGTCACCGGTCGCGAGGTACGACGTCGCCATGGCGAGGGGGTGCCGGGTCGCCGCGCCGGTGGATCGGGGGAGGTACAGGCTCACCGCCAGGTCCTGGCCAACCGGCACCGCCAGCGACACAGGGTCGCTGAGCACGTCCGAGCCCGCCGGCAGGACCACCGTCCGGGCCCCGCCGAACGTGACCGGGCGCTCGGTGCCCGCGGCGAGCGTCGCGCCGGTGGCGCGCACCCCGATCGTCGCCCCGCCGATGACGAGACCGTCCGCGCCGAAGGCGTTCGTGAGGCGGATCCGCACCTGGTCGCCGCCCATGGTGGTGTGGACGACCTCGCGCAGGGTCTGGTCGCCGAACCCGCTCCCGGTGCCGGTGACGGGCGCCGCGCTCCACGCGCCCACCCAGGTTCGCGAGATGCCGACGGCCGGCTGCGGCTCGACGGCCAGGGCCCGCGGGGCACCGCCGACGGCCGTCGAAGCGACCACGGCAGCGGAGACGACCACGGCCGCCGCCCGGGGGGATCGCCCCCGGGCCGGCGACCGGCCGGACGGCCCCTGGGCCGTCGGTCCGTGGGACGGCGTCGATCTCCGGGAAGGTGATCCGAGGAGCGGCCACGAAGCCATCAGCCGTCGCGCCCACCTCCGGACAGCCACCCGGCGAGACGGCCTCCGGGCCGTCGACCCGAGAGACGGCCGTCGTGCCGCCGCCCGCCTGGGCCGCCACCGGGTCGCCGACCGCAGCGACGACCGCAACGTTGGCCACACGGTGGCCGATCCGGGGGATGGCCGTCGAGCCGTCGATCGGGCCATGCCCGCCTCCCGTCGCCTCGTGACCTTCTCCGGCCGCGATGGCGGGTGCGCCGGTGACGACCGCCGCGCCGGCACCGGGGAGGCCGAGCGGAAAACCTTTTCCGAAAATCACACGGCAGTCCAGGGACGTCAAGACCGCTTTCGCCGCCTTTCACGGCGGATCCAATGCGCCGCGAGGCGTGTTCGTGTGGTGCAATGCCGCCATGGGCAGGGCGCAGACCGGCACGGGGGCGCGGCCGCCCCGGGCGACGATCATCGACGTGGCACGGGAGGCCGGCGTTTCTCCCGCGACCGTCTCGCGTGTCCTCACCGGCTCCAAGCCGGTGTCGGCAGGACCGGAGCAGAGGGTGCGCGCGGCCGTCGCCCGGCTCGGCTACCGGCCGAATCCGGCCGCGCAGGGACTGCTGCGCGGCACGACCTCCGCGGTCGGCGTGGTCGTCCCCGACCTGAGCAACCCCTACTTCGCGGAGGTGCTCAAGGGGGTGACCAACGCCGCCCAGCAGGCGGACTTCCGCACGCTCGTCGCCGACACCGGCGAGAAGGCCGCGACCGAGCGCGACGCCGCGCTCGAACTCTCCCGGTGGGCCGACGGTGTCGTCCTGTGTTCACCCCGGATGAGCCAGTGGGAGCTCACCGAGCTCGCGGAGGCCGTGCCCCGGCTCGTCTGCGTCAACCGGCTCAGCCGCGCGTCGATCCCCGCGGTCGCGGTGGACTTCGAGGCGGGCGTCGCGTCGATCTGCCGCCACCTGCGAGAGCTCGGTCATCGCCGCGTCGCGTACCTGCGCGGCCCCGCGCGCGCCTGGTCCGAACGCGCCCGGCAGCGTGCACTGCGAGCGGCCGCCGGGCCGGACCTGGAGATCGTGCAGATCCCTTGCGGCTCGAGCAGCGTCGACGGGCACCGCGCCGCCGACGCGGCCCTCGCGACCCGGGCCACGGCGGTCGTGGCCTTCAGCGATTACGTCGCCCTCGGCGCCCTCGCCCGGTTCGACGAGCTCGGCGTGTCCGTCCCCGACGAGATATCGCTGACCGGGTTCGACGACATCTCGCTGAGCCGTCTGGTCTCTCCCCGCCTCACCACGGTCACGGTGAACAAGCAGGACCTCGGCCGCCGGGCCTGGGAGCTGTTCGTCGAGACCGGTGCCGACGGCGAAGACGGCCCGGTGGTCATGGTCACGCCGGAGCTGGTCGTACGCGCCTCGACCGGCGCACCCGCCGACGTGGCCGGCTCTCTGCCGAAGACCGCGGCCGACCGGTGACCGACTCGGCCGCGGTGCGGTGGTCCGTGCCGTCGTGAAAGACGGCGAAAGATCTCTGGCGTGAGTCACGGCCCGGGCGTACGGTGACGCGGTCCGGAAAAGCATTTCCCGTTAGGGGCCGTCATGCGGAGATCACTGATACCGGCCACCGGTCTGGCGGCCGCGGGCCTGGCCGTCCTCACTCTGACGCCGGCGACCGCGGCGGCTCCGGCCGCCTCGTCTCGCGGCGCGGGCACGCCGGCACATGGGCCGGCGTCGGCCGTCGGAGACGTCGCCACGCGAGCGGTCACGGTGGCGACGGGCGACAGCCGCACCGTCCGCGAACCGGTCCGGCCGGCGACCTGTACCGCGTTGCCCGCCCGGCTGACCGCGTCGAGCCGGAAATTCACCTCCGCTCAGGAGGCGAGTCCGCCCGACACCGACCGCGTCCAGGCCGCGCTCACCCAGTGCGCGGGCACCGGCAAGGCGGTGGAGCTGACGGCGAGCGGCACGAGCACGGCGTTCCTCACCGGGCCGCTGACCATCGGCGCCGGCGTCACCCTCCTCGTCGACAGCGGCGTCACGCTGTACGGCTCGCTGAACCCGGCCGGATACCAGGTGTCGGGCAAGCCGACGTGCGGGACCGTCGCCGACGACAGCGGTGGATGCAAGCCGCTGATCACCGTGAGCGGGGCGCACGCCGGGCTGATGGGCGTCCGCGACTCGTCCGGACACCAGGGCACCGTCGACGCGCGCGGGGACCTGCCGCTCTACGGCCAGAGCGCCAGCTGGTGGGACATCGCCCTCCAGGCCAAGAACAGCGGAAAGAAGCAGAACAACCCGCGCATGGTGCAGGCCTCCGGCGACGACTTCACGATCTACGACCTCAACCTCATCAACTCACCGAATTTCCACGTCGCCTACAAGGGCACCGGATTCACCGTCTGGGGCGTGCGCATCAAGACACCCGCCACCGCCAAGAACACCGACGGCATCGATCCGAGCGGCAGCAATGTCACGATCAACGACTCCTACATCGAGGCAGGTGACGACGGAATCGCGATCAAGGCGGGATCGTCATCCGCCACGAACATGACGATCGAGAACAGCCATTTCTACGGCACGCACGGAATATCGATCGGCAGCGAGACCAACGCGGGCGCGAGCAACATCCTCTTCCGGAACAACACGGTGAGCGGAAAGGACAGCGCCGGCAACGTCAGCACGAGCGACAACGGAATCCGCATCAAGAGCGACTCCAGCCGAGGCGGCAAGGTCAGCCAGGTGACGTATCAGAACACCTGCATGACGGGCGTGAAGGAACCGCTGGTGTTCGACCCGTACTACTCGAGCAGCACCGGCTCGCTGATCCCGAACTTCACCGACATCCTCGTCGACGGCGCCAGAGCGGTGAGCTCTCCGTCGGGGGCCGTGTCCACGCTCGACGGCTACAGCGCGTCCTACCCGCTCGGCCTCACCCTGCGGAACGTCCAGCTCGACGCGACGAAGACGACGGCGCAGTACGCCGCGATCGGCGTCTACAACACCGACCTCGCCCCGACCGGGACGGGCGTGACCGTCACCTCGGTCAGCGGCGGTGGCTCGGTACCCACGTGCACCTTCCCGGCCTTCCCCAAACTCTGACCGTCACGAAGTGCCCTCCGGGAGCGGACGGGCGGCGATCGCGAGTCGCCCGTCCGCGGTCGGAACCACCGCTCGTCGACGTCCCGCGCGGTACGCCGGATCGATGCCACGGAGCGGGTGTCGTCGCGGCCCGGACCCGGGGGCGGAGTAGTCCCATCGACGCGGTCGTCGACGACGTCTCCGGGCGTTCGCCTGCTGGATCGCTTGATTTGACGGTGCTTCCAAGCGGCCGTAATGTTCTCTTCGCCCCCAGGGGAGCGGGACGCCGGAAGGTGGCCGGCCCAGGGGGAACCCACACTGAGGTTGCTCGGTCTGGACAGTGTCTGGACCGGGGTAGCATGGTGTGGTCGCCCCGAGACGGGATGCGGAACATCGCTGAGAGCGGTGGTCGGCCCGTAGGGGAACTTCTGGATGTGGCTGCTGCGGCCGGTTCGCCGGTCGGGGTGACTGTTGTCTGGAGGGGCCTGTT
>NZ_JBFAJC010000072.1:0-50681 GCF_040655075.1 Actinoallomurus sp. NPDC050550 | reverse complement strand
CCGACGACCATTACGCCGCGCATCCGACAACCGCTCCAACAACACCAGACCGGCACCCTCACCCCACCCCGTACCGTCCGCCGACGCCGCGAACGACTTGCACCGGCCATCGGCTGCCAGCCCCCGCTGCCGCGAGAACTCCACGAACGTGTTGGGGGTGGCCATCACGGTCACGCCGCCGGCGAGCGCAAGGTCGCACTCCCCCGCCCGCAGCGCCTGACCCGCCAGATGGATCGCCACCAGCGACGACGAACACGCCGTATCCACCGTCACCGCCGGCCCCTCCAGACCGAACGTGTACGACACGCGCCCGGACGCGACGCTCGGCGTGCTTCCGGGCATGAGACGTCCCTCGACGGCGCTCGGCACCCGGCCCAGGAACCGTGCGCCGTAGTCGTCGTACATGACCCCGGTGAACACGGCCGTCCGGCTTCCCCGGAGACCGACCGGGTCGAGGCCGGCGTCTTCGAAGGTCTGCCAGGCGGTCTCCAGGAGCAGCCGCTGCTGCGGGTCCATGGCCACCGCTTCGCGGGGGCTGATCCCGAAGAACGCCGCGTCGAAGAGGTCCGCGTCGTAGAGGAAGCCGCCCTCACGGGCGTAGCTCCGGCCCACGCGGTCCGGGTCCGGGTCGTACAGTTCCGCGAGGTCCCAGCCGCGTCCGGAGGGGAACTCCCCGACGGCGTCGACGCCGTCGGCCACCAGATCCCACAGCTCCGTGGGGGAGGTGACACCGCCCGGATACCGGCACGCCATCCCGACGATGGCGATCGGATCGTCGCCGCCGGCCGTCGCGCGGGACGCCGGCGCCGGAGACCCGGCGGCCGGGACCGGTTCGCCGACGAGCCGGGTGCGCAGAAACCGGACGAGCGTGCCGGGCGTCGGATGGTCGAAGACGACGGTGGCCGGCAGGTTGACGCCGGTCGCGGCGTTGAGCCGGTTCCGCAGTTCCAGGGCGGTGAGCGAGTCGAAGCCGATCTCCTGGAAGGCCCGGTCCAGCTCGATGCCCTCCGGCTCGGGGTGGGCGAGCACGGTGGCCACCTGGTCGCGTACGAGGGCCTTGAGGGCGGCGTCCTGCTCCGCGGCCGGCATTCCGGCCAGGCGCCCCGCCCATGAGGACGCCGCCGGTGCCGCCCCGGCCGGGGGCGGCGGTAGGCGCACCATGCTTCGCAGCGGTGGCGGCAGCGAGCCCGTGGTGGCCTGCGCCTGCACCGCCGCACGGTCGAACCGCGCCGCGACCACTGTCGGGTACCGGCCGGCCAGCGCCGCGTCGAGCAGCGCGAGGGCCTGGTCGGCCGGCATCGCGGCCACGCCGGACCGGCCCATCCGGGCCAGGTCGGCGTCGCCGAGGTGCCCGGTCATCCCGACGGGTGACTCCCACAGCCCCCAGGCCAGAGCGTGCGCGGTGCGGCCGTCGGCCCGGCGGTGCTCCGCCAGGGCGTTCAGGAACGCGTTCGCCGCTGCGTAGTTCGCCTGGCCGCCGCTCCCGAGGATGGAGGCGGCCGAGGAGAAGAGCACGAAGGCGGCCAGGTCCGTCTTCCGGGTGAGCCGGTGCAGGTGCCAGGCCGCGTCGGCCTTCGGGGCGAGCACGGCCTCGAGCCGCTCAGGGGTGAGGGCGGTGACCACACCGTCGTCGACCACGCCGGCGGCGTGCACGACGGCCGTCAGCGGGTGCGCCTCGGGGGTGTCGGCGAGCAGGGCGGACAGGGCCTCCGGATCGGCGACGTCGCAGGCGACGACGCGTGCGGTGGCTCCGAGCCGGGTCAGCTCCGCCTCGAACTCGGCGGCGCCGTCCGCGGCGGGGCCGCGTCGGCCGGCCAGGATGAGGTGCCGTGCGCCGTGCGCGGTGACCAGGTGCGTGGCGACCAGACGTCCGAGCGCTCCGGTGCCGCCGGTGATGAGGACGGTCCCGTCGGGATCGAGCGCCGGGCCGTCGGCGTCCCGGTCGGCGTCGGCTCGGACCAGGCGCGGGACGCGGAGGCGCCCCGACCGCAGCGCGAGCTGGGACTCCCCGTCGGCCAGAGCCGCCGGCAGCGCGGCGAGAAGTCGGCGGGACGCCACGTCATCGTCGACGTCCAGGAGTGCGAGCCGGTCGGGGTACTCGGCCTGCGCGGCGCGGACCAGGCCCCAGACGGGAGCGGTCACGAGGTCGGCCGATGCGTCGTCCGGATCGGCGGTGACCGCGCCGTTCGTCACGATCACCAGACGAGCACTCCCGAACCGCTCGTCCGGCAACCAGCCCTGGAGCAGACTCAGGATCCGGTGGGTGGTGGCGCGTACCGCCGCGGGCACGTCGTCCGCGCCGGACCCGTGGGGGCAGGCGGCGATGACGACGTCCGGCACCGGCCCGCCCGCGTCGATCGCGGCGCGCAGGGCGGCCAGGTCCGGGTGGGCGGAGTCCTCGGGCACGACCGGATCCGGTCCGCCGGTCAGGCCCAGGGGGTCCGCACCGACGAGGGCCCATGCGCCGCCCGGCGCCTTCCCGCCATCCGCGAGGTCCTGCCAGTCCAGGCGGTACAGCGGGTGGCCGGCGGCCGCTCGGGTCGAGCGCCAGCGGTCGGCGGGGATCGTGCGAAGTCCCAGCGACCGGATGTCGGCCACCGGACCGCCGTGCTCGTCGAGCAGCGTCAGGCCCACCGTGTCCGGACCCGCGGGGCTGAGCCGGACCCGCAGGCGGGCGGACGCGCCGGCGTAGCGGCGCACTCCGCCGAAGGAGAACGGCAGCCGGATGGTCGCCTCGTCACCGGTCTTCTCCTGGTACAGCTCGTCAACGGGATGCAGGGCGCCGTCGAGGAGGGCGGGGTGGATCGCGTACCTCGCGGCCTCGCCACGCTGCTCCGGAGAGAGTCGTACCTCCGCGAGGATGTCCTCGCCCGACCGCCATGCGGCGTGGACGCCGCGGAATGCGGGACCGTATCGGTACCCCTCCTCGGACAGGCGCGCGTACAGCTCCTCGGTGTCGAGCGGGACCGCGTCGGCGGGCGGCCATGCCTCCATCCGTGGATCCGGCGGCGGCGCGGCCGTCTCGGTCAGGGTCCCGGCGGCGTGCCGTCGCCAGGCGCCCTCGGCCTCCGGGCCGTCCACCGAGCGCGAGTGGATGGTGATGGCGCGGCGCCCGGACCCATCCGTGCGGGCGACGCCGACCCGCAGGTCCACGGCGAGAGCCGGGAGGAGGAGCAGCGGGGTCTCCAGGGTCAGGTCCTCGACGGTGTCGCAGCCGGCGTGTTCGGCCGCGACCAGGGCGAGTTCGAGGAACGCCGTGCTCGGCAGCGGCACGCTGTCGGCGATGGCGTGGTCGGCCAGCCAGGCATGGGTCCGGAGGGACAGGCGCCCGGTCAGCAGCAGCTCGCCGTCCGGTTGCTCGACCACGGCCTGGACGAGGGGGTGGCCGGTCGGGCCGAGTCCGGCGGCGCTCACGTCGGCGGTCGCGTCCGGGGCCGGTCGCCAGTACCGCTGGTGCTGGAACCGGTAGGTGGGCAGCGGGACCCGGCCCGCTCCCGGCACCGCGGCGGAGAAGTCGACGGTGCCGCCGTCGACGTGCACCTCGGCCAGGGCGGTCAGGAGGGTACGGACCTCCGCGCGGTCCCGTCGCATCACCGCCGCGACGGCCGGCGCGGTATCGGGGTCGGTCCCCTCGGCGAGGACACAGTCCTGGGCCATGGTGGTGAGCACCGGGTCCGGTCCCAACTCCAGGTACCGCGTCACGCCTTCGGCGTGCAGGGTGCGGATCCCGTCGAGGAACCGGACCGGCTCGCGGACGTGCCGGACCCAGTACTCCGGATCGCGGATCAGTGCGGCGTCGGCGAGCTCACCCGTGAGGTTGGAGATCACCGGGATCCGCGGTGCCTCGAACGTGAGGGTTCCGGCGACCCGGCGGAAGTCGTCGAGCATGGGCTCCAGGCGCGGAGAGTGGAAGGCGTGGCTGACCCGGAGCCGCTTGATCTTGTGCCCACGGCTCTTCAGCGCCCCCGCGATCTCGTCGACGACGTCGGCGTCACCGGAGATCACCACCGCGGCGGGGCCGTTCACGGCGGCCAGTGCGGCACGGTCCTCCAGGCCGGATAGCAGCGGCAGGACCTCGTCCTCGGCGGCCTGGACGGCGGCCATCGCGCCGCCCTCGGGCAGCGCCTGCATGAGCCGGCCGCGTGCCGCGACGAGGGCGCAGGCGTCCGGCAGGGACAGGACCCCGGCGACGTGCGCGGCGACCAGTTCGCCGACGGAGTGGCCGGTGAGGTGGTCGGGCACGAGGCCGAACGACTCGACGAGCCGGTAGAGCGCGGTCTCCACCGTGAAGAGCGCCGCCTGGGTCAGCGCGGTACGGTTCAGCGCCTCGGCGGCGGCCGCACCGGTCGCGAAGAGGGCGTCGCGGACCGAGCAGCCCAGCAGGGGGTCGAGATGCGCGCAAGTGTCGTCCACGGACCCCGCGAACACCGGGAACGTCCGGTAGAGCTCGGCGCCCATGCCGGGCCGCTGGCTGCCCTGCCCGGTGAACAGGAAGGCGGTGCCGCCGGCGCGGGCGGGCCGTCCCGCGCGGATCACGGCGGGGTGCGGGCGGTTCTCGGCGACCGCGGAGAGCCCAGCGCACAGTTCATCGCGGTCGGCGCCCAGGACGACCGCGCGGTCCTGCAGCACCGACCGGGTCCGGGCCAGCGACCAGCCCACGTCGGCGGGTGACAGGTCAGGATGCTCGGTGACGTGGGCGGCCAGGGCCTCGGCCTGGGCGGACAGCGCCTGCCCGCCCCGCGCCGACAGCACCCACGGCACGACCGCGGCCACCGGCTCTCCGGTCGTGCCGCCCGCGACACCCACGATCGCACGACCGCGCTCGGCGTCCTCCGCCGTACGGCCGCCGTCGGCGTCCCCTGTTGTACGGTCGCGGTCCGTGGCCACCGCCGTCCGGTCGCGGTCCGTGTCCCCTGCCGTACCGTCCGCCGGCTCCCCCACCAGCGTACGAGGGGCCTCCTCGAGGATCAGGTGGGCGTTGGTCCCGGAGATGCCGAACGAGGAGACCGCGGCGACGCGCGGGCGCTCGCCGCAGGGCCACCCGACCGGCTCGGTGAGCAGGCGGACCGGGCCGAGACTCCAGTCGACGTTCGGCGTCGGCTCGTCCACGTGCAGCGTCACCGGAAGCGTCTCCCGGTGCATCGCCATGATCATCTTGATCACACCGGCGGCGCCGGCGGCGCCCTGCGTGTGGCCGATGTTCGACTTGACCGATCCCAGCCACAGCGGCCGCTCTGGCTCGCGGCCGACTCCGTAGGTCGCCAACAGCGCCTGTGCCTCGATCGGGTCGCCGAGGCGGGTCCCGGTGCCGTGCGCCTCGACGACGTCCACGTCGGCGGGGGACAGCCGCGCACCGGCCAGGGCCTGCCGGATGACGCGCTGCTGGGAAGGACCGTTCGGCGCGGTCAGGCCGTTGCTGGCACCGTCCTGGTTGATGGCCGACCCACGGATCAGTGCGAGGACCTCGTGACCGTTGCGGCGTGCGTCGGACAGGCGCTCCAGCAGCACCATCCCGACGCCTTCGGAGAAGGCCGTGCCGTCGGCCGCCGCGGCGAAGGGCTTGCAGCGCCCGTCCGGTGCCAGGCCGCGCTGCCGGGAGAACTCGGTGAAGACGTTCGGGATGGACATCACCGTCACGCCGCCCGCCAGCGCGAGCGTGCACTCGTCACCGCGCAGCGCCTGGACGGCCAGGTGCATGGCGACCAGCGACGAGGAGCACGCGGTGTCCACGGTCACCGCCGGGCCTTCGAGCCCCAGTGTGTACGCCACCCGGCCGGACAGCACGCTCGGCGCGTTACCGGTGACGAGGTAGCCCTCGGCGGCGCGGTCGATGTGCGGGGTGCCGAACCCGGGCAGGGCCGTCCCCGCGTAGATCCCGGTCAGGCTTCCCTTCAGCGAGGTGGGGTCGATGCCGGCGCGTTCGAGCAGTTCCCAGCAGACCTCCAGGAGCAGTCGCTGCTGCGGGTCGATGGCCGGTGCCTCTCGCCGGCTGATGCCGAAGAAGTCCGCGTCGAACCCGTCGGCGTCGTAGAGGAACCCGCCCGCGCCGGCGTAGGTGGTGCCGGGGTGGTCGGGGTCGGGGTGGAACAACCCGGCCAGGTCCCAGCCGCGTCCGGCGGGGAACTCCCCCATCGCGTCACCGCCGGAGGCGACGAGTTCCCACAGCTCCTCGGGCGATCCGGCACCGCCCGGATACCGGCAGGCCATCCCGACGACGGCGACCGGTTCCTGGGCGCGTTCCTCGACCTCCCGCAGCCTTCGGCGGGTGGTGTGCAGGTCACCGGCGACGCGCCGTAGGTAGTCGACCAGCTTCTCTTCATTCGTCACGGGGGATCCCCCAGCCCTCTGCGCGGTGACGGTCGGGACAGGTCATGACAGGCCGAGCTCCTTGTCGATGAAGTCCAGCACCTGCTCGGCATCCGCCACCTGTAGCCGCTCCACGGCGTCGCCGTCGTCGGCCGACGCGCACAGGGCCCGCCACCGCGTCAGGACCGTCTCCAGCCGGGCCGTGACCGCGTCGGTGTCCAGGTCGTCGGGCGCGACGGTGGCAAGGGCGCTCTCCAGCCGATCCAGTCCGTCGAGGATCGGGTCGCCGCGGCGGGCGTGCCCGCCCGTCTGTCCGGCGGTGACGAGCAGGCTGCGGAGGTGGCCGGCGAGCACCGCGGCCTCCGGGTAGTCGAAGACGACGGAGGGAGGCAGCCGGAGCCCGGTGGCCGCGACGAGCCGGTTGCGCAGTTCCACGGCGGTCAGTGAGTCGAACCCGAGTTCCTTGAACGACGCGTCGGCACGTACGACGCCGGCGTCGGCGTGTCCGAGCACGGTGGCGGCGTGCGTACGGACCAGGGTGAGCAGGATCCGCTGCTGTTCCGGCTCGGGAAGGACGCCCAGCCGCCCCGACCAGTCACCGGCCGGCTCGGCGCCGGCCGCCGCGACCGGCCGGCCGCTTACGCTCCTGGTCGTGGCCAGGGTCCGCAGCGGGGCGGGCAGCAGGTGGACGGGCTGGCCCGCGAGCGCGTCGGTGTCGAGGTGCAGCGCGAGGAGTTGAGGACGGCCGTGCCGCTGGGCGGCATCGAACAGCGCGAGCCCCGTGTCCGTGGTGGTCGCCGTGATGCCGAGGCGGTGGATCCGCGCCCGGTCGGCTTCGCTGAGCCCGCCCGTCAGGCCGCTGGCCTCCTCCCACAACCCCCAGGCCACGGACACCCCCGGCAGGCCGAGCGCCTGTCGGTGTGCGGCCAGCGCGTCGCAGAAGGCGTTCGCCGCAGCGTAGTTGGCCTGCGCCGCGGTACCGAGGGCGGCGGCAAAGCTGGAGAACAGCACGAACGTGCCCAGCCGATGCCCCGCGGTGGCATTGTGCAGGTTGAGCGCCGCGGTGGCCTTCGCCCGCCAGACCCGCGCCAGCCGCTCGGTGTTCTGCGCCCCGACCAGCGCGTTGTCCAGGACCCCGGCGGCGTGGACGACACCGGTCAGCGGATGGGCCGGGTCGATCCCGGCGATCAGGTCGTCGACGGTGCCGGCGTCCGCGACGTCGGCGGCGACGACGCGCACCCGCGCACCCGCCTCTGTCAACCGCTCCACCAGGTCGTGCGCGCCGGGCGCGTCCGGGCCGTGCCGGCTGACGAGGAGCAGGTGCCCGACACTCCAGGCGCGCACCAGGTGCTCGGCCACGAAGCCGCCGATCGTGCCGGTCCCCCCGGTGATCAGCACGGTGCCGTCCGGGTCCACCGGCGCGGGGACGTCCAAGACGAGCTTGCCGGTGTGGCGGGCCTGGCTCATGTGGCGGAGCGCCTCGCGCGCCCGGCCGAGCGGCCATCGCCGCACCGGCGGCGGCCGTAAGGCGTCCGCCGTGAACAGCTCGTTCAGCGTCGCGAACATTCGGGCGATGCGTTCGGGCCCGGCGTCGGCCAGCAGATCGAACGCCTGATACCGCACGTCCGGCCGGTCGCCGGCGACCGCGGCGGGATCGCGGAGGTCGGTCTTGCCCATCTCGACGAACCGGCCGCCGTCGCTCAGCAGCTCCAGCGACGCGTCGACGAACGGTCCCGTCAGGCTGTTGAGGACCACGTCCACGCCGCGCCCGCCGGTCGTCCGGCGGACCACGTCAGCGAAGCCCAGGTCCCGGGAGGATCCGCGGTGCGTCGCGTCGACTCCCATCTCCTCCAGCACCGCCTGCTTGTCCGGCCCGGCCGTGGCGTACACCTCCGCGCCGAGGTGGCGCGCGATCCGCACGGCCGCGGTCCCGACCCCGCCGGTCGCGGTGTGGATGAGCACCGACTGGCCTCGGCGCAGGCCGCCCAACTCGACCAGGCCGTACCAGGCGGTCAGGAAGGCCACCGGCACGGCCGCGGCCTCGTGCAGGTCCCATCCGGCCGGGACCGGGGCGAGCATCCGCGCGTCCGCCACCGCGTACGTCCCGAAGGCCCCCTCGAACAGCCCCATGACCCGGTCGCCGACCGACAGGCCCGTCACTCCGGGCCCGACGTCGACGACCACCCCGGCGCCCTCACTACCGCCGAACCGGGCGTCTCCGGGGTACATGCCGAGGACGATGAGGACGTCGCGGAAGTTGACCCCCGCGGCGTGCACGGCGATCCGTACCTGGCCCTCCGCCGGCGGCTCCAGTGCCTCGGGGCAAGGCATCGGGGTCACCCCGTCGACCGTTCCGGTGTCGCGCAGGCCCAGGCGCCACGCCGGTTCGCCAGGCGGTGGGACCAGGTCGCCGCCGTCGCCCGCCCGTACGAGCCGTGGCACCAGCAGGCGGCCGTCGCGGAAGGCCGCCTGCGGCTCGTCCGATCGCACGGCCAGGGCGACCGCCGCGAGGACGCCGGTGGGTTCCGGGCCCGCGTCGAACAGCATGAACCGGCCGGGGTTCTCCGACTGCGCGCTGCGCACCAGCCCCCAGACCGCGGCACCGGCGAGGTCGACCGCGTCGCCGTCGGCCGAGACAGCGCCACGCGTCACGACCACCAGCCGAGAGTCGGTGAGCCGCGGCTCCTCCAGCCATCCCTGCAGCAGCGCCAGCACCCGTTCGGTCGCTTCGAGGGCGTCCCCGGCGAGCGGTGCCACCGCCAGGACCGTCGAGGGCACGGGACCGTCATCGCCCTCCAGCGCCGCGATGAGGCCGGGCAGGTCCGGGTGGTGCGGCAGGCCGTCAAGGCCCGGCGACCGCGGGCCGAGCACCGCCCACCCTTCATCGTCCGCGGGCGGCGGCGTCTCCGGTACGGGCGGCGGGGACCAGTCCAGGACATAGAGCCCGTCGACGTGGCGGGCCCCCGCCTCGCGGAGCCGGTCGGTTCCGGCCAGGCGCATCCCGAGGGAGCCGACGGTCAGCACCGGCGCGCCCATCCCGTCGGCGACGGTGACGCTCAGCGCGCGTCCCCCGCTCCCCTCGTCCTGGAACGACAGGCGGACCCGGACCCGGGTCGCGCCGGTCGCCCACAGGGACACGCCGCTCCACGTGAAGGGCAGCCACACCCGGCCACCGTCGCCGAACCCGTCCAGCAGGAACACCGGGTGCAGCGCGGCGTCCAGCAGCGCCGGGTGGACGCCGAACCGGTCCTGGCCGGCCGCCTCCGGCAGCACCACCTCGGCCAGCAGGTCCGTTCCATGCCGCCACGCCGCGCGCAGCCCCTGGAAGGCGGGACCGTAGTCATAGCCCGCCGCCGCGGCCCGGCCGTAGAAGTCCTCGACCTCGACCGGCTTCGCGCCCTCCGGGGGCCACGGGCCGCCGAGGTCCGTCGCCGCGTCCATCCGCGGTGCGGCGGGACCGAGCGTGCCGGTCGCGTGACACACCCAACCGGCCTCCCGGCCAGGGGGGACGCCGGCATCCGGCCGCGAGTGCACGCGCATCTCCCGGCGCCCGTCGGCGCCCTCTGGGCCGACGACGACCTGGACGAGGAGACCGCCCGACTCGGGCAGGACGAGCGGGACCTGCAGGACCATCTCCTCCAGGCCGCCGCAGTCCGCCTCGTCCGCCGCCCGCAGCGCCCACTCCACCAGAGCCGTACCCGGGAGCAGGACGGTTCCGGCGACGACGTGCTGGGCCGGCCAGCCTCCGCCCGCGGACGACAGCCGGCCGGTGAGGAGCAGGCCGCCGTCCGGGAGGTGCACGGCGGCCGGGAGGACCCCGTGCTCGACCGGCTGCAGGCCGGCGGTGCGCACGTCACCGGCTCCCGCGTCCGGGGTCAGCCAGTAGCGTTCCCGCTGGAAGGCGTACGTCGGCAGGTCCACGATCCGGGGAGCGGGATCGGCCGTGAACAGCGTGGCCCAGTCCGGGGCCGCGCCGGCGCAGAACGCCTGCGCGAGCGACCGGCCCAGCTCGGCCAGGTCGCCGTGGTCCCGGCGCAGCGTGGGGATCGCGACCGCGTCCGCGCCGGCCGCGTCGAAGGTCTCCTGCATCCCCACGGTCAGCACGGGATGACTGCTGGCCTCGATGAACACCCGGTGGCCGGCCGCCAGCAGCGCCTCGATGGCATCGGCGAAGCGCACCGGCTGCCGCAGGTTGGTCACCCAGTAGTCGCCGTCCAGCGTGCGGGGGTCCACCCGGCCGCCGGTCACGGCGGAGTAGTACGCGACGTCGGCGGCGGAGGGACGGATCCCCGCCAGCACGTCGACGAGCTCGTCGCGGATCTCCTCCACCTGCGGACCGTGCGACGCGTAGCCGACCTCGATGATCCGCGCCCGCGCGCCCTCCGCCCGGAAGGCGGCCACGACATCGGCGACGGCCTCCGGCGGCCCGGACACCACCGTGGACGCCGGACCGTTCACCGCGGCCACCACCGTTCCAGGACGGTCGCCGAGCAGCCGCGCAGCGTGCTCGTGGGGGACGCTTAGAGCGGCCATGGCGCCGCGCCCGGCGAGCTTCCGCAGGGCCCGGCTGCGCAGCGCGACGATGCGCGCGCCGTCCTCCAGCGAGAGCGCGCCCGCCACACAGGCCGCCGCGATCTCCCCCTGGGAATGTCCCACCACGGCGGCCGGCGCGATGCCGTGCTCCGCCCACACAGCGGCGAGCGAGACCATCACCGCCCACAACGCCGGCTGGACGACGTCGACCCGGCTCAGTTCCGCGCCGTCCCCGCGCAGCACGTCGGTCACCGACCAGTCCACATGCGGTGTCAGCGCACGCTCGCACCGCGCCAGTCGCTCGGCGAAGACCGGGGACGACGTCAGGAGGTCCGCGCCCATTCCCGCCCACTGGGAGCCCTGCCCGGGGAACACGAGAACGGGCCCGGTGCCGTTGGTCGCAGTGGTCCCCGGAGAGATCACATCCGGGTGCGCCTGCCCGGCGGCAAGTGCGTGCAGCCCCGCGAGCAGCCCGTCACGGTCCTGCCCGAGCACCACCGCGCGATGCTCGAACACCGACCGCGTCGAGGCCAGCGACCATCCGACGCCGGCGGGCGACACCTCCGGATCGGCGGCCACCCGCGCGGCCAGGGCCGCTGCCTGGTGGCGCAACGCCTTCGGGCTGCGGGCCGACAGCACCCATGGAATTACCGCGTCCGGCCTCGGGCCGATCCCTGCCGGTGACGGCTCACCGTCAGCGGTGGACCGGGGCATGGCACCCGGCGACGAGTCGGCGCCCTGGCCCGGGTCGAAGTCGGGCGCCTGCTCCAGGATCAGGTGGGCGTTCGTGCCGGAGATCCCGAACGCAGACACGCCCGCGCGGCGCACGCGTTCTCCTCGAGGCCAGGCGACCGGCCGGTCGAGCAGTCGCACCCCGCTGGATTCCCAATCGACATGGGGGGTCGGCGTCTTGAGATGCAGCAGGGGCGGCAGCGTCTCGTGCCGCAGGGCCATCACCATTTTGATCACCCCCGCGACACCCGCGGCGGCGTGCGTGTGCCCGATATTCGTCTTGACCGAGCCGAGCCACAGCGGCCGGTCCCCCGGCCGGTTCCGCCCGTACGCTGCGATGAGCGCCTCGGCCTCGATGGGGTCGCCGAGCGCGGTCCCGGTGCCGTGCGCCTCCACCACATCGACGTCGGCCGGCGAAAGGCGGGCGGCGGTCAGCGTCTGAGCGATCACCCGCTCCTGCGCGACGTCGCTGGGGGCGGTCAACCCGTTGCTGGCGCCGTCCTGATTGATCGCCGAGCCCCGGATGACCGCCAGCACGCGATGCCCGTTCCGCTGAGCGTCCGACAGCCGCTCCAGCACGACCAGGCCCACGCCCTCGGAGAAGCCGGTGCCGTCCGCGGCAGCGTCGAAGGACTTGCACCGGCCGTCGGGAGCGAGCGCGCGCTGCCGGGAGAACTCGGTGAACATCAGTGGGGTGGCCAGGGCGGTGACGCCGCCGGCGAGGGCGAGCGCGCAGTCGTCCTGCCGCAGTGCCTGGCAGGCCAGATGCATCGCGACGAGCGACGCCGAGCACGCGGTGTCCACCGTCACGGCCGGACCCTCGAGACCGAAGGTGTAGGCGACCCGACCGGAGATCACGCTGGTGAGACCCCCGGTCGTGGCGTAGCCCTCGAGCCCTTCGGGGATCTGGGGGCTCTGGGTCAGATAGTCGCGGCTGGACACGCCGGCGTACATGCCGGTCCCCTGCCCTTCAAGGAGACGGGATCGATGCCGGCCCGTTCCAGTGCCTCCCAGGCGATCTCCAGCGTCAGGCGCTGCTGCGGATCCATCGCCAGGGCCTCGCGGGGATTGATCCCGAAGAACGCCGCGTCGAACCGGTCGGCATCGTGGATGAACCCGCCCTGACGGACATAGCTGGTGCCGTGATGCCCCGGGTCCGGATGGTAGAGATTCGCCAGGTCCCAGCCGCGGTCGGCGGGGAACTCCCCGATCGCGTCGACGCCCGACGCGATCAGGTCCCAGTACGCCTCGGGTGAATCGACGCCGCCCGGGAAGCGGCAGGCCATGCCGACCACGGCGATCGGTTCGTGGGAGCGTTCCTCCATCTCGCGCAATCGCCGACGCGTGTCGTGCAGGTCGGCGGAGACGCGTTTGAGGTACTCCACCAGTTGCTCTTCCGTCGCCATCTCAGCTCACCAGGCCTTCAGGGGAGATCGCCGGGCGCATTCAGGACACACCGAGTTCGTTCTGAATGAAGTCGAGAACCTGATCGGCGGACGCCGACTCCAGCCGTTCCGCGGCGCTGGTGCTCGACTCCGGTGCCCGCTTCGCCTTCCAGGTGGCCAGCAGGCTCTCCAGCCGGGCCGTCACCGTGCCGATGACGGCGTCCGCCACGACGGCGCCGGCCAAGGTGCTCTCCAATCTCGTCAGTTCGTCGAGAACCGAATCGGTGGGCTCGGCCCCGGCGGAACCGGGACCGGCGGCATCCGGCACCAGCCGCTGCAGCAGATGCGCGGCGACGCCCATGGGTGTGGGGTGCCGGAAGACAAGCGCGGTGGGCAGCCGCAGACCGGTGGCGGCGGCGAGCCGATCGCGCAGTTCAACGGCGGTCAGAGACTCGAACCCGAGGTCCTTGAACCCGGCCTCGGCGGGCACCGCGGTCGGGTCGGTGTGTCCGAGTACCGTGGCGGCGTGGTCACGGACCAGGTCGAGCAGGACGCGAGTCCGCTCACCGGCCGGCAGTTCCACCAGCCGTGCGGCCCAGTCGGCGGGCGGGCCGCCGACGGCGGCCCGCCGCGACGCGGCCGTGCGCACGTGGGCGGGGTCACCACGTGCCGGATCGGGGACGGCACGTGACTCCTCGCCGCGCTTGCCCGCGGCGGCCACCAGGCGCTCAGCCGTGGCGGAGCGCAGCACCACCGAGTCGGCGCTCAGCACCGGCGCGCCGGCCGCGTCCGTGATCAGCACCCGGAGTTCCCGCTCGCCCGGCGCACCCGGCTCACGGGGGGCCAGCCGGGCCCGTACGACCGTGGCCTCCATCGCCCACAGGGAGACGTCGTTCCAGACGAACGGCAGCCAGATCGTGCCCTCGGCCGGCCGGGAGTCGCCGGCATCGGCCGGCCGGGTCCCCAGGAGCGCTGGCCGTAGCGCGGGCCGTAGCGCGGCGTCGAGGAGGGCGGGGTGGATCCCGAATCCGTCGTGGCCTCCGGCCGCCTCGGGGAGTTCCGCCTCGACCAAGAGGTCCGGTCCGTGTCGCCAGGCCGCGCGCAGACCGTCGAACGCCGCCCCGTACGCGTAACCGTGGTCCGCGAGATCTCGGTGCAGGTCGTCGACGTCGATGGGGACCGCGCCGGGCGGCGGCCAGCCACCGGCCGCCGGGGCCGGCTGGGGCCGTGGTTCCGCGGCGAGGACGCCGTCGGCATGCGGGGTCCAGGAGGCGGCTCCGGCGTCGCCCGCGAGGCGGGAGTGGACGGTGAAGGAGCGCCGCCCCTTCTCGTCAGGGGCTGCGACGGTGATCTGCAGGTCGACGGCGTCGTCGTCGGGAATGACCAGTGGGGTGTGCACGGTCAGCTCCGTGACGTCGTCGCAGCCGGTGCGAGCGCCCGCATGCGCGGCCAGTTCGGCGAAGGCGGTGCCCGGGAGGAGGATCCGGTCCAGGACCCGGTGATCGGACAGCCAGGGCCGGGCGGCGGGCGACAGCCGGCCGGTGAACACGTCGCCGCCTCCGCCCGCCAGCTCCACGGCCGCGCCGAGCAGCGGGTGCTCGGCCGGCGTCAGGCCGAGGCCTGCCGGGTCGTCGCCTCCTCCGTCGTGGCCGTCGATCCAGTAGCGGCGACGCTGGAACGCGTACGTCGGCAGGGGTACCACCCGGGGGGCCGGTTCGACACGGAACCGGCCGGTCCAGTCGACGTCGATCCCGGCCTCGAACGCCTGCGCGGCCGCACGGGCGATCCGCTCCAGGCCGCCGTCGTCGCGGCGCAGCGTGGGCACCGTGACGGCGTCGATCCCGGACCGTTCGAAGATCTCCTCCATGCCCATGGTGAGCACGGGATGGGGGCTGGCCTCGATGAACACCCGGTACCCGTCGGCCAGCGACGCTTGGACCGCGTCGGCGAACCGTACGGGCTCCCGCATGTTCGTCACCCAGTAGTCCGTGTCGAGGTCAGCGACGTCGATCCGGCCGCCGGTCACCGTGGAGTAGAACGCCGCCTCGGCCGATACGGGCCGGATTCCCGTCAGGACGTCGGCCACCTCATCACGGATCTCCTCCATCTGGGGGCTGTGCGAGGCGTAGTCGACATCGATGGTCCGGGCCTGGTGTCCCGCCCGCTCGCAGGCCGCCACGACCGCGGCCACCTGGTCGGGCGGACCGGAGATCACCGTGGAGGCGGGTCCGTTCGCGGCGGCCACGACCGCGGCCGGGCCGTGCTCGGCCAGCAGGTCCTCGGCCTGCTCGGCGCCGATCCGGAGACCGGCCATCGCACCGCGTCCGGCCAGCCGCCGCAACGCCAGGCTTCTGAGGGCCACCACGCGCGCGGCGTCCTCGAGCGTCAGGGCACCTGCCACGCAGGCGGCGGCGATCTCCCCTTGGCTATGGCCGACCACCGCCGACGGGACCACGCCCTGTTCGGCCCAGACCGCCGCCAGCGAGACCATCATCGCCCACAGCACGGGCTGGACCACGTCGACCCGGTCAAGGCCCGGGGCGTTCTCGGCGCCTCGGAGCACACCGGTGAGCGACCAGTCCACGTACGACGCGAGGGCACGCTCGCACTCGGCGATCCGCGCGGCGAAGACCGGTGAAGAGGCGAGGAGGCCGGCGCCCATTCCGGCCCACTGCGATCCCTGTCCGGGGAACACCAGCACCGGTCCCGCGGCACCGGACACCGGCGGCGCCGACGACACCTCGCCGTCGGCGATCGCGCGCAACCCGGCGAGCAGTTCGTCCCGGTGCCGCCCGATCACCACGGCCCTGTGCTCGAACAGCGACCGCGTCGTCAGCAAGGACCAGCCCACGTCGGCGGGCGTCAGTTCCGGATCGGAGTCGACCCATGCGGCCAGCGCCGCCGCCTGTCCGCGCAACGCGGCGTCGTTCCGGGCCGACACCGCCCACGGCACCAGCGGCCGTTCCGGGGGTTCTGCCGCGCCGACATGCGTACGCGGCGGCTTCCGCACGGTGTCCGTGTCCTGCTCGAGGATGATGTGCGCGTTGGTACCGCTGATCCCAAAGGACGAGACGGCAGCCCGGCGAAGCCCGCCGCGTCGTGGCCAATCGATCCGCTCGGTCAGCAGGCGCACCGCGCCGGACGTCCAGTCGACGTGCGGTGTGGGCGCGTCGATGAACAAGGAGGCGGGTAGCTGCCCCTCGCGCAGCGCCATCACCATCTTGATGACACCGGCGACGCCGGCGGCCGCCTGGGTATGCCCGAGGTTCGACTTCACCGAGCCGAGCCACAACGGCCGGTCTTCGGGCCGGTCCCGGCCGTACGCCCACGACAGGGCCTGCGCCTCGATGGGGTCGCCGAGCCTGGTACCGGTACCGTGCGCCTCGACCGCGTCGATGTCGGCCGGGGAGAGACGGGCGTTGGCGAGGGCCTGCGCGATCACCCGTCGTTGTGCGGGGCCGCTCGGCGCGGACAGCCCGTTGCTGGCACCGTCCTGGTTGATCGCCGAACCGCGGATCACCGCCAGGACGGGATGGCCGTTGCGCCGCGCGTCCGAGAGGCGTTCCAGCAGCACGAGACCGGCTCCCTCGCTCCAGCCCGTGCCGTCGGCGGCGGCCGCGAACGCCTTGCATCGCCCGTCGGGGGCAAGGCCCCCCTGCCGGGAGAACTCGGTGAACATGCCCGGCGTGGCCAGCACGGTCACGCCGCCCGCGAGGGCGAGTGTGCACTCGCCCTGACGCAGGGCCTGACCGGCCAGATGCATCGCCACCAGCGACGACGAACACGCTGTATCGACCGTGACCGCCGGGCCCTCCAGGCCGAACGTGTAGGCCACCCGCCCGGAGGCGACACTCGGCGTGCCCCCCGTGAGCAGGTACCCGTCGAGCCTCTGGGTCGCTTCGTGCAACCGTGGCCCGTAGTCCTGGGGGGTCATGCCGACGAACACACCGGTGGGGCTGCCCTTGAGCGCCGCCGAGGTGATGCCCGCCCGTTCGAACGCCTCCCAGGCGATCTCCAGCAGCAGCCGCTGCTGGGGGTCGATGGCGATGGCCTCTCGCGGGCTGATTCCGAAGAACCCCGCGTCGAACTCCGCCGCGTCGTACACGAAGCCGCCCTTGCGCGTGTGGCTCGTCCCCGGCCGGGTGGGATCCGGGCCGAACAGTCGCCCGAAATCCCAGCCGCGATCGGTGGGAAACTCCCCGACCGTGTCGACGCCGTCGGCCACGAGCCGCCATAGGTCCTCCGGCGAGGAAGCCCCGCCGGGATACCGGCAGCTCATGGCCACCACCGCGATCGGTTCACCGCTCACGTGCCCGGACGTTCCAGAAGGGCTGTCCGGCGCGTCGGGGGCATCGACGGCCTGCGCGCGCAGGTGCTCCGCGACGGCCGCCGGTGTGGGGTGATCGAAGGTGAGGGTCGCCGTCAGGGACAGCCCCGTCTCCGCGCCGAGCCGCTCGCTCAGCTCCGCCGCCGCCATCGAGTCGAAACCCAGATCCTTGAAGGTCCGTTCCGGGTCGATCGCCGCGGGCGTCGCGTGCCCCAGGACCACGGCGGCGTTCCTGCGCACGAGCTCCACGATGACGCGGTGCTGTTCGGCGTCGGTGAGGTCGGCCGTCAGCCACTCCGACGACGCGTCCGCCGCCCGGCCCGTCTGCGGCGCAGGGAGAGACGCCGGCTCGGTGACGGGCGCGCGTTCCGGCGGCGTGTCGATCCAGTAGCGCTCGCGCTGGAATGCGTACGTCGGCAGACTCACCCGGGTACGCCGCCCGCCGAAGACGCGATCCCAGCGGAGGTCGGCGCCGCGCACGAACGCCTGGGCCATGGCCGAGGCGAAGGTGCTCACCTCCGACCGCCCACGGCGCAGCGTCGCGACGGCGACAGGGCGCGTCGTGCCGGCGGCCGCCCGTCCCACGAGGCATTCGCGTGTCATGACGGCCAGCGACGCGTCGGGGCCGAGCTCGATGAACGTCGTGACCCCAAGGTCGCAAAGGGAATCCACACCCGCCATGAAGAGCACCGGCTCGCGTACGTGCTCGGCCCAGTGGCCGGGTGAGCAGAGCCGCGCCTCGGAGGCGAGGCGACCGGTGACATTGGACACGATGGGGATGTCCGGCGAGGAGAAGGACAGGCCGGCCGCGACTGCCCGCAGTTCCCCGCTCACGACCTCCATGTGCGGTGAATGGAAGGCATGGCTGACCCGCAGCGGACGTGCCTTGCGTCCGCGTGCCTTCCACTCGGCCGTCGCCTCGCGCACGGTGTCCCGATCGCCGGAGACGACCAGCGACGCGGGGCCGTTGACCGCCGCGATACCGATCCGATCTTCCCGCCCGGCGAGCAGCTCGCCCGCCTCTTCGGGCGTGGCCTGCCAGGCGGCCATTCCACCCGGCCTCGTCACCGCCTGCATGAGCCGGGCGCGGGCCGCCACCAGGGCGCATGCGTCCGGTAGCGACAGCACTCCGGCCACGTGTGCCGCGGCCAACTCCCCGACCGAGTGGCCCATCAGGTAGTCGGCCTTGAGACCCCAGGACTCGACCAGCCGGTAGAGCGCGACCTCGATGGCGAGCAACGCGGGCTGGGTGTAGACGGTCTGGTCCAACATCGGGTCCGGAACCGTGGCGTCCGAGGCGAACATCACTTCGCGCAGCGGCATCTCGAGGTGCTCGTCGAGGCAGGCGCAGGCGTCGTCCAGAGCCTCGGCGAACACGGGATGGGCCGCATAGAGCTCCCGGCCCATGCCGATGCGCTGGCTACCCTGGCCACTGAACAGGAACGCGATGCCGCCGTCGGCCACACCGCCCTGGATCACATCAGCCGTGTCGGTTCCGCGATGCAGCGCGTCCAGCCGGACGGCTCCGCCCTCGATGTCCTCGGCGAGGACGACCGCGCGATGGGCGAAGGCGGATCGCGTGGTGGCCAGGGCGTACCCGACATCCGCCGGGTCGACGGCGGGGTCGGCCGTCAGGTGTTCGCGCAGCCTCCCGGCCTGGCCGCGCAAGGCCATGGGGCTCTTCGCGGAGAGCGGCCACAAGGAGACCGGCGGAGGGCCGGGCGACGGGTCTTCGGACGCGCCCGGCGGCGTCGTCGCCGCGGCGGTGCTGCCGTCGTGCTCCGGCCGGGGAGCCTGGTCGAGAACCACGTGGCAGTTGGTCCCGCCCATGCCCCACGAGCTGACTCCAGCGATCAGGGGCCGGTCCGGGTGTGGCCAGTCGGTCAGCCGGTCCTGGACGCGCAGGCCCAGCTCCCGCAGCGGAATCCGGGGATTCGGTGTTGCGAAGTTGAGGCTCGCCGGAATCCGCCCGTGAGTGATGCTGAGGGCCGTCTTGAGCAGACCCACGATCCCGGCCGCGCCTTCCAAATGGCCGACGTTCGTCTTTGCGGAGCCGACCAGCAGGGGCGCCTCGGAGGGGCGGTCGGTGCCGAGCGCGGCGCCGAGGGCCGCCGCCTCGATGGGATCGCCCACCGGTGTCCCGGTGCCGTGCAGTTCGACGTACTGCACATCGGCGGGTGACACGCCGGCCCGGGCGTACGCCTGTCGCAGCACGTCCTCCTGCGCCGCCCGGCTGGGCGCCGTCAACCCGGTCGTGGCGCCGTCGTTGTTCACGGCGCTGCCTCGGATCACGCAGTACACGCGATCCCCGTCGTTCAGTGCGGCGTCGAGCGGTTTGAGGAGAACGAGCCCACCGCCTTCCGCCCGGACGAAGCCGTCCGCGCGGGCGTCGAAGGTGTGGCACCGGCCGGTCGGAGAGAGCCCGCCGAACCGTGCGGCCGCGACCTCCATGCCGTCCTCGGAGAGGATCAGGTTGACCCCGCCGGCCAGTGCCAGGGCACACTCCCCCTGCCGCAGGCTCTCGCATGCCAGGTGCACGGCGACCAACGAGGAGGATTGCGCGGTGTCGATGGTCACGCTCGGGCCGGACAGGCCGTGGCTGTAGGAGACCCGGTTGGCGATGATGCTGCGGTGTGACCCGGTCATGGCGTACCGGTCGTTCTTCCATCCGCCGTGCCGACGGAGAAGATCCGCGTAATCGTCCCAGATGGCGCCCACGAAGACGCCCGTACGGCTGCCCGCCAGGCTCTGCGGGCGGACGCCGGCGTCCTCCATCGCCTCCCAGCTGAGTTCGAGGACCAGGCGTTGCTGAGGGTCTGTCGTCACCGCCTCGCGCGGTGAGATACCGAAGAAACCCGCGTCGAAGGAGTCGACCTCGTCGAGGAAACCGCCGAAGTAGTCCGGCTCCGGCACGGACTGGTCCGCTCCGTCCGCCGAAAGGCCGTGTCGCCGCCGGTCGGCGGGCATCGCGGTGATGGCGCTCTCGCCGCGGCACAGCAGCCGCCAGAATGCCGTCGGATCGGGCGCGTGCGGCAGTCGGCAGGCCAGTCCGATGACGGCGATGGGAATGTCCGGCCGAGCGGAATTCGTAACGGCCGAGTCGGTGAAAGATGTCCTAGCCATCGCACCACGCGCGGTGAGGGCGGTACGTCTGGGCCTGGTTCGCCATCGGAGCACTCCCGTTTCACGGACGGTGCTTGTTCTCAAGCGCCGGGCCCAGTCTCGGCAACGGCCCTAAAGTCGGCCTGAAAACCGCCGGCACCGATCGCTCGGTACCGCGCACAGCCGACGGCGGTGCCGCCGGAGCCCTGCCACGAGCAAGCGGGGGCACCGGTGTGCGCCAGGCCGCAGGCGTGGTGACGGAACGACGGCGCGGCGAGGGACCCCTAATCGGTGAGACCGAGTTCCTTAGGGGCTGACGCCCCGGGACGCCATGCATAGATTTCGGCGTACGACTTCGAACGAGCGATCCGCTGATCATTTTTCTCGGATCGGCGACAGGGAGGAGTGTCCGGCGTGGAAGAGGTCATCAGCGTCTCTTTACAAGGTGGACCGCCGTCCATACCGAGCAGGGTTCGCATCGAGAAGTCGCAGCTCCTGGACGGGAAACTCAAAATTGAACGCCTGGGCGGATACGAACACTTCGAACGCACCGGCGGGCTGCACGAAGACGGCGACGACATTCTAGAGATCTATCGATGGACGCAACGGACGAAAATCGCCGAGTGACCATGACTCTCAACGTTTGACAGTTGGTCAGGCGCGGCCGGCCAGGCGCCTCAATCCGACCATCGTTCAACCCTTGCCCCGGTAGCCCAATTCGGCAGACAGGCAACGGACTTAAAATCCGTTAGGTGTGGGTTCGAGTCCCACCCGGGGTACTCCTTTTCAAGGAACCACGGCGCGACCGCGGGCCCGGCAGCGGACGTGGACGTGGACCGGCGACGGCCCGCTCTCTGGAGGCCCGACTGGGCTTTGCCGGCGGTGCCGGCAAAGGCGTCCGCCACGGCAACATCCGACTGTGACCGAAGGGGAACCGATGAATCAAGCCCCACACGAGGGTGACCGTTTCGCGGAGGGGGCCACTCGGTGAGATATGAGCTATTGGGTCCGCTTCGCGTCGTCACTGATGAGGGTGATGTCGCGTCCATCGGCGCGCAGAAAATAGAAACGCTGCTGGAAGTGCTCCTCATCCGCGCCGATCAGGTCGTCGGGACCGAGCAGCTGATGGGAGAGATCTGGTCCGAGCGGGTGCCACGACGCGCCACGGCGGGTCTTCACGTTTACGTCTCCCAGCTCCGCAAGTTCCTCAACCGCTGTGGCCGGCCGACCAGCCCCGTCGTCACCCGGCCACCCGGGTATCTGCTGCGGGCGGGAGACGATGAGCTTGACTACCGGGAGTTCGTCCGACTCGTCGACTGGGGACGGGAGCACTCCCGGGAGCAGCGCCACGACCAGGCGAGCCGTTTCTTCGAGGAGGCATTGGCCCTCTGGCGCGGCCCGATTCCCTGCGACCTGTCCACCGGGCCGATCCTCGAAGGTTTCATGACCTGGCTCGCCGAGATGCACCTCGAGTGCACCGAGATGCTCATCGACGCACAGTTGGAGCTCGGCCAGCACCGCGAGGTCGTCGGACGGCTCTACTCTCTCGTCGCCGAGCATCCTCTCCGCGAGGCGTTCTACCGCCAGCTCATGCTGGCGCTGTATCGGTCCGACCGGCAGGCCGACGCTCTGGAGGTCTACCGGTCGGTGCGACGGACCCTCAACGACGAGCTCGGCTTGGAACCCTGTCGTGCGCTCCAGGAGTTGCACCGGGCCATCCTTGTCGCCGACTATGCGCTTGAACACGAGGCCACTGTGTGACGGATGGCTCCGGCCTCTGGAACAAGGCCTCGTAGGATCACGTCCCCGACCGTGCCGCCGGACCTCAGGCCCGGCGGCACGGTTCCGTCCATCCGACCCGTCCGGCCCGGCATCCTGCGAGGAGTCTCCGCCGACCGCCCGCCATGGCCTGATGTGGCATCGCCCGACCCGTTCGAGATCCACGTTCAGGGGTCAGTAAGGGCCGGATAGGGGCTCGATGCCGGAACTTCCGTTGCGACAAGGCGGTGAATGTCCGCGGAAGTTCCTCGACCGCCCGGCGAACGCATGGTTCAGGTTCTCGGGGTTAGGCCGCTCTTAGCGGTCGAGACCAGACTCGGCGCATGACAAGACTCTCCACGGCCCCGTTCGTCGGGGACCCCCCAGGCGACACACGCGATGCGTACTGGCGGTTGTCACAGCTGGTCGACACCGGCTCGCTCCGGCGGCTCCACTCCGATGACGACATCGCGGTGCTCGCCGTCCGCGGTCGCGTCGCCGGCGCCGAGGTCATCGCCTTCTGCACCGATGCGACCCGGATGGGCGGCGCCGTCGGCATGGGCGAGTGCCTGCGCATCGCGAACGCGACGGACCTGGCCGCGACCGAGGGGATTCCGGTGATCGGCCTCTGGCATTCCGGCGGCGCCAAGCTCGCCGACGGCGTCGAGGCCATGGACGGGGTGGGCCGTATCTTCGCGGCCACCGTCCGGGCGTCCGGCCGTATCCCGCAGATCTCGGTGGTGCTCGGCCCCGCAGCCGGCGGCGCGGCGTACGGGCCCGCACTCACCGACCTGGTGGTCATGGCCCCGGCCGGGCGGGTCTTCGTCACCGGGCCCAGCGTCGTCCGCAGCGTCACCGGCGAGGAAATCGACATGGAGGGCCTGGGCGGCGCCGAAGCACATGGACGCCGCTCCGGCGTGGTCCACCTGGTGTCCGGCTCGGAGGCCGAGGCGATGGGTCAAGCTCGGAAGCTGGTCGAGCTGATGGCGCAGCCGGGCGCATTCACCCCCGAGCTCCTGGATGACCAGACCGATCTGCACTCACTACTGCCCGAGTCGCCGCGCCGGGCCTACGACGTCCGCGGCCTGGTGCACGCGCTGCTCGACGACCGCGACTTCGTCGAACTGCAACCGAAGTGGGCCCCCAACGTCGTGATCGGTCTCGGCCGGCTCGCCGGCGGCACGGTCGGCGTGGTCGCCAACAACCCGCTCCGCAAGGGCGGCTGCCTCGACTCCCTCAGCGCGGAGAAATCCGCGCGGTTCGTCCGCATGTGCGATTCGCTCGGGATTCCCCTCCTCGTCATCGTCGACGTACCCGGCTATCTTCCCGGCGTCCGGCAGGAGTGGGACGGTGTCGTACGGCGCGGGGCCAAGCTGCTGTACGCGTTCGCCGAGGCGGTCGTCCCCCGCATCACCCTGATCACCAGGAAGTCGTTCGGCGGCGCGTACATCGCGATGAACTCCCGCTCTCTGGGAGCGACGAAGGTCTTCGCCTGGCCGGACGCCGAGGTGGCGGTGATGGGCGCCGAGTCGGCCGTCGAGATCCTGCACCGCCGGCAACTCGCAGCCGCGGGCCCAGAGGAGCGTGCGGAACTCCGGCTCAGGCTCCTCGACGAGCACCGCCGTACGGCCGGAGGTGTGGAGCGCGGCCTCGGAATCGGCGTGATCGACGAGGTCATCCGGCCTGCGGAGACCCGGCACAAGATCGCGGCCGTCCTCGCCGGCATGGCGCCGACGCGCGGACGACACGGCAACATCCCGCTATGAGAGGCGAGGCGACCATGAGAACGCAACGGTCGGCGGTGCCGGTCCTCGGGTGGTGCGGTGGGCGGTCGTGGTGGTGTCGTAGCACGCGGTCATTCCCTGTTCGGCGGCACACTCGCCGAGGCCCAGCGGACGCCGGCGGGTAGCGGATACGCGTCGGCGTGCAGCGTCGCCAGGAGGTCGAGGAAGTGGCGGGCGGCCGGGGCGGGTGCACCGCGGTCGGGCAGGATGACGTCGAGTCGTCGTTCGACGACAGGTCCGGTGAGCGGCCGGTGCACCAGCCCGGCGAAGCTCATCAGGGCCTGCACGAGGGCCGGCAGCGCGGATAGGCCGAGTCCGGCGGCCACCAGTCCGCCCACCGTGGCGACGTTGGCCGCCTCGACGACCTGGACGGCGCTGACTCCGGCGGTCGCGAACGCCGCGTCGGTGAACATCCTGACGCTGGAGTCGGCGCCGACATCTTCGTTCCGAGGTGAACAATCCGCAACACGGCAGCAACAGCGCCGCGACCCCCACCGTGTCTCCTGCCCGGGAGTGGCCCATGCCGCGTACGGACGTCACCGAATTCATGAAGGACAGCAGGCTGGGCCGGGTGCACATTTCGGTCGCCCTGCTCTGCGGGATCACTCTCCTGGCCGACGGCTACGACGTCGGCATCCTGGGCGCCGTGATACCGGCGCTGACCAAGTCCTGGCACATCTCCCACACCGCCGCCGGGCTGCTCGGGTCGGCCGGGCTGGCCGGCATGCTGTTCGGCGGCATCGGGCTCGGCACCGTGGCCGACCGCATCGGCCGCAAGCCCAGCCTGATCGTCTCGTTGGCCGTCTTCGGCGTCTGTGCCGGGCTCAGCGCGGCGGCCTCCGGTCCGGTCGTCTTCGGCGTCCTGCGGTTCTGCGCCGGGCTGGGTCTCGGCGGCGCGCTGCCCCTCACCGCCACCCTGTCCGCGGAGTACGCGCCGCGCCGCTGGCGGTCCTCATTCGTCATGTGGACCTCCATCGGGTACGCGACGGGCGCGCTGCTCGCGGCGGCCGTCAGCCGTGCCGCCATCGGCTCGTGGGGCTGGCGCGGCGTGATCCTCACCGGCGCGTTCCCGCTCCTCCTCGTGCCCGTCCTGGCCCTGTTCCTGCCGGAGTGGCTGGTGCGCGGCGGCCGTACGGACCAGGCCCGCCGGATCATGGCCGCGGTGGCCGGTCCCGAGAGGGTGGCCGCCGACACGGAGCTCTACGCCGCGCCGTCGGCCGACCGGGTGCCGATGGCCAGGCTGTTCGAGCGCCGCTACGTGCTGCGCACGGTGCTGCTGGCGTTCGCCTTCTCCGGGTGCCTGCTGATGCTGTACGCCATCTTGACCTGGTTGCCGACGCTGGTCGCGAAATCGGGCCTGTCGGTGGCCGGAGGCCTCACGATGCTCATCCTGCTCAACGGCGGCGGCGTGGTCGGCATCGTCATCAACGGCGCACTGGCCGGACGCGTCGCGGTCTCCCGCATCGTGCTCGGCTCGTACGCCTGCGTCGCGGTGTCCCTGATCGTCCTTGGATTCGCGCACTCCGACCTCACGATCGGGATGCTGGCGTTCCTGGCCGGGATGTTCGCGTACGGCTCGTCGGTCGCCGAGAACGCCTACTCCACCCTCGTCTACCCCGACGAGCTACGCGGGACCGGCACCGGCTGGTGCCTGGGCATCGGCCGAATCGGCGCGATCGCCGGGCCGTACCTCGGCGGCGCGCTGCTGGACCACGAGGTCCCGCTCAAGCTCGCCTACCTGGTGTTCGCCGCCGCCGGAGTCGTGTCGCTGGCCGCGGTGACCATCGTGCAGCGCCACCGTACGGGCGGCGGCACCCACGGCACGATCACCACCGGCGCCGCGCTGGGACCGGTCGAACTGTGACCGCGACCCGTACGGCGCCCCGGCCGCGCCCTTCCACGTCCCGACGGCAGGTGCGAACGGTCCGCGTCGGCTGCGGCGCGGGGTTCGCCGGCGACCGCGTCCAGCCCGCGGTCGACCTGGTCGACCGCGGCGAGCTGGACTACCTGGTGCTGGAGTGCCTGGCCGAGCGCACCACGGCACTCGGGCAGCTGCGCCGGCTGGCCGATCCGACCGCCGGATACGGTCCCTCGGTCGAGCGGCGGATGCGGCTGCTGCTGAAGCCGCTGGCGCGGACCGGGACCCGGCTGGTCACCAACATCGGATCGGCCGACCCGCTCGCCGCCGCGCGCCGGGTGCTGCGGATCGCCGCGGAACTGGCGGTGCCGGTGAGCGTCGCCGCGGTCACCGGCGACGACATACTCGACCGGATCGACGTCACCGCACCCGCGTGGGAGGACGGCCGGCCGCTCATCGAGCACGGCGAACTCGTCTCGGCCAGCGCCTACCTCGGCGCGGACGCGCTGCTGCCGGCCCTGCGGAGCGGCGCGCAGGTCGTCATCGGCGGCCGGATCGCCGACCCTTCGCTGTTCGTGGCACCGCTGGCGCACGAGTTCGGCTGGTCCCTCGACGACGTGGACCGGATCGCGGGAGCGACGGCGATCGGCCACCTGCTGGAGTGCGGGGGCCAGGTCACCGGGGGCTACTTCGCCGATCCGCCGTACAAGACCGTGCCCGACCTGGCGAACCTCGGTTATCCGATCGCCATCGCACCCACCCGGGAGGCCGCCGAGGCCATCGGCCACGAGGTCACCGCCCTCTACACCACCGGGCCCGCGGGCGGCGGTGGCGTCCGCGTCACCACGGAGGAGGTCATCGGCATCGTGTCCACCTCGATCGAACGGTCGCTCGTGGAACCCTGCGTGCATCACCCGGTGGCCGATCGATGAAGGTCAGGCTCGCCGAGGTCGCCCATTCGCGCGCCGGGGACAAGGGGACGCTGGTCGCCCTGTCGCTGATCCCGTACGACCCGCGTCACCACCCGGACCTGTGTCGCCTGGTGACCGCGGATGTCGTCCGGGACCACCTGGCCGGGCGGGTCCATGGGCACGTCCTCCGGCACGAGATGCCCAACCTGCCCGCGCTGCTCTTCGTCTGCCGGCGCGACCCGGACGACACGGTCACCGCGTCGCTCTACCTCGACACCCACGCCAAGAGCCTCAGCAGCGCCCTGCTCGAGCTCATCGTCGACCTGCCCGACACACCGGAAGGACGCCCCGCATGACACGACGAGGCATTCGCCGTGCCGGCCACTCCGCCTCCGACACCGCCGGCACCTGGATCAGTGATCCCGTCCTGCTCGCCGACTGGGGACATCGTTCGATCCGTCTGATGACGGAAGCCGCCAAGGCGGCGATCGCCGCGTACCGCGGTCACCGGCCGTACCACTCCTACTTCGTCGGTGGCTCGACCGGCGGCGATCAGGCGATGGAAGAGGCCGAATATTTTCCGCGCGACTATGACGGCATCGTCGCGATGGCGCCTCGAATGGCCTATAGCCACCTCATGATGAGCTTCATCCACACCGCCCTGCCGTCTGAACGCGACCCCGGCGCCTACCTTCCGCCGGACAGGTTGGCGCTGCTGAACCGCGCGGTGCTGTCGGCGTGCGCGGCCGCCGGACTGCCACTTCGACCCCGCGACGCTGCTGTGCCCCGAAGACGGCGGCACCTCGTCCTGCCTCACCGCACCGCAGGTCGCCGCCGCGAAGGTCATCTACGCGCCCGTGCGCGACCCACGCACCAGCCGGGAGCTGTATCCGGGGTTCGTCCGCGGCAGCGAGGCCGACCCGGAGAACGGTTCCGCGTCCAGCGCGGGCTGGTACAGCGTCCAGAGCTCCGGCGGCCACAGCCTGGCCCGGCAGTACGCGCAGCCGCTGTTCGGCCGCGCCGTGTTCGGCGACCCGAACTGAGACTGGACCGGCTTCGATTTCGGCCACGACGCCGACGCGGTCGAGGCCAGGCTCAGTCCCGTCATCGACGCGACCAGCCCGGACCTGCGGGCGTTCGCGGCTCGCGGCGGAAAGCTGATCATGACGCAGGGCTGGTCCGACGCCTACAACGCCCAGACACTCCCGATCGAGTACTACGACAAGGTCGTGCGGCAGCTGGGCGGCCCGGCGCGCGCCCGTTCCTTCTTCCGGCTGTTCATGCAACCCGGCGTCGGGCACGTCGCCGACGGCCCCGGGCTTGACGGTTTCGACGCCATCGGGACCGTCCGTGCGTGGGTCGAGCGAGGGACCGCACCCGACAGCATCACCGCTTCCAAGGCGTCTTCCGGGCAGACCCGGCCGTTGTGCCCGTATCCGCAGGCGGCCGCCTACAACGGCGACGGTGACACCCGCGTGGCATCGAGCTTCCACTGCTCGCCCGATGGCAGGTCCACGTCATGACCGGAACTTCCACTGGATCCACCCTTGCCAACTTGAATTCAATTCAAGAGGATATGAGTGTGTTTTCGTGGCGGTCCAGACGTCGTCGTACGGCGGATGCCGCATGGCCAGGCCAGGGGTGAGGGTGTCCATCGATTTCGAGATCGACGAGCGGACCGACGGCATCGCGCGGCGCACCACCGCTTTCGTCCGGGATGTCGTGCTACCCGAGGAACAGGCGTCCGATGGAAACGTCCACGCCGGGCCGGAGCCGCTTCGGCGTCGGCTGCAGGAGGCGGCCCGGACGGCGGGCGTGTTCGCTCCCCACGTCGGTGCGGAGTGGGGCGGGCTCGGGCTGGATCTGCGCGGCCAGGCCGTGGTGTTCGAGGCGGCGGGGTACTCGCTCCTGGGCCCGCTCGCGCTCAACTGCGCGGCGCCCGACGAGGGCAACATGCACCTGCTCGAGATCGTGGCGACCGAGAAGCAGAAGGAACGGTACTTGCGCCCGCTGGCGGCCGGCGAGGTGCGCTCGTGCTTCGCGATGACCGAACCCGCACCCGGCGCCGGATCCGACCCCCGCGCGCTGGCCACGACCGCGACGAGGACCACGGGCGGCTGGCGGATCGACGGCCGCAAGTGGTTCATCAGCGGCGCGGACGGCGCCGCGTTCATCGTCTGCATGGCCCGTACCAGCGGGGTCCCCGGAGACCGCGGCGGCGCGACGATGTTCCTCGTCGACGCCGGCAACCCGGGAATGAAGATCGTCCGGAACATCGACACCCTGGACCAGGGCCTGTTCGGCGGGCACAGCGAGATCGTTTTCGACGGTTGCGAGGTCGGCGACGACGCGGTGCTGGGCGAGGTGGAGCAGGGCTTCCCGTACGCGCAGGTACGCCTCGGCCCCGCCCGGATGACCCACTGCATGCGCTGGCTCGGGGTGGCGCGCCGTGCCCAGGACATCGCCTTGGACCGCGCGGCCGACCGCTCGGCGTTCGGCCGGCCGCTGGCCGAACTCGGCATGGTGCAACAGTTGCTCGCCGACAACGAGATCGATATCGAGACCGGCCGCGCGGTGCTGTGGCGGGCCTGCTGGGAGCTGGACCAGGGGCGCACGGCCGCCCAGCACACCTCGATCGCCAAAACGTACGTCTCCGAGGCGGTGAACCGGGTGGTCGACCGGGCCGTGCAGGTGTGCGGAGCGCTCGGCATCTCGGGTGATGTCCCGCTCTCGCGGCTGTACCGGGAGGTACGCCCGTTCCGCATCTACGACGGCCCCTCCGAGACCCATCGCTGGGCGATCGCCAAACGCGCGGTGCGCGCGGCGCGGGAACGGAGGGCCGTACGGTGACCGGGCCCGGGAGCGACACGGCCGTCATCGGCGTCGACGGACCCGCGCTGCAGCGCTACTTCGACCGCCACATCCCCCAGTGTGCGGGTCCACTCCGGGTCACGCCGTTGCACGGCGGCCGCTCCAACCTCACCTATGAGGTGACCGACGGGACGCACCGCTGGGTCCTGCGCCGGCCGCCGCTGGGAGTGCTCACCCCCACCGCGCACGATATGGACCGCGAGTACCGCGTCGTCGCCGCGCTCGGCCGCACCGAGGTGCCGGTCGCGCGCGCCGTGCTGTCGTGCTCCGACCCCACGGTGATCGGGGCGCCGTTCTGCGTCGTCGACTTCGTCGCGGGGACGGTGCTGCGCGACGGCGCCGAGGCGGCCACGCTGGATCCCGCCGACGCGCGGCGCAGCGCCGAGGCGCTCGTCGACGCTCTGGTGGACCTCCACTCGGTCGACGCCGCCGACGCCGGGCTGGACGGCTTCGGCCGTCCCGAGGGATACCTGGAGCGTCAGGTGCGACGGTGGCGCGGGCAGTGGGACAAGGTCGCCACCCGCCCGCTGCCCGACATCGGCGAACTCCACGGCCGCCTGGCCCGGGCCCTGCCCGTGAGCGGCGCCTCGGCGATCGTGCACGGCGACTACCGCCTGGACAACGTCATCCTGGCGCCCGGCGACCCCGGACGGATCGCAGCGATCCTGGACTGGGAGATGGCGACGCTCGGTGATCCCCTCGCCGACCTCGGGATGCTGCTCATGTACTGGGAGCCGACCTGCGAGCCGGTGCTGGGGGTACGCCACGTCCCGACCGCCAACCCCGGCTTCCCGTCGGGCCGGGAACTGGCCGAGCGGTATGCCGAGCGGTCCGGCCGCGACGTCGGGGACCTGCACTTCTACCGGGCGCTGGCGTACTTCAAGCTGGCCGTCATCGCCGAGGGCATTCACGCCCGCCACCTCGCGGGCCGGACCGTCGGCACCGGATTCGAACGGGTCGGGTCGGCGGTGCCCGCGCTGCTGCGCTCGGGATTGGAGCTCCTGCCGTGACCGACACACCGAGCGAGGGAGGGCCCGTGCACGGCCGACTGTCCGGACAGATCGCACTGGTCACCGGTGCGACCGGTGGCATCGGGGAGGCGGTCGTACGCCGCCTAGCCGCCGAAGGCGCCGCCGTTGCGGTGACCGACGTGGACGCCGGTCCCTGCGAAGCGCTGGCGAAGGAACTGACGGCCGGCGGAGGGAGGGCACTCGCTCTCACGCTGGACGTCACCGACGAACAGCGGTGGTGCGCCGCGGTCGAGCGCGTCGTCGCCGAGTTCGGCGGCCTGTCCGTGCTCGTCAACAACGCGGGCATCGCCGAGATGCGAACCGTCGAGACCGAGACCCAGGAGACCTGGGACAAGGTCATCGCCGTCACCCAGACCGGCGTCTGGCTCGGCATGAAGCACGGAGGGCCCGCGATCGAACGCGCCGGCGGCGGCTCCATCGTCAACATCGCGTCGATCTTCGGCACGGTCGGCGGGTTCGGCAGCCAGTTCTCCTACCACGCCGCGAAGGGCGCGGTCCGCCTGATGACCAAGAACGCCGCCCTGCACTGGGCGGAGCGCGGCGTGCGCGTCAACTCCATCCACCCCGGCTTCATCGAGACTCCGCGTTCGCGGAACCTGTGGCGCGGCACACCCCGCCACACGGCGATGGTCGAAGGCACCCCCATGCGGCGGCTCGGCCGGCCCGAAGAGGTCGCCGGGGCGGTGGCGTTCCTGGCCTCCCAGGACGCGAGCTTCGTCACCGGCTCCGAACTGTACGTGGACGGAGGCTGGACGGCCCGCTGATTCGCCGGCGGGGAGCGCTCTCTCCGCCGCCACGCGGCTCACCGGATGCGGGTGTACCGGTTCACGCCGGCCACGGACGCGACGCCGGCCCGGCTCTGCAGGACGAGGACGTCCAGGTGCGCCGCCGTCTCGTTGATCGCGAGCATCTGGTTGAAGGCGCTGAGCTCACCGAATGGCACCTGCCGACGCGTCCAGCCCAGCCTGCGCGCCACCGCGTGGGCGTCGAGCGTCTCCTCCCCCAGGGCCGACAGGCTCCTGTCCAGCCGGTCGTCGTGGTGGGCGAGTAGTTCGGCGACCCGCGTGTGGGCGCTGTCGGCGACCGGCCCGTGCGCGGGCAGCAGGCGGGCGTCGGCGTACCGGGTCATGAGCCGTAGCGAGTCGAGGTAGTCGGCGAGCGGCCGGCCGCCGGACCCGGCGAGTTCGAAGCCGATGGACGGGGTGATGTGCGGCAGGACGTGGTCCCCGGAGAACAGCAGCCCCCGCGTTTCGTCCAGGTAGACGACGTGTCCTCGGGTATGTCCGGGCGTCGGCACGACCTGGAGCCCGATGTCGCCGAAGCGGACGGCCTCCGCGCCGAGCCAGCGATCGGGGGCCTGCCAGACGGCGGGATCGTAGCCGCCGTGATCCATCGCGCCGATCCGGTCGGCCAGTTCCCCGGCCCCTGCCCGGCGCAGCGTCTCCAGGGAGCTCGCCGGTACGTCACTGCACAGCCGGTGGAGCATCTCCAGGCCCGGGCGTTCCCCCATGCCCAGGTAGACCCGCGAGCCCAGCAGCCGGCGCAGTTCCACGGCGTGCGTGTAGTGGTCGCGGTGGATGTGCGTGACCAGGATGTGGCCGATGTCGCCGACGTCCCGGCCGATGGCGGCCAGACCCTGCTCGAGCGCCTTGCGCGCCTCGGGGATCGCCCATCCGCCGTCGATCATGACGATGCCGCCGTCGTCGGCCGGGTTCTCCAGAACATAGACGTTGACGGCGCGGAGGCCGTCGTCGGGCAGGGGGAGCGGAATGCGGTGGACTCCGGGCCGTACCGTCTGGACTCCCTGAGCGGCCCATGCCCCGTGGTCGAAACGCGCCGTCATCACCCTTCCTCTCCCCCGAGATATCGCTGTGATCCGCCGACGGGACGTCGCCCCGCTCGCGGACGTCGCGCCGCCTCAGGCCGGATCGTCCGCACGGTCGCGCAGCCGTGCGGCCAGGTCCCGGGCCCCGGCCCGGTCGATCTTGCCGACCTTGGTCTGGGGCAGCTCGGCGACGCTGTAGACGTACTCGGGCCATTTGCCCTTGGACAGGCCGACGCTCTCCAGGTATCCCGCCACCTCGGCCAGCTCGATGTCACGGCCGTCCTCGGTGACGACCAGCAGCGCGACGCGCTCGCCGAGCACCTCGTCGGAGACCGCCGCGACGCACACCGACGCGACCCGCGGATGGCCGGCGATGGCGCGCTCGATCTCGGTGATGTCGATGTTGCGGCCGCCGCGGATGATGACGTCCTTCTCCCGGCCCATGATGCTGATGGTGCCGTCCTCATGGGTCATCAGCAGGTCGCCGGTGGGAAAGTAGCCGTCCGCCGTCAGCTCGGGCGGACGGACGCGCCCCTCGCGGGCGTAGCCGAGGAAGAGGGAGGGGCCGCGCACCTGCGCCCGGCCGGTCACGCCGGGGCCGGCCACCCTCCCGTCGAGGGTGATCGCGCGAACGTCCGTCCCCGGGAACGGCCGTCCGTCCCTGCCGAGCCGGAGCTCCTCGGGGTCGCCGGGACCGGGGGACGTGTGTCCGAGGCACTCGGACATGCCGAAGACGCGCAGGATCTTCGTGCCCAGGGACCGTTCGGCACGTGCGAGGGCTCCGCGGTCCATGGGCCCGCCGCCGACGGTGATCGACCGGACGCAGCGGAGGGCACCGGAGCCGGCGGCCTCGGCGCCCATCTGCAACGCCATGGTCGGGACGCACATGGTCCAGCGGACGTCGGCGCCGGCCATCCGCTCCAGCGCGACGGCGCGGTTCCACTTGCCCATCAGGACGAGCGGGCCGCCCAGCAGCAGAGCGAGGTAGACGCCGAAGCAGTACGCCGCCGTCGACGACAGCGGTACGATCGCGGCGACGGCGTCACCGCGGGACAGGCCGTTGATGGCGATGGTGCTGGCCGTGGCATAGCGCAGGGCCTCCTCGGACTGGACGACGCCCTTCGGCCGCCCGGTGGATCCGGAGGTGAGGCCGATCAGGACACCGCCCCACCAGCGCGAGACGTCGCTCGGGCGCGACACGCACCGCGGCTGCCAGCCGCCGAGCGCCGTACCCGCCGAGGCGGGCAGCAGATCGCGCACCGCCCATTCCTCCACCGCCGAGGGCTCGGCGACGACGGCGTCGGGGCGGATGTCCTCCCAGGCCACGGCGAACTCCTGAGGTGTGGTGTGCCGGTTGACCACCGCCAGCGTTCCGCCCCGCAGGCCGACGGCGAGGGTGGCGGCGACGGTGCGCCAGGAGTTGTCGGCCTGGAGCATGACGGTGCCGCCCGCGGCGGCGGACAGCGCTCCGGCCAGCCGGTCCGCCTCCTCGAGCAGTTCCCGGGCCGTGTGGGGGCCCGTGTCGTCGATGACGGCGACGAAATCGGCCTCTTCGGCCCTCTGCTGGAACACCCGCGATACCTGTCGCATCCTGCTTCCTCGCTGCGCTGTGTCCCGGCCCGGCGGCCGGACGGCCCGACGGCCTCAGGCGGTGAACATCTCCGCCTCGTGTCCCATGACGGCGATACGGCGGCCCCTCATGTCCCCGACCTGTGCGACCGCTTCCGCCCACTCAGGGCTGGCGAGGGCCTTCTTCAGGTCCTCCGGGGAGTCGAAACCGAGCACGGAGATCCCGTCCCAGCCCTCGGATCGCTTCTCCAGCGCGTCGTCGATCTCGGTGTGCCGCCAGGCCCGCAGTCCGGGCAGGCGATAGGTCAGTTCCGCGTGGTCGCCCCGCCACCAGTCGATGAACTGCTGGTGGGTCCAGTCCGGAGGCCGGGATGCGAGCAGAATGAGGTTGTACACGTCCGTCTCCCTGTCTGGTCAGTCGAAGCGGATCTCTGACGACCGGCCGATCAGCAGGCGCTTCAGCCGTCCTTCGCCGTTCACCCGCCCGGCGGCGACGAAGCTGGCCTCGGGGACGCCCTCGCGCCGCACTTCGCCCAGGAACAGTTCATCCCGGCCGATGGTGGTCGCCGACAGCCGGTGGTGGGTCCGGGTTCCCCTCTCCCGCTGCTCGAGATAGCCGACGAGGGCCGCACGGCCGCCGGCGAAATCGGTGGCGTCTCCGTCTCCGGTGGAGAACAGAATGGACAGCGAGAAGTCCTCGCTGATCAAGTCGAGGATCCTGGAGGGCTCGTCACCGTCAAGGATCTTGAACCACTCGGTGAGGAACGGCGCCGCGGTGGAGGACTCGGTCATGGCCGGCTCCCGTCGGTCGGGGTATTCGAGGCGGCGGATTCGGGCCGGCCGCCCTGCTCGGTCCAGTCGACCAGTTGGAACGAGGTGCTGAAGAACGCCTGGTAGCGCGCCAGGAGCCCGCCGGGCGAGACCACCGCGGCCGACAGGAACGAGCCGGTGTAGCGCCCGCGCTCCGTCACCACTCCGTAGACGATCTCGGTGTCACCGTCCCTGCTGTAGCGCAGGACCTCGTGTGCCCGGTCGACCGGATTGCGCCCGGCGATGTAGGCCGCGAAGTCGTCCCGGGACGTTCCGGTGACCTCCCTGCCCGGCAGGGCGATGAGGAACCGGAAGTCGGGTTCGAGCAGCTCCAGTGTCTGCTCCGGATGCTGGCTGTCCATACTCGCCAGATATGCACGCAACGCCATGAGTGTGCGCCCTTTCAACCGGCGGCCGTTCGACGGCCTTGAGAGGTCGGCCGTCTGCCGACCGACGCAGACGCCGCCAACCGCGGCCGAACGCAACTTGAGCCAAGTTCAGTTCAATTAGATCGTAACGAGAGGGAAACACACCTGGCAAGAGCCGTTGACGGACCGATCGCGGTGGCCGCGGGCAGGGGAACACCACGGAAGGGGTCGGAGGCGGCTGGCGATCGAGCCGCAGGACCACGCCGAAAGGCCCTCCTGCGGACGGACGTCCGCAGGAGGGCCTCGTGACGGCAGGGCCTCAGGCGTCACATGGCGACGACGCGCACACAGGCGTCCTCGATCAGATCGCTGATCTCCGACAGCGGTGTGGGGCCGGACGGCCGGTACCACCTCCACACGCTGACGATGAGGCCGAGCACGCTCGCGCCGAGCAGCTGTGCGTCACGCAGTGGGAACGCCCCTTGGGACATACCGCGCACGAGGAGGTTCGTCCAGTCCCGCTCGACCACCTGGACGAGCTGGCGGGCCGCCACCCGCTCGGCCTCCTCGCGCTTGGACTTGCGGGTGCCGGACAGCAGGTCCATGTGGTTGTGCAGGATGCGCATCTGCAGGACCTCCTGGTCGGAGACGTCGTACGCCGCGCCGACCGCCGACCGCAGTGCGTCGACCGGGTCGTCGACGCCCGCGGTCGCCTCCGTGAACTTGTCGTGAGACCGCTGCAGCTCCAGGCGCATGATGGTGAGGAGGCAGTGGGTCTTGGACTCGAAGTAGTGGTAGAGCGCGGTCTGCCCGATGCCGACCCTCTCCGCCACGGTGGACCACTTGGTGGCCTCGAAGCCCGTCTCACCGAAGCAGTCGACCGCCGCCGTGAGGATGGCGGCGCGCTTGGACCTCGGCCCCGCCTCCGGTTCTTCGACGAAGCTCGCTGCCATGACCTGCCTCCTGACCGTGGATCACCCCGTCCGCAACCGAGCGTAGACCCAAGCTGAACTCGGTTGCGAATCGGCTGGATCACAGGCGCTCGAGCACGGTGGCGTTCGCCATGCCGCCGCCCTCGCACATGGTCTGCAGGCCGTAGCGTCCCCCGGTTCTGTGCAGCTGGTGGACGAGCGTGGTCATCAGACGGGCGCCCGTCGCCCCGAGCGGATGTCCGAGCGCGATCGCGCCGCCGAAGGCGTTGACCCGCTCCTCGTCGGCGCCGATCTCCTTCTGCCAGGCGAGGACGACCGACGCGAAGGCCTCATTGATCTCGATCAGATCGATGTCGCCGATCGATATGCCCGCGGTCTTCAGAACCTTCTCCGTGGCGGGGATGGGACCGGTCAGCATGAGGATCGGATCGGAGCCGACCACGGCCATGGCGTGCACGCGGGCCAGCGGGGCCAGGCCGTGACGGCGCACCGCCTCCTCGGAGGCGACCAGCAGGGCGGCGGCGCCGTCGGAGATCTGGCTCGAGACGGCGGCGGTCAGCCGGCCGCCCTCGGTGAGGGTCTTCAGGCCCGCCATCTTCTCGAGGGTGGTGTCGGCACGGGGACCTTCGTCGGCGGCCAGCTCGAAGGCCGGGGCGATCTCGGCGTCGAAGGCCCCGTCGGCCTGGGCGGCCAGGGCCCGCCGGTGGCTGGTGAGCGCGAACCGCTCCATGTCCGCGCGGGAGACGTCCCACTTCTCGGCGATCAGCTCCGCCCCCCGGAACTGGGAGACCTCCTGGTCGCCGAAGTTCTCACGCCAGCCGTCACCCGCGTACGGCGTGCCCATGCCGGCCTGTTCGCCGACGACCATCGGAGCGCCGATGGGGACCAGGCTCATGACCTCCACGCCACCGGCGATCACCAGGTCGGCGGTACCCGATCCGACGGCCTGGGCGGCGAAGTGCACGGCCTGCTGGGAGGATCCGCACTGGCGGTCGATCGTGGTTCCCGGAACGTGCTGCGGCAGCCCCGCCGACAGCCACGAGGTGCGGGCGATGTTCCCGGTCTGCGCACCGATCTGGCTCACGCAGCCGAAGTAGACGTCGTCGACGGCTCCGGGGTCGACACCGGTGCGTTCCAGCAGCGCACACAGCACATGGGCGCCGAGGTCCGCAGGGTGCGCGCCGCTGAGCGCGCCCCGCCGGCGGCCGACGGGGGTGCGGACGGCGCCGACGATGAATGCTTCCGACACGGTGATCTCCAAGGGGGTCGGCGGTCAGGGGCGGGGTGGGACGCGCGTGAAGTCCGGCGTCCGCTTGCCGAGGAAGGCCGCGACGCCCTCGCGGCCCGTGTCGGAGGCGGCCAGGGTGGCGATGGAACAGGCCTCGGCGTCCAGGTGCCGACCCAGCTCCGCGGTCAGCCCGGCGGCGACGAGCCGGCGGGTGGCACCGAAGGCGGCCGTGGGCCCCCGGCGCAGCGCCTCGGCCGTACGCTCGGCCTCGGCGGCCAGCGCATCCGCTGCGACGACCCGGCTGACCAGCCCGATCTCCGCCGCCTCCGTCGCCGCCACCCGGCGGTTGGTCAGCAGCAGGTCCAGGGCCCGCTTAGGACCCACGAGCCGGGGCAGGAACCAGCTCGTCCCTGCGTCCGGCGAATAGCCGATTCCGGTGTACGCCGCGGTGAACGACGTGTCCTCGGCCGCCAACGTCACGTCGGCCGCCACGGCCAGGCCGATGCCGGCACCGGCCGCCGCGCCCTGCACGGCCGTCACCAGGGGCGCGTCCATGGCGGCGAACGCGCGTAGGGCGTCGTGCAACGCGTCGGTCACCGCGATCAGGTGCTTCTCCAACGCCTCACCCGTGAGCGTGGCGAACTCCCGCAGGTCCCCGCCGACGCAGAACGACCGCCCCTCACCGGTGAGCAGCACGGCCCGCACGTGCTCGCGGGCGCAGGCGCGCGCCGCCTCCCGCAGCCCGCGCGCCGTCTCCAGATCGATCGCGTTGCCCGCCTCGGGCCTGCGGAGGGTGACGCGGGCGAGGCCGCCCTCGTCGATCTCGAAGCCGACCGTCAACGCGCGGTCCATCCGCCGTCGACGGTCAGGACCTGCCCGGTGCAGTAGGAGGAGGCGTCCGAGGCGAGGAACAGGAGGGCGCCGTCGAGTTCGTGCTCGTGGCCGCCGCGGCGCAGCAGCGTGTTGCGCTCGACCCATCGGCCGGAGCGTTCGTCGCCGAACAGGTCGGTGGTCATCTCGGTGCGGAACCAGCCTGGCGCGAGCGCGTTGACGCGTGTTCCGCCGCCGCTCCACTGGCCGGCCAGCTCGCGGGTCAGGCCGATCAGCCCCGCCTTGGACGCCGAATAGCCGGCCCCGCCCAGGGGGGCGGTCGTGACCAGGCCGAGGATGGAGGCGACGTTGACGATGCTCCTGCTCTGGGCCGGCGCGGCGGCCTCGGCGGTGAGGCGGGCCAGATGGTACGGGGCGGTGAGGTTCACGGCGAGGACGTCGGCGAAGGCGTCGGGGGATTCGGCCTCCGCGCGCGTCTCGCCGGGCACGGCGGCGTTGTTGACCAGGACGTCGATGCGGCCGGTGGCCGTCACCGCCGTCTCGACCAGCCGTACGCGGTCCGCCGCTGAAGAGACGTCGCAGGTGACGGGGTGGATGCGCGCGTCGGAGTCGGCGAGCGCCTTGAGCCGATCGGTGCGGCGGGCCGCGGCGAAGACGGTGGCGCCGGCGTGGGCGAGGACAGCGGCGAAGCGCGCGCCGAGCCCGGCCGAAGCCCCGGTGACGATCGCCGTCCGGCCCTCCAGCGAGAACAGCTCGGAGGCGGATCGGGGCGCGCTCACTCCTCCACTCCGATCGGCAGCGCGGTCGCGCCGCCGTCGAGCACGAGGGTCTGGCCGGTCATCCAGGAGGAGGCGTCGCTCGCCAGGAACAGCGCCGCGTTCGCCACATCCTCCACCGTGCCGAGGCGCCGCAGGGGCAGCCTGGCGGTCAGGATGGACTCGCGGGCCTCCCACACCGCACGCGCCAGCTCCGTCTTGATCAGCCCGGGGGCGATGGCGTTGACCCGCGCCGCGGGCCCGAGCTCGTAGGCGAGTTGCCGGGTCATGTGCAGCATCGCGGCCTTGGTGGCGTTGTAGTAGCCGATGTGCGGATCGACGATGAGCCCTCCGACCGACGCGATGTTGACCACGGCTCCCCTGTGCGCGCCCATCCAGGCCTGCCAGGCGAAGCGTGTCCAGGCGATCATGCCGTACTGGTTGACGCGGACGGTCTTCTCCGCGCGCGGCAGGTCCAGGCCGAGCAGGTCGCCGTGGTAGGGGTTGGTGGCGGCGTTGTTGACGAGGACGTCGATCCGGCCGAATCGCTCCATGGTCTGGTCGACGCACGCCTCGGCCTGGTCGGGTTCGCCCGCGTTGGCCACGACCGTGAGGATGTCGCCGTCGCCCTTGACGCCCAGCAGTTCCTCCCGTGCCGTGGCGAGACCCGCCGCCTTGCGGGCGGCGATCACCACGTGCGCTCCGGCCTCGCGGTAGGCGGTGGCGATGCCGAGGCCGATGCCGCGCGATCCGCCGGTGATGACGGCGACCCTGCCCTCCAGAACGTTCGTGCTCACGTTGTTCCCGCCTTGTCGTCGTTCCGGTACTTGGCCAGTTCCTGGCGTGCCACGGTCCGCAGATGAACCTCATCCGGCCCGTCGGCGATGCGCAGCGCCCGCGTGATGGAGAACAGGCGGGCGAGCACCGTGTCGTCGCTGACGCCGGCCGCGCCGTGCGCCTGCACCGCGCGGTCGACCACCCGGTGGGCAACGTCCAGCGCCGCCACCTTGATCGCGGCGACCTCCATGCGGGCGGCGGCGTTGCCGACGGTGTCCATCAGCCAGGCCGACTTGAGCACGAGAAGGCGCAGCTGCTCGATCTCGATGCGGCTCCGGGCGATCCACTCTCGTACCACGCCCTGGTCGGCGAGCGGCCCGCCGAAGGCGACGCGTTCGGTGACCCGCTCGCACATCAGCTGCAGGGCCCGTTCGGCGAAGCCCACGGCGCGCATCGCGTAGTGCATACGCCCGGGGCCGAGCCGCCCCTGCGCGATCGCGAACCCCTCGCCTTCTCCGCCGAGGATGTTCGCCACCGGCACGCGGACGTCCTCGAAGAGCACCTCGCCGTGGCCGAGCCGGTCGGTGTAGCCGAACATCGGCAGGTCGCGCACGACGGTGACGCCCGGCGTGTCCCGGGGGACGAGCAGCATGCTCTGCTGCCGGTACGTGGGCGCGTCCGGGTCGGTTTTGCCCATCACGATGATCAGCTTGCAGTCGGGGTCGAGGATGCCGGAGGTGTACCACTTGCGACCGTTGACGACGTACGTGTCGCCGTCGCGGGTGATGCGCGTGCGGATGTTACGGGCGTCCGAGCTGGCGACCTCCGGCTCGGTCATCGCGAAGCAGGAGCGGATCTCGGCGCTCAGCAGGGGCCGCAGCCAGCGGTCCCGCTGCTCCCGGGTGCCGTACAGGGCGAGCAGCTCCATGTTGCCGGTGTCGGGGGCCGAGCAGTTGAACACCTCCGGGCCGATGATGGAGCGGCCCGCCAGCTCGGCGAGCGGCGCGTACTCCAGGTTGGTCAGGCCCGCCCCCCAGGCGCCGTGCGTCATGAAGAGGTTCCACAGGCCCTTGGCCCGCGCTTTCTCCTTCAGCTCGATCATCACCGGCGGCAGCGCGTGCGGGTCGTCCGCCTCGGCCAGCTGCCGGTCATAGACGGCCTCCGCGGGAAGGACGTGCTGCTCCGTGAACGACCGCATGCGTTCCTGCAGTTCGCGCGCCCGTGGCGAGAATCCGAAGTCCACAATTGCTCCTGTTCACCGGCGCCCGCGAGACGTACGGGGCGCCCTGGCTCATGTCGTCGGGCGGGATCAGCCGAGGATGTCGCGCGCCGTGCGGATCATCGCGGCGATGGTAGGCGGCAGCCGCTCCTGATCCGGGTCGTGATGCTTACCTTCGCGGTGCCGGCGCAGGTTGTGACCCATGATCGCGGCCATCTTCATGCGACCCAGCGCCCGGAACCAGTCCAGGGCGGGCGGCGCGGGCCGGCCGCCGAGGTACGCGTCCAGCAGCTCCGCCTCCGTGGGCAGGCCTGGCACGGCCCGCCCGACGCCGGGGAAGTTCCGGTGGTCGGTGAAGAGCAGGAACCAGCCGAGGTCGATGCGCGGGTCACCGACGCTCCAGATCTCCCAGTCGATGACGGCCGCGGCGCGATCCGCGACGCACAGCACGTTGCCGAGCCGGAAGTCACCGTGCAGGAGCACCGCCGCGACGTCATCGGGGACCTCGTCGGCCAGGCGCGTCAGCAACTCCTCCGCGCCGGGACGCAGGTCCGCCGGTACGGCGTGCATGGTCCGGCTCCATCGCTCCAGCTCACCCGCGGCGTCGAACGGTTCGGGCGGGTCGAGGCCGGGCGTGCGGACATCGGTGTCGTGCAGCCGTCGTAGCACGGAGGCGATGTCCAGCATCCGGGCGCGGGCCGTCGCGGTGGGCACCTCGGGGCGGTCGAGTACGGGCTCGACGGCCTCGCCGGTGACGAACTCCATGGCGAACCACGCGGGCTGCGTCGCGTCCACGGCCATGACGCCCGGCACCGGTACCGCGGACCCGGCGAGCGCGCCGAGCACCCGGGCCTGGCGCAGCACGTCGTTGCGGCCGATCGGCCGCTGTCCGGGAGGGACCGCCTTGACGACGTACCTGGCGTCTCCGATATCGACCGAGTAGGTCAGCCCTGAGTGGCCGCCCGGCAGGGCTCGCAACGCACCGACCGGCGCGCCGGGATGCCGACGGGCGAGACGGTCCCGGACCCGTACGGTCAGTTCGGCCGTTCCGGTGAGCGTGCTCATCGGGCCGGGTCCTTCGGCAGGCCCAGCACCCGCTCGGCGAGGATGTTGCGCTGGATCTCGTCGGTGCCGCCCGCGATGCTGTAGCCGGGCGCGCCGAGCAGGTGCTCCGTCCACGCGTAGGTGCCCCACTCCTCCGTGTCGGCCACCAGGCTCGGCCCCAGCAGCTCCGACACCAGGTCACTCGTCCGCCGCATGGTCTCGGTGGCGTAGAGCTTGCCGACGGACGCCTCCGCGCCGGGCTCGCGCCCGGCGACGAGGGCGGCAGTCACCCGCAGGCCGATCAGCCGCTGGACGAGCGTGCGGATGTGCAGGTCGGCCGCCCGCTGCAGCTCACCGCCGGTGAGGGGGCGGGGCAGGTGCCGGGCCAGTTCCAGCGCCCGGTCGGCGTTGTCCAGGCCGAGTCCTCCGGAGTCGAGCCGTTCCGCCGCCAGGATGCTGAGGGTGACCCGCCAGCCTTCGCCGACCGGTCCGAGCCGGTCGGTGTCGGGCACCACCACACCGTCGAGGTACACCTCGTTGAAGCTGGTGCCGCCGGTCATCTGCCGGATGGGCCGCACCGTCACGCCCGGCGCGTCCATGCGCACCAGGAACACGGTGATGCCGGCGTGCTTGCGCGCCTCCGGATCGGTGCGGCACACCGCGACGCCCCAGGTCGCCACCTGCGCCCCAGAGGTCCAGACCTTGTGGCCGTGCAGAATCCAGTCGTCGCCCTCGCGCACCGCCCGGGTACGCACGGCGGCGAGGTCGGAGCCGGCCTCCGTCTCGGAGAACAGCTGGCAGGCCAGTTCGTCGGTGCGGAGCATGGGCCGCAGCCAGCGCTCCTTCTGCTCGTCGGTGCCCCAGATTCCGATCGCCGGGGCGACGAGCTGCTGCGTCACCGGGAAGATCTCGGTGCGGTGCGGAACGTCGAACGCGGCCTCCTCCGCGCGGTACAGCTGGTGGTAGTACGCGGGCAGGCCGCGCCCCCCGTGGTTCGCCGGCCAGTTCAGCGCTCCCCACCCGTGGTCATAGCGGGTACGCTCCCATTCCTGGACGCGGGCGGTGTGCTCGTGTTCCTCCGCCTCGGTCCAGTTCTCGAACACGGCGACCGAATCGGATCCGCTGCCCCACTCCCCCTCGGCGGCACGTGGACCGGCCACGGTGGCGAGCCACTGCCGGGCCTGCGCGCGGAACTCCTCCGGTCCCGGAACGTCGCTCATCGCTTCCTCCACCTCCGTTCAGCGGGACAGCACCGTGCACGCGCTGACGCCCGGAGCGCCGTACACGTGCGTGAAACCGACCCTGGGCTCGCCGGGGACCTGGCGTTCACCGGCCCGTCCGCGCAGCTGCTGGACGACCTCATAGACCTGACGCAGCCCCGAGGCGCCGATGGGTTCGCCGTTGGCGATGCAGCCGCCGTCGGTGTTGACCGGCAGCGCGCCGCCGATCTCCGTGGCGCCGGCGGCGATCAGCCGCTCCTGCTCGCCGTCCTCACAGAAACCGCACTCGGCCATGTGCATGACCTCGGCTCCGCTCTCGGTGTCCTGGAGCTGACGGACGTCGATGTCGCCGGGGCCGATCCCCGCCTGCTCGAACGCGGCGGCCGAGGCGTCACGGCTGACGCTGGTCGGCTCGCCGACGGGGAGCCACGGGCTGAACACCTCGAACGAGCCGAAGCGCCGCGTCCGTATGACGGCCGAGCGCAGGGTGACCGGGGGGCCGTTCAGAGTACGGGCCACCTCGGGCGAGCACAGCACGAGCGCGGCCGCCCCGGCTCCAGGGGAGCAGAACATGTAGCGGGTCAGTGGGTCGTTGACCATCCCCGAGTCGAGGATCTCCGCGGCCGACATCGGCTTCCGGCGCCACGCCTCAGGAGTCAGCGCGCCGTTTCGGTACGCCTTCTCGGCGACCAGCGCGAGGGTCCGCGGGGTGATCCCGTGGTCGTGCATGTAGCGACGGATCTTCATTCCGAAGAACTGGGTGGTCACCATCAGGCCGTCGCCACCGTACTCCTCCCCCAGCCCCCAATCCTCGGGCCGTGGGTCGAAGGCGCCGCGCGGGTGCTTGTCGAAGCCGACGGCGAGGACGACGTCCGCCATGCCCGAGCGGATCGCGTTCACCGCCGAGACCAGCGCGCTGCCGCCGGTGGCGCAGCCGTTCTTGACGTTGACGAACGCCAGCCCGGTCATGCCGAGCTGGGCCACCAGTGTGTCGGCGAGCCCGGCGCTGTCGCTGCCGCCGAACGCGGCCCGGACCCGCGACCAGGGGATCCCCGCATCGGTCAGTGCGGCGTTCACCGCCCCGACGGCCAGCTGCCGGCCGCTCGCCTCCATCCGGCCGAAGGGAGTGCGCCCGGCACCGCAGATCACGACGTCGCCGCTCATGCCCGCTCCTCACCGGAGGGCGCGGGCCGCGCCCGCGGGACGCCGTCGCCGGCGGTCACCGTGAGAGGCATGCCGATCCGGATGTCGTCCAGATCGTGGATCTCCAGTACGGCCGCCACCCGGACGCCCTCCTCCATCTCGACATAGCCGATCGCGAACGGCTCGAAGCCGCTCGGCGGGACCCGGTAGGGCGGGGACTTCGGGGCGTACCGCTGCACCGTCCAGGTCCAGAGCCTGCCCTCACCGCTCAGGGCCGCCGGCTCGGCCGGCCCGCCGCAGCGCGGGCAGGTGCCGTCCGCGGGGTAGGCCGTCACCGAGCAGCCGGAGCAGCGCGAGCCGTGGAGCCCGGCGGCCGGGCTCCGCGGAACCGTCGGCATTCCGGTCAGCGCCCCGTCCACTTCGGCTCGCGCTTCTCCAGGAAGGCCGAGACGCCTTCGTTGGCGTCCTCGGAGTTGAGCGCCACGCCCACGGCGAGGTGCTCCATCACCATCAGCGACTGGGTGTCGGCGTCCAGGCTCCGGTCGATCGTCATCTTGGTGAGCCACATGGTGAAGGGGCTCTTGTCGATGAGGTCGCCGATGAAGTCCTGGACCGCCTCGTCGAGTTCCTCGCCCGGGACGGACTTGTTGATCAGCCCGAACTCAGCGGCCTCGACGCCGGAGAGGAGCTTGCCGGTGAGCATCAGCTCCTTGGTCTTCCGGATACCGATCATGCGCGGTACCCGGTAGATCGGGCCCGCTCCGCCGAACAGCGCGCGCCGGATGTGGAAGTCGCCGATCTGGGCGTCGTCCGCCGCGATGGCGAAGTCGCAGGAGATCATGATCTCGAAGCCGCCGGCGGTGACGTGACCCTCCAGGACCGCGACCGACGGGGTCTTCATCGAGTAGAGGCGGTCGCACACCTTGGCCGACTTCACGGCGACGTCGATGGCGTTCGACCTGCCGACGTAGTCCTCCTTCAGGCTGTCGAGGTCGAAGCCCGAGCAGAAGGTGCCGCCTCGGCCGCGGACGACCAGGACGCGCAGTTCGGGGTCCTCGTCGACCTCCGTGATGATCTCGTCGAGCCGGTCCAGGATCGGAACGGTGACGCAATTCTTCTTCCACGGGCGGTTGAGCCAGACACGCGCGACATGGCCGTCGCGCTCGAACTGGATCTCGTCTTCAACTGCCATGACCCCGACCTCCGAGTCCAATTTGAACTGAATTCACTACGAGTTTGGCCATCGACCGACGGCCTGTCAAGCCCTGGCTTCGATCGATGGATCGCCCTCGCTGGCGTGGATTCATCGTCACGACAGGCGACCGGTCCCGGCCACGTGGGAGGCCTTCTCTGGCATTAAATCGAAGTTGATTCACCAGATCCTCAGCCTTCCGTGGACGCCCCCCTTCTCTCACACGGCCGGCTGCGGGGCGAGGCCGACCAGTTCGGCGAGGCGCGTACGGTTCTGATCCGCCGTGCCGAACAGCACTTCGTCGCTGCGCGCCCGGCGCACGTACAGATGCGCCGGATGCTCCCAGGTGAAGCCGATGCCGCCGTGGAGTTGGACGTACTCGGCCGTCGCCAGGCGGAAGGTCTCGGAGCAGACCGCGGCGGCGGCGCTCGCGGCCACCGGGAGCTGCGGCGACGCGGCGGCCACGCAGGCGGTCGCATACCCGGACGCCGAACGCGCCGCCTCCATCGCCACGAGCCAATCGGCCATCCGATGCTTGATCGCCTGAAAGGAACCGATCGGACGCCCGAACTGGTTCCGCTGGCCGACGAACGCGACCGTGGCGTCCAGCGCGTGCCCGCTCCCGCCGACCTGCTCGGCCGCCAGCGCGGCCCGTCCGACGTCGAGGGTCACCGTGGCCGTCTCCTCGGCGTCACTCTCCCCGCCGACGGCGGTGGCCGGGGCTCCCCGGAACTCGACCAGCGCCTGGCGGCGCGTCTCGTCCAGGACACGGCGCGGAGTTCGCCGGCAGGTGCCGGAGGCCGGCTCGCAGGCGAAGATCCGGGAGCCGTCCGGCGTCCGGGACCGCACCAGGATCAGATCCGCGCCGGCCCCGTCGAGCACGAAGTCCGCCCGGCCGCGCAGTCTCCAGCCCGAGCCGTCCCGCTCGGCCTCGACGACGGGCGCGTCGGCGTCGAACCCGGCCACGGTCGCGGTGAGCGTTCCGTCTGCGATCCGCGGCAGGTAGCGCTCGCACGCGTCCCGGTCGTCGCTGTACAGGAGGGCATGGGCGGCGAGGACCACCGTGGGCAGCAACGGCGCGCAGTAGAGCGCACGCCCGGACTCCTCCAGGGCCACCGCCAGTTCGGCGAAGCCGAACCCGGCCCCGCCGTACTCCTCCGGAATCGCGAGCCCGTGTACCCCGATCTCGCCGGCGAGCCGGGTCCAGAGCGCCTCGTCGTGACCACGCGGAGTGGCCAGATGCTTGTGGACGTCCTCGGGCCCGCTCGTCGCGGCGTAGAAGCCCCGCAGGATGGCGCGCAACTGCCGCTGTTCGTCGGTCTCGGACAGCAACTGGGGATCGATCCCAGGGTGGCGATGGTTCATGAGGGTCTCCCTCGGGCGAGATACGAAGAAAGAGAACTGAACTCGATTCACAACTCTAGGCAGACGATGCCAGCCGAACAACAGGTGCAGACGCCGCACGTTGGCATCGGACTCCGGCTCCTGAATCGATTTCACCTCTGTTATCGTGGCCGCCACGGGGTCGGCGGAACTTGGGGTGGGTGACGATGAGAGCGCTGCGGCTGACGGCCTGGGGAGAGCCTCCGACGCTGACCGAGGTCGAGCGGCCCGTGCCCCACGGCGCCGAGGTGCTGGTCCGGGTGGAGGCCGCCGGGCTCTGCCGCTCCGACCTGCACGTCCTCGAGGCGCCCGCGGGTGCCCTCCCCTATCGGCCGCCGTTCACCCTCGGCCATGAGGTCGCCGGACGGGTGGCATCGCTCGGACCCGACGCCGCCGGGGTGGCGATCGGTGAACGCGTCGTGCTGTGCGGCCCGTGGGGCTGCGGCGGCTGTGATCGGTGCGCGGCCGGCCGGGACAACTACTGCGACCGCCGCGACGCCCTCTCCTGGCACGGGCTCGGCTTGGGCCGCGACGGCGGAATGGCCGGCCATGTGCTGGTGCCGTCCGCCCGCCACCTGGTGCCGATCGGCGACCTGCCGGCCGAGCAGGCCGCGCCGCTGTCCGACGCGGCACTGACCTCCTACCACGCCGTGGCCGGCCTGCGGCACGTGCTCGGGGAGGGCACCACCGTTCTCGTCATCGGCGTCGGCGGCCTCGGCCATCTGGCGGTGCAACTCCTCGGCGCGATCACTCCCAGCCGCATCCTGGCGGTCGACGTCCGCGAGGAGGCCCTGGCCCTCGCGCATCACTCCGGCGCGCACTTCGTCACGCTGTTGCGAGCGGACACCGCTCGCGTGCTGCGGGCGGAGAGCGGCGGTTCAGGCGTGGACGCCGTGCTCGACTTCGTCGGCGGCCCCGAATCGATGGAGCTTTCGGTCGGCCTGCTGCGCGCCGGGGGCGAACTCGCTGTCGTCGGCAGCGGCGGAGGGCACCTGACCGTCCGGAAGCCGGGTCTGCTTCCGCCGGGTTTCAGGCTCTCGCTGCCGTACTGGGGAACCCTCCCCGAACTCGCCGAGGTCGTCGCGCTCGCACGCTCGGGCGCGATCCGGGTCGAGACGGAGCGGCTCCCGCTGTCCGCCGCGCCGGAGGCACTGCACCGGCTCCGCGAGGGCCGGGTACGGGGCCGGGTCGTGCTCGTCCCCGACTGATCCGCCCGCGCGGGCGAGCGTCCCGTCGTTCGCACGTTCGCCACCGCCCGGCACGGCTCGGTGCCTTGATCACCGCATACTGGAGGGATTCTCGGGATGCGCTTCGACGGACGAATCGCCATCGTCACCGGTGGGGCCCGCGGCATGGGCGCGTCACATGCGCGCGCGTTGGCCGCGGAGGGCGCTCGGGTCGTCATCTGCGATCTGCTGGACGACGAGGGAGAGGCACTGGCCGAGGAACTCCCCGCCGCCCGGTACCACCACCTCGACGTCACGGACGAGCAGTCGTGGTCGTCCGTGGTCCGCAAGACGGAGGAGGCCTTCGGCGCCGTGGACGTCCTGGTGAACAACGCCGGGATCGTCCATTTCGGCGGTGTGGAGGCACTGTCGCCCGCGTACTTCCGCCAGATGATCGAGGTCAACCTGGTGGGCGCCTTCATCGGGATGCACACCGTCCTCCCCGGCATGCGCGCCCGCGGCCGCGGTTCCGTCGTCAACATCTCCTCGGCGGCCGGTCTCACGGGGTTCGCCGGCGGCGTCGGCTATGTGGCGAGCAAGTGGGGCGTGCGGGGCATGACCAAGGCCGCGGCGCTGGACATGGCGGGCACCGGGGTGCGCGTCAACTCCGTGCACCCGGGCGTGATCCGGACTCCGATGGGCGACAGCGCCTCGCCCGAGCTGTTCGCGCGTCAGCCGATACCGCGGATCGGTGAGCCCGAGGAGGTCACCCGCATGGTGCTCTTCCTCGCCAGTGACGATGCCTCCTACACCACGGGCGGCGAGTTCCTCATCGACGGCGGCCAGACCATCGGTATCGGCGGCCACGCCCGTCCTTCGCCACACGACCTCTGACCGGAACGTCGATGACCGCCGATCCCCGGTGGGGCGGCGGTCATCGGGTCGCGGGCGGATCTACACGTCTTCGCGGACGGTCATGAGGGCGGCGATACCGATCGCGCATACCAGCATGACGAAGAACGCCGGAGAGATCGGGTTCCCGGTCCGGTGGACCAGGTAGGTCGCGATGTAGGGGGCCGTTCCGCCCGCGAGGACGGTGCCAACGTTGTATCCGATCGCCATGCCGGTGTACCGGACCCGGCGCTCGAACAGGCGCGGCCACAGACTGGCCGCCGGGACCTGGACGATCGCGCTGCTCAGCATGAACAGCAGATACGCCGCGGCGGCCAGGGCGAAGCTGTGCCGTCCCATCAGCGCCATCGCCGGATAGGCGGTCACCAGGAAGCCGAGCAACCCGACCAGCAGGACGCGCCGGCAGCCGAACCGGGCGGTGAGCCGGCCCACCGGCACCATGAGCAGCACGGTGACGAGCACGACACCCGCGCTCAGCCAGAACACCTGGGTCGGGTCGTACTTCAGATCGGCGGTCAGGTGGATGCCGATGTACGTCAGTCCGAGGAAGACGGCCCCGCCCTGGGCCATGGCCAGGCACATGGACTGCAGGAGCGCCTTGCGATGGGTGGACAGCGCCTCGCGGATCGGGGCCGTGGGGATGTCGTCGTACCGGGCGGCCTCCGCGAACTCGGGGGTGTCGTCGATCCGCAGCCTGGCCCACAGACAGATCAGGGTGAGCGGCACGGCCATCAGGAAGGGCAGCCGCCAGCCCCAGTCGGCCATCTGGGACTTGGTGGTGAGTGTGGAGATCAGCCCGGCCGTGGCGGCAGCGAACATGAAGCCGAGATTGGACCCGATGGGCGTGAACGCGCCGAGGAACGCACGGCGCCGGGGCGGCGCCGACTCGTAGACGTAGGTGTACGCGCCGACGGATTCGCCGCCGGAGGAGATCCCCTGCACCATCCGGATGAGGAAGAGCAGCACGGCCGCCGTCACGCCGATCTGGTGATAGGTCGGCAACAGCCCGGTGATGCTGCTGGCGATCCCCATGGCCAGCACCGAGGCGACCAGCGCTTTCCGGCGGCCCCACCGGTCGCCGAGCCGGCCGAAGAAGACGCCGCCGATCGGCCGCACCAGGAGTCCGGTCGCGAACACGGCGAGCGCCGCGAGCGTCGAGGCGGTCGGATCGCTGCTCGGGAAGAACTGCGGAGCGATCGCCACGGCGAGGTAGCCGTAGACGCTGAAGTCGTAGTACTCGATCAGGGTGCCGATGCTTCCGGCGAGAATCGCGCGACGCACTGAACGCGGATCGTGGAGCGTTGGCCCGGGCCCTGGGACGGCCGAACTCTGAGTGGCACTCATGATCCGACTCTCCTTCCTTCGGCGTGGTCTCCTACCTGCCGACGTGAAGGAGAGCGTATAGAACTGAACTCAATCCAGCTAGCCTCTAATCAGCCGAGGTTGGAGCGCGAGCTTGCGAGGTAGCCATAACCGAATCAACTTCATTTAGGGGCGAGCGCTGAATGACCGCCTCTCCAACGCGACATGGCCCCGGGGCGGCCGAATGCGCCCCGGGGCTGCTCCCGTATTGCCGTCCCTCGGCGAGCGAATGCTCGCGCCGACGGTTACTTCAGGAGTTGGCGGGCCATGACGACGCGCTGGATCTGGTTGGTGCCCTCGTAGATCTGGGTGATCTTGGCGTCGCGCATCATGCGCTCGACCGGGTA
>NZ_JBFAJC010000071.1:0-51628 GCF_040655075.1 Actinoallomurus sp. NPDC050550 | reverse complement strand
CTGGAACACCCACCCCCGGCCGTTCGTGTGGACCAAGACCGCCGAAGAGATCCTCGAATCCCTAGCACGATTTTGCCGACGAATTTCAGGCGCATAACACTAGGTGCCCGCTGCGCCCGGGGGAAGGTCCTCCGGGCGCAGTCCCTGGCGTCGTTCAGGAGGCGGGTGAGGACAGCCAAGCGTCGATCTCCCGGCGTAGCCGGGCCTTGGTCGCCTCCGGAGCGAACGAGGCGTCGACTCCCGCACGGGACAACGCGGCCAGCGCGGTGTCGTCGTACCCGAAGGCGTCACGGATGCGGGCGTACTCGTCCGTGAGGGTCGTGCCGATAATGACCGGGATGTCGGTGTTGATGGTGACCGTCAGTCCGGCGTCGCGCAGCCGGGGCAGCGGGTGGGCGGCGAACGAGGACACCAGACCGAGCGCGACGTTCGAGGACGGGCAGACCTCGAGCGCCAGTGCCCGGTCCCGCACCTCGGCGACGAGGTCCGGGTCGTCCAGGACACGGATGCCGTGGCCGAGCCGATCGGCCTGGCCGACGGTCATCGCCTCGCGGATGCTCGCCGGTCCGCACATCTCGCCGGCGTGGTGCACCAGACGCAGCCCGGCGTCCCGAGCCTCCCCGACGACCTCGGCGAAGGGGGTGAGGGGGTGGGACTCGTCGCCGGCCATGCCGATGCCGACGACCCCGTCCGCGGCGTGGCGGGCCGCCAGTTCGACGGTGCGCCGGGCGCGGTCCACCGAACGCCGTCGCGAGTGGTCCAGGATCACGCGGCACTCGATGCCGTACGCGGCCTGTCCCTCGGCGAGCCCGTCGAGGACGGCCTCCAGCGGCATCTCAGGCAGGCCCAGACGCTCACCGTGCGCGGCCGCCGTGAAGGTGACCTCGGCGTAGCGGGTCCCCTGCGCCGCCTCGTCCGCGCAGAACTCCACCGCGATCCTCCGGAAGTCCTCCGGACGGCGCAGGCAGTCGCGGACCATCGTGCCGAGGTCGGCGAACTCACGGAAGTCGTCGAACGCGACCGGGCCGTCGCCGTGTCGCGCCGGGACCGGGACCGGGACGCCACTGGCCGCCCCGATCTCCTGGAGCGTCGCCCACCGGACGGTGCTCTCCAGGTGGACGTGCAGGTGGGCCTTTGGCAGGCGGGCCAGATCGCGCATGCCGCGATCCTAGGAACGACATCGCCGCACGTCACCTCATATATCGCGGCATTCGACCGCCACCGGAGCGGCGTCCCGGGCGGGCGCTCGGCACCGTGGGTCATGCCAACACCAAGGATTCGTGCGCGATAGGGGCCTCGGTCATTGCCGCCCGTTGGCGTTTCCGGCGCGCCGCTGAGCCCGTGCCGGTCGCGTCATGGAAAAGCGCTTGGTCGAGCGGGTGACCCTTTTACGTGGCCATCCGCGGCTCACTGGCGGCCCGGAACGGCGGTGTTAGCCTTTCGACCGGTCAGAAAAAGACGTGATCGTGCGATCCCGCCGCGCACGCTGCTCGGCGAAAAGTCATTCGCAGCAGGATGACGGAGAAATCACCCCGCATCAGCATCGAAGAAAACAAACACCCTTGGGGGAACCATGCGTAAATGGACTGTTCGCGCCGCTCGTGCCGTCCTCGTCGGAGCCGCGTTCGCGGCGGTCGGAACCGGCATCGCCAACGCCGACACGACGAGCGGCGACCACAGCATCGCCGGCGGCACGCAGATCCCGGTGTCCGTTCCCAACCTGCTGGCGGGCAGCGCGATCAACGTGCTCAGCCCGCACTCGAACGTCTCGACCGGGAGCACGCAGCGCTTCCGCTACAGCTACCACCACCGCAGCAGCAGCATCACGGCCACGTCGCTCGGCGGGTCGTCCATCGGTAGCGACAACCAGGTCGCAGCGCCGGTGACCGCGCCGATCATCATCTGCGGCAACGCGGTCTCCGCCGGGGGCCTCGGCACCGCGACCTGCAAGGGCCACTCGTCCATCTCGAGCGGCGCCTCGTCGTCGCAGGCGTCCTCCGCCTGCAACGCCTCGTGCGCGCAGGCGCCTTCCGCCTGCAACGCGTCCTGCGCGCAGGCGCCTTCCGCCTGCAACGCCGCGTGCGCTCCCGCGGCTGAGGCCCCGGCCGCGCCGGTCTGCTCGCAGGCCTGCGCTCCCGCGGCCCCCGCGAAGCCGGAGGCGCCGGTCTGCTCGCAGGCGTGCCAGCAGCCGGCCGGAGCGCCGGCCGCCTGCCAGGAGACCTGCGCCCAGCACTCGACGCAGAGCACCGACATGGCCCGCGACCAGCTCCTCAGCAACAACCAGGCGACGGTTCCGGTCACCGCGCCCATCGTGGTCTGCGGCAACTCGGCGGCCATCCGCGGCATCGCCGCCTCGGCCTGCGACGGGGACGCGTCCTTCACCCGGAACGTCTCCTGACCTGAAGCATTTCCGCCCGGCCGGTCCTCCGGCCGGGCGGTTTTCATTTTTCCAGGTGGGTATTCTGTCCTCGATCGCTCGAATCGCCGGGCGGATCGGGTGCCTGTGTTTACTTCTATCTGGCTTGGATCTGGCACATCCGAATACCAGGACTGACCTTTCCTTTCTGTGGACCCGGTCGATATCCAGATGGCGAGCAATGCGCCGAAAAGGGTAATGGTACGTCTCCCTTCTTCCAGGGTATGTGCTGCTGCTGAGTAGCTCGCTCGCCATTTGGAGGACGGTGGATGAAGTCGCCTGGTCACGAATATGCTTCGGTCGTAAAGCCGCACGTAGGCTCGGCCCGTCCCGCGTTACTGCGATATCCGGTCATCGGGGTGAGCGTGCTGCTCGCCTTTTGTACGCCCGGCGAGGCGTCGGCCCGTACGGACCGCGGATCCGCGGTGACGGCCGCCGCCCGGCCGTCCCAACGGCAACTCCGGGTCCTGCACGCCTATGAGCGCTACCTGACACGGGTCGCCGCCCAGCGGGCCGCCGCCCGACGGGCCGTGCACTTCGCCTACCGGCAGATGGGCAAGCCCTACCGATGGGGCGGGGCCGGCCCGCGATCGTACGACTGCTCGGGCCTGGCCATGGCCGCGTGGCGCAGAGGCGGGGTGCCCCTGCCGCACCGGGCCGACATCGAGTACCACACGATCAGGCGCAAGGTGCCCATCAACCGTCTGCGCCCGGGCGACCTCGTCTTCTTCTCCGGCGCCCGCCACGTCGGCATCTATGTCGGCCACGGCCGCTTCGTCCACGCCCCGCACACCGGGACCGTGGTCCAGCGCGGTTCCCTGACGGGGTGGCGACGCCGGGCGTTCGCCGGCGCCGCACGGCCGGGCGCTCCCGCCTATCGGGTCTGGCCTCGCTGGGTCCGGTCGCTCGCCGCGCGGCCACGGAGACGGATCAGCGGATCGATGTCCGTCCCGACCACGGCCGCGCCCGGGTCGGTGTCCGTTCCGCACCGTCCCGCCCGGTCGGTCTCGGAGCCGACGTCCGTCCCGGCACCGCACCCGAGCACCGCACCCACCGCGCCGGCGTCCGCCCCTGCGGAGTCGGCGCCCGCGGGGTCTGCCCCTGCGATGTCCGTGCCTGCGGCGCCGACATCTGTGGCGCCGACACCTGCGGGGTCTGCCCCTGCGAGGTCCGCCCCTGCGAGGTCCGCGCCTCCGGGGTCGGCCTCTGGGGCGTCGGCGCCTGTCGGGTCTGCCCCTGCGGGGTCGGCGCCTGGGGCATCCGCGCCTGCGGGGTCCACGCCTGCAGCATCTGCGCCTGCAGGGTCCGCCTCTGCGACGCCCGGCCCTGTGGGGTCGGCGGCTGCCCCGGCGCGGTCCTTCGGGGGCTCGCCCGAATCGGCCGCCGCAGGGGCGCCTGGCACGGCCCCCGTTTCCGCCCGGCCGATGGGCGGGTCCGGGACGACGGAGCAAGAGTGAGGCGGCCATCCACCGTACAGGCAAGTCGGCGACGGACGTGGCGCGCACTCCGCCGAACGTGTGCGACGAGTCGCCACGGGGTCCTACCGGAGACGGCAGGGCGTTGTGACGTTGTCCCTTCAACGACATCACGCCATGCAAGGTTTATTTGCGATGTAGTGGGCAAAGTGCGGTCACGGCTGCCGTGGGGGCGAAACATGAACAGACACGATCACGGATCGGAACGATGGCCGGGTTCGCGGCATGGGCGGTGGGGCGCGCAGCGGAAGGATCCGCACCAGCCGGTCATCCGGACACTCGTCGCCGAATACGTGCACATCCTCCGGTTAGGGCTGTCCGCCTGCCTCGACGACGAGCCTGATATCCAAGTCGTCGCCGACGCGTGGGACGCGGACGCTCTCGCGGCGGCCGTGGCGGAGCTACGGCCCGCCGTGGCCGTCATCGATGTGGACCTGCCCGGTACGGACGCGGCGACCCGCTTCCATGCCGTGGCGTCCGGATGCGCCGTCGTGATGCTGGCCGACCAAGCGGATCCGGGCGGTGTCCGCCGGGCACTGGCCGTCGACCCGCTCGGTTTGATCAGCAGGCAGGCGCCGGCGGAACTGGTGACGCGCTGCGTCCGCCATGTCGCGACGGGCCGACGGGTGATCGATCCGGAGCTGGCGCAGACCGCCCGCGCCGTCGGGGAGAACCCACTGACACCCCGCGAGCTGGAGGTTCTGCGGATCGCGGCGAACGGAGCCACGACCGCGGAGATAGCCGATGTGCTGTCGCTGTCGGTCAAGACGGTCCGGAACCACCTGTCGAGTGCCATCAGCCGGACGGAGGCCCGCAACCGGATCGACGCGATCCGGATCGCCAGCGAACACGCGTGGCTCTGACCATCGACGGGCGGCCGGCCGCGGCGCGCGGTCGTCGATCCCACCCTGCGGCCGGCCCCGCCGCCCGACGATGGTCAACCCGTCCCCAGCCCGGTCGCCCGTCGACGGTGAATCCGTCTCCGGCCTGGCCGTCCGTCGTTGGTGAGCCCGTGCGCGGCCTGGCCGTCTGTTGACGGTCGACCTGTGCCTGGCCTGGCCGCCTGTCGATGGTGAGCCCGTGCGCGGCCCGGCCGTCTGTTGACGGTCGACCTGTGCCCGGCCAGGCCGTTCGCCGACGGTCAACCCGTGCCCGGCACGCGGACCGCGCCGAGCGTGTGCAGCAGGTCCATCACCGGCTGGAGTTTCTCGTACAGCAGCAGGATCGGCTCGCCGGGTGTGGCGACGCCGAGGGCGATGCCGGCGGCGTCCTTGAGGTCCCCCGCCGGGTGGCAGCGGACGTCCGGGCGGGCGTCGACCAGTCCTCGTACGATCAGCCGGGACATCTCGCCGGGGCGGCGGCCTCGCAGATCCTCGTCCTCGTACACGACGACGCGGCCGAACGACCGGGCGACCGCGCGGGCGGTGTCGATGACGAGTTCGTCGCAGCGGTCTCCGGGCAGGGTCACGGCGGCCACGCCGTCCCGTCCCCAGACCTGCCGCAGGAGTTCGCCGGCGGCGGCGACGGCCGCCGGATTGTGCGCGTAGTCGACCACGATCGGGCGATCGTCGATCAGGAAGGCGCAGCCGCGCCCGGGGTTCAGTTCATGCGGGTCGAACGATCGGAGACCTCGTGCCACCAGGTCGGCCGGCACGCCGAGCGCGCGTGCGGCGGCCGCGGCCGCCAGCGCGTCGCCGATCACGTGCCGCGCCCTTCCCCCGAACGCCCCGGCCACGTCGGCGACCGGCAGTAGCGCGTACCGGCGCGTCCCCTGGCCCTCCGTCAGCGCCCCGTCTTCGACGAAGTACGCGACGCCGCCGTCGCCGAGGTGCCGGGCGAGGCACGGTGTGGTCGCCGAGATTCCGAAGTAGCGGACGGCCGGTTCGCGATCCCGGACGCGCCGACGCTCGGCGAGCTCGGCGGTCCGCGGGTCGTCGGCGTTCAGCACGAGGTGCCCGCCGCGGCGGATCTCCTCGGCGACCAGTGCCTTGATCTCGACCAGGTCGTCGACCGTGGTGATGTCGTCGACGCCGAGGTGGTCGTCGGTGATGTTGGTGAGGACGGCGACGTCGGCGCGGTCGTAGCCCAGCCCGCGCCGGACGATGCCGCCGCGCGCGGTCTCCAGCACCGCCGCGTCGACGGTCCGGTCCCCGAGCACCATCGCGGCGGAGCGGGGACCCGAGGCGTCGGACTTGTGTACGAGTTCCCCGCCGACGTACACGCCCTCCGTGGTGGTCATGCCGACGCGCCGGCCGTCCTGCGCCAGGATGTGGGCAATCATGCGTACGGTCGTGGTCTTGCCGTTGGTGCCGGTGACGGACACGATCGGCACGCGCCCGGACGTGCCGGGTGGATAGAGGCGGTCGACGATCTCGGCGGCGACGTCGCGGGGCCGCCCCTCGTACGGCGCGAGGTGCATGCGCAGGCCGGGTGAGGCGTTCACCTCGATGACGCCGGACGCGCCGGCGTCGGCGGGCAGCGGTGCGGTGATGTCCGGCAGGCGCAGGTCGATCCCGCAGATGTCGAGGTCGACGGTCGCCGCGACGCGGCGGCAGAGCCGTACGACGTCGGGGTGGACGGAGTCGGTGACGTCTTTGCTGGTCCCCCCGGTCGACAGGTTGGCGTTGCGGCGCAGCGTCACGACCTGGCCGGCGTCCGGCACGGAGTCCGGTCGCAGGCCCTGCCGGGCCAGGTGGCCCAGCTCCGTGGGGCCGAGCACGAGGCGGGTGAGCGGACGGTCGTGGCCCTCGCCGCGTGCCGGGTCGGTGTTGGCCGTGGCGACCAGTTCGGCGATCGTGGAGATGCCGTCGCCCGTCACCTTGGCCGGGCTGAGCTCGGCGGCGGCGATCACACGATCTCCGACGACGAGCACCCGGTGGTCCCGGCCGGGCACGTACGCCTCGACGAGCGCGGCACCCTCGTCGGCGGAGGCCGCACGGAACGCGGCGGCCACCTCGTCGGGGTCGGTCAGCTCGATCGCGACGCCGGCCCCGTGGTGGCCGGCCGGCGGCTTGACCACGACCGGGGCGCCGATCTCGTGGAAGGCCGCGATCGCCTCCTCGGCGGTCGTCACGATGAGGCCCTCCGGCACCGGCAGCCCGGCTCCTTCCAGCAGCCGTTTGGCGAGCATCTTGTCCCCGGCGGCCTCCACGCCGATCGCCGAGGTCCGGTCGGTCATCGCCGCCCACACCGTGCGCCGGTGCCGTCCGTATCCGAGGTGGAGCAGGTTGAGGTCGCCGACCCGGCGGACGGGGATGCCCCGACGCCGGGCCGCGGCGGCGAGCGCCGCGGTACTGACGCCGAGGCGGGTCCGCTCGTACGCGGCGGCGAGGGCGGCGAGCTCGGCGTCGAACGCTCCGCCCACCTCGCCCTCGCTCACCAGACCGGTCACCGTCCGGATGGCGAGCTCGATGAGCCCGCCGACGAGCGAGCCTTCGGCGGGCTCGTCCCGGGGGCGTTCGAGGATGACGTCGTAGCATCCCGGCGCTCCGGCCCAGACCGTACGGCCGAAGCAGACGTCCCGGCCGATCATCGCGGACAGCTCGAGCGTCACGTGCTCGGTGACGTGCCCGAAGTACGTGCCCCGGGCCATCGCGGCCAGCAGCCCGCCCGGCCGGCCCGCGGAACAGTGGTGGTCGGCCAGGCCCGGCAGGACCGACTCGAGCCGCGCGGCGAAGCCGGGGACGTCGCTGGTCTCGCGCTCGGTCAGTTCTCCTAAATCGAGACGAGCGATCACCACCGGTCGCGCGGTGTACACGTTGGGACCGTTCAGCCAGCGCAGATGCTCGAGGCGCACGGTTCACTCCTCTTCTGCGGGTAGTGGGCCGAACCACGGTTTGCGCTGTTCCATGTCGAACCAGCAGCCGGCCGGAAGGAGGTGGAGGCGTACGTGGAAGAGGACGATCGGATCGTCGTCGCAGTCCGCGTACCCCACGGTCGCCTGGTCGGCGTCGACGACGGTCACGACGCCGCTGCCGATCACTTCGAAGCGGCCCTTGCGGACGACGATCGCGGTGTCCTCGTCGATGCCGACGCCCAGCCGCCGGGTGTCGAGCGCGATGCCGCTGAGCAGCCGCGGTAGCCGGCCGCGTTCGGCGAAGTGCATGTCGATGAGCACGTCGTCGAGCAGACCGAGGCCGGGGCCGAGCCGTACGGCCGAGGCGGAGACCTCGTGACCGTCACCCCCGAGGATCATCCAGCGGCCCATCGCGGTGGCGCCCGCGCTCGTGCCCGCGATGACGAGCCCGTCGCCGCCGAGCCGTCGCCGGAGCAGGGCGTTGACCTTCGATCCCACGAGACCGCGGATGCGCGACTGGTCACCGCCGCTGAACAGGACGCCGGTGGCCTTCCGGAGCACGTCGAGCGCCGCCTGGCTGTCGGCGGTGGCGCGGTGCGGGAGCCGGAGTTCGGTGACCGAGGAGACGCCGAGCCGGCGGAACACCCGGGTGTACTCGGCGGCCACCTCCTCGGGCATCTCGGTGGCCGTGGTCACGATCACGATGTGCGAGTCCCGTGCGCCGGAGAGGGCGACGAACTCCTCGAGAGGCCCGGTCCCGCAGGTGCGGTTCTCCGCGCCGCCGATGACCAGGAGCCGGCCGTCGCGCGGACGCTCCTCCCTTATGTCGGTCACGACAGCTAGTTACCCTAATGTCACTTCAAGTAGTCAGGCCGAGGCTCGGCTCGTCCCTGGCGTCCTGCGCCGCGCCGGACGGGGCCCCGGTCGCCGTCGACGGGATCGCCGGAATGGCGACGTGCTGCCGGGGAGAAGTGGCCCTGGAGCGTACGGGTGAAGTGCCGGAGCGTAAGGGCGATGTAAGGGAGTGCGAGGGACGAAGGCCGATGAAGGTCAGCGCGCCGGACGGTAAGGTCGCGGCGAATTGCCCTAAACGCCGTGAAACTGGGCTAATGTGTAGCGCTCTTGATCGCTCTGACTGCCACGAGCCTCTCCGGTCGAGATCGGGCGGGTGGGCTTCGTCGGCGACGTCGGTCTCCTGACCAGGAAGGACTGTTTCGGCCGCCGTCGTAGTCCGACAGGTCGACTGCCCCTTCGGTAAGCTTTTTCTTACCTCAAGGATCCCCGTCCGGTCGTCGTGCGTCTAAGGGGCGCTGGATTCACCGCTCACCGGAAGGGCGTCGGGTAGGTAAGAAAAAGAGGCGCGCTGGTCATCCTCTGAGGGGCACACTCTCTCCGAAGTGGAGCGAATGGGGGCGCAAAGCCCAGTTTGCTTTGGAGGTGGCCATGCCGCACACGGACGTTTATGCCGACGTTCGCCTTATCTACCGTCTTCTTCTGGCGGTCGACGTCGAGAAATATAGTACGCGCGACGCGCGGGGACAGCTGCGCGCACAGACTGATCTCCGCAGCATCCTCAGTCTGGCCGCGCAGAACGTCGGCCTCGACCGCAGCCTGTGGTACGAGCAGGTCAGCGGCGACGGCGAGCTCGCGGTCCTGCCCGAGGACGTCGACGTCTCCCTCGTCGTCGGCGACTTCACGCGCCAGCTCGAGACCGTCCTCGGCGAGTTCAACCACGCGCGGAGCGGGGGCCGGCGGCTGCGACTGCGCGTCGCGCTGCACCACGGCACCCTCACGCCTGGACCGTTCGGGCCGGCGGGCGACGCCCCCATCGTCGTCAGCCGCCTGCTCAACGCCAAGCCGCTGCGCCGCGTGCTCGCCGACCAGCAGCACCGCGACGTCGCGCTGATCGTCTCCCAGACGCTCTACCAGGACGTCGTACGGACCGGGTTCTGCTCCCTCGATCCGCAGGACTTCCATGCGGTGCGGGTCAACGCCAAGGGCGTCCTCTACCACGGCTTCGTGCAGCGGCGCGCGGTCGAGGAGGAGCTCGCCCAGCCGGTGCTCCGGGCGATCGGGGAAGGCGGCGGCGGAGGGCACGTCGCGAAACTCGTCGCTCTCCCCGGCGGCCGGGGCTGATCGATCGCGCCGCGGCACCGGCGGTCAGAAGAGGGACAGGTCCCAGGTGACGGTGACCGGCGTGGAGCGGCCCGCCCCGTCGGTCACCATCACCACGGTCTGACCGGGAGGAGTGATGCCCTTCCGGTCCAGGATGACCTGGACCGTGGCGTGCTCACCGGCCGAGATCTCGCCGGTCACGTTGGAAAGGACGATCTGCGGGTCGGAGTTGGAGGCGTTCCAGGCGACCTTGCCGTTCTTCGCGGTGAGCTGGATGTCGGCGATCTTGCTCATGGCATACAGGTGGATCGACACCGGGCTCACCACGAGCGTGCCCTTGGGCGGCTTCGGCGACTTCTTCGGCGGGGACTTCGTCGGGCCGGGCGACGGGACCAGCTCCGGTCCCGGGAGTTCCGGCCCCCTCGGCAGTGAGGTCCGAGGCGTGGCGACGACGGGAATCTTGGACCGATGCGTCCGGGAGTTCGGCGTCTTCGGCCGGGGTTTGCTCTGGCCGGGCCACTGCAGGTCCGGGACCGGCACGTCCGGGCCGATGAACATCATCACGACGACCGCGGTCGCCACCGCCGCCACCGACCCGCCGCTCGCGAACGCCCACCGCCGCGCCAGCCTGGACGGCGCGTCGGGCTGCTTGGGCATCCCCTCGGGCGTCAGGGCACCGCCACGCGCGGCGATCTCCGTCCGGTATCCGGAGAGTTCCGGATCGGTGCCCGCGTGGAGCACCCGATGCCGCAGCGCGGAAGGAGGTTCGGGCACCGGTACGGCGCCCACGACCTCCTCCGCGTCGGAGAACTGCCGGGTGGCGCGGTTCAGCCGCTCCTGCGCCCGGCGCGTCGTGACGCCGAGCGTCGCGGCCAGGTCCTCCCCGGTCACGTCGTGGCGGTGAACGAGGAAGAGCACCTCACGGTGGAAGAAGTCGAGCCGGGCGAAGGCCTGGTCGTCCGCCATCGCGGCCGGTCGCTTGCGGAGGAGGCAGCGCCGCCGCGCCGAGGCGTACAGCCAGGCGCGGAGCCGCTCGCGCTCGCGTAGGCGGGGGGCTCGGCGCGCCGCGTCGATGAAGGTGTCGTGCACGACGTCCGCGGCGACCTTGTCATCGTCGAGAAGCGCCGAACAGTAGTCGTACAACCGCTCGGCGTAAACGTCGTACAGCGTCGCCAGGGTCTCCTCGTCCCCCTCCTGCAACGCCTTGACGAGACGCTTGTCGGCGGTGGGGGCGAACCGTGACCACCTTGCCATGCACGTGCTCCACGTATCGGACCGGACGGCAGCGCTCCTGATTTACACCAGTGTCAAGGATAGGTCACAAGATCGCCCGAATTACCGCAAAAGCCACTACGAGAACTGAGCGGCGGCACCCATCTCGACGGCCGGCCGGTACGCGTTCATCGTGTCCTCCGGCCGGTACGCGCCGGCGCCGCGGTGCGCGATCACGATCGGCTCTCGCGTCCGTGGCCGCGCCGGGGCGGCGGCGCTGCTGCTCGTGGCTGCCACGGCGAACGCCGTACCCGCCGTCGCGAGGGCCGGTCCGCCGGCCGGCAGTCGTCGGGACAGTGACATCGGATACCTGCTGGGCCGGAACGTGCGGAGGCTACTTCTGCGACATGACGAGGTGGAGACCTCCCGTCGGCGGGAAGCCGTCCGTACGCCTCCCGGGCGCGAGTCGGCCGAGACAGACGACTCAGTCGAATCCGTCAGCCGTCCACGCCGTTGATGAGCCTGCCGTCCGTCGACAGGGGAGGATCCGCGAGCTGAGGAAAGTAATGGCGGAAGAACAGATTCGCGGTGAGCTCCCGGCGGCTTCGCACACCCGCCTGTGCTCGCCCCCGGTGTCCAGCATCGTCGACGGATCGAGCAGGACCCCGCACCACACGTCCGCCGGCATGGCCTCCGCCAGCGCACCGACGGCATGGTCGATTATCTCGACGGCCCCGGTATCGGACCGAAGGTTCGACTGAAATCGCCGGACCGAATCAGAGATAGCTCGATCTCGGCGCGCTTTTGCCACGGTGGCATTGTAGTCAGGCATCCCACAAATCTGGGATGGTCTGCTTTCTGCCGCGAACCTACCCTCGAGGGCAATGGGGGTGAGATCGAACGATCTCTCTCGGGTGGGTTTCCGAAAAGAGGTATGCCATATGGTTCAGTCGACGGGGAACATGCGAACCGAACAACCGCCGCCTCGCGACCGCAGAAAGCATCCCTATCTCTTCTACTGGCTCACCGCCGGCATCGGATCCGTCATCGTCGCGGTCATCAGCCTGGTCGCATCCTTCGTCTCCGGCTCGGGCTCTGGATCCGGCTCCGCGCCCGCCCAAGTGCAACCGCCGGTGTACGTTTCCTCGCCGTCGTCCCCCGTGTCGGAGTCGACCCGGTCGTCACCACAGTCATCACCGGCCTCATCACCCGCCTCGCCCCCGTCGTCACCCGTCTCGGCTCCAGCCACGCCGGTGGCCGACAGCCAGGCGCCGGCCATCGGGGCGATCATGGTTCCGGCGGGGTACACCGTGGCCCTGGTCCACGAGGGGCAGTGGCTCAGCACGCCGGTGACCGCCCGGCTGGTCCGGGGTACGAGAGTCCGGATCTACTGCACCGTCGAAGGAGGCCCGGTCACGGGACCCACCGGTCAGCAGAGCACCCTCTGGGACAAGATCGACGGCGGCTACATCCCCGACGCCGACGTGGACACCGGAACGCAGCAGCCGGTCCGTGGCAACTGCGGTCAGTGAGGGCCGCACGGCCTGCGACGCCTGAAAGGGCGCGTACACCGCCGGATCGAGCGACGGCGGTCTCCGACGCGAACGCCCTGGCCTCGGCGGGCGGACGGGATTCGATTCGCGCGCTGAGGTCAAGTCCCGTACACTCTTGGACGCCAGCAGCCGTAGCTCAACGGATAGAGCATCTGACTACGGATCAGAAGGTTGGGGGTTCGAATCCCTCCGGCTGCGCTCCACGTCAAAGGCCCATCCCTGTCAAGGAATGGGCCTTTGCTTTTGGCCGTGGGAGCCACGCAGGGAGCCACCCGGGTCAGGACCCGAACAGAGCCCGGCTCATGGACGTCGCGGCAGCCCGCTTGTCCCCCTCCATGAGGTGGCCGTACACGTCCTTGGTGATCGTGATGCTCGCGTGGCCCAGGATCTCGGAGACCACGTGCAGCGGCGTCCCCTGGGCGAGCATCAGCGAGGCCCCCGAGTGCCGCAGCTCATGCGGATGCCAGTGCCCAAGTCCGGCCTTCCCTGTCGAAGGTCGTGCATGCGGACGGGATGACCAGGCCGGGGGAACCGTGCGCGTCGCGCGGCATAATCTCGGAATGGCTGGAACTCCGCACGATCTACTAAACGAACTCACCAGCGTGGATCGCCGCGTACGCCAGGATGCCGCTGCCTGCCTAGGTGACTGGCTCGCCTACGCAGCCAAGGCTGGACGGAATGTGGATCAGGTCGTTACAGCGCTTGTCGATGCGCTACTAGCGGAGAGCGATCCTGACGTCCAAGAGGAAATCGCGCACTCACTCGGTTACCTTGTCGAGTACGGAGAGGTACCGACAGAGATCGTCCAGCCTTTGGCGCAGCATCTGACGCGGCTGGACCCGTGGGCCGTTGAACATGTGACGGCCCTCTTGGAAGCGAGCACCTGGCCAAGCTCGCCACCGGAACCAGGCGCGCCGCCTCGACGGGCCATTAGCGGGCCATTAGCCCCGGTGATCAGGGGTCAACAGCGGTCATTCGCGGACACATGACCGCGCAGGTCAGCGGCTAAATGGCCCAAGATCGGCATGATTTGCAAGAAGGAAGTCCGGGTCTAGGTCCCTGCTTCAAGAGCATCGGCTCGGCGTCGGAGGTCCGCAGCGATGTGGTCCCAGTCAGGACCGTGCAGGTACAGGCTGTCTGCAGCCTCGCGCATCAGGGTCGGTTCGTCGGGCCGCTGCAGGAGCACGAGTCGGTATGCCAGGTTGCGAATCCACACGGGAAGATGACCATCGGCCAGATGCGGAGACAGTTCGCGGAGCATGGCCAGAATCGAGTCGGCGTCGGCGAAGGTCAACTCCTCGACGAAGTAGTGCTCGCCGTGTTCAAGGTTGCACTCGGGCGTCGGCCGATATTCATCTCCGTAGAGGCACCGAGCGTGCTCCGTGATGGTGGCGTGCATGGGCAGAAGCCTACGGTCACTTGATCCGGAGGCAGCGTGGCTGCCGGGAGCCACTGTGGGAGCCACCGGGACAAACGATCTCGACGCCAGGCGTACGAATCCGGACGGCTGAATTGACGTTCGCCCAGCGTGCGGACTGATCCGAACGACCTCGGAGATCATTTGGGTACCTACGGGTCAGAAGGTTGGGGGTTCGAATCCCTCCGGCTGCGCACCAGCTAAAAGGCCCCTCGCGATCACGCGAGGGGCCTTTTGGCCAACGGGTTGCCAATGCGAGCTGTCAGCGCCGGCCCGACTCCCGCCACGCTATCCGCGCGTCGCGCGCCGAGGCCTGATCGCCAGCATGGTGATCGTCGGCGTGGCGCCGGCTTATCGTGACGACCGCCACTCGGGGTCAGTCAAGGTGGCTGAGTTCGTGTGATCCGACCGGGACGTCCCAGTCGATGGCGTGGTCGAACATCCACGCCATCTTCTCGGGCTTGATCAGTCGGGCGAAGATCCGGAGTGCCCAGGCGTTGAGCACTCGGCCCACCGGTCCGGCGGTCTTGGCGCTGTTCTTGTGCGTGGTGGCTTTGATGATCTTTTCGACCCGGGGGCGGCGCAGTTCCTCGTAGGTGGCGAATGCCTCGTCGTACGGTAGGTCGCGCAGGCACCGGGCCAGCTGCACGGCGCTCTCGATCGCGAGGGACGCGCCCTGGCCCGAGCTGGAGGACGGAGCGTGGGCGGAGTCGCCGACCAGCACCATCCGGCCGCGGCTCCAGACCGGGACCTTGGGCGGCATGTTCTCCATCGGCCCGACGACGACCAGATCATCGGGCCGGGTCCCAGCGATGAGCTGCCGGGCGGGCGTACGGTCTCCGGCGAACGCCGCCTCCAGGACCGGTAGCCACGCTGCGGCAGGGGTCTGCCGGGCCTCGGCGGCGGTCATCGGCTCCTCGTGCGGAAGGTTGACGAACCAGACCGCGGTGTCGTCGTCGAACACCTGGTAGCCGAAGAAGGCCTGCTTGCCGAAGCTCATCGGCATCTTGCCCAGGGTCGAGGCCACGCCGGGGTGCTCCACCCGCCCACCGAAGCTGATCAGACCGGCGTACGCGGGGCCGGGCGCGTCGGCGTCGATCAATGTGCGGACCGTGGAGCGGATGCCGTCGGCTCCGATAAGGACGTCCCCGGTGACTTCCGTCCCGTCGGCGAAGTGCGCGGTGATCGAGTCGGGAGCCTCGGTCACCGACACCAGCCGCTTGCCGAATTCGGTGCGGATGCCACGGCGGGCAGCCTCCTGATTGATGGCCCGGTAGAGGTCGGAGCGCCAGAAGAACCGCATCGGGGGCACACCCGGCGGGTTGCCGAACTCGGCCAGCCGCCGGCCCGCCCAGTCCTGCATGACGATCCCGGTCATGGGCTGTCCGGCCGGTCGGACCAGGTCGCCGAGGCCTAGCACGTCCAGCGCGTCCAGGCCGTTGGGAGCAAGGCTCATGCCGCCGCCGACGCCTTCGGCACTGCGCGGGTAGGCCTCGAAAACGGTCGCGTCGATGCCCGCCTTCTGGAGGGCCATCGCGGCGATGGGACCGGCGATCCCGCCGCCGATGATCAGCGCTGTCTTCGTCATGGCTGTCTTCGTCATAGCGTGATAGTCGCACTGAAACTAGTATCAAGTCAACTAGTAATTTCGCGGCTAGTATCAGAACCATGACCACACCCAAGGGATCCCCGCTCGCCCTGACGATCCTGGGGATCCTGCACACCCGCCCCCTGCACCCGTACGGCATCCAGCGCCTGATCAAGCAGTGGGGAAAGGACCAGGTCGTCAACGTCGGCCAGCGGGCCACCCTCTACCGGACGATCGACCGCCTGCAGGCCGCCGGCCTGGTGGCCGTACGGGAGACCGAGCGTGACAGCCAGTACCCGGAGCGAACCGTCTACGAGATCACCGAGGCCGGGCGGCGCGCGACGCGGGAGTGGCTGGAGGAGATGCTGACGGTCCCCAGGAAGGAGTTCTCCGACTTCCCGGTGGCGCTGTCCCACGTCCTGATGCTCGAACCGGCCGAGGCCCTGCAGCTCCTGGAGCGCCGGGAGGCCCAGCTCTCGGCGGCGTTCCAGGGCCTGGAAGCAAACGCGGGCGCGGCGGAGTTCCTGCCGCGCGTGGTGACGCTGGAGTCGGAATACGTGCTGAAGACGGCGCAGGCCCAGCTCGACTGGATCCGGTCGGTCATCGCGGACCTGCGCAGTGGGCGGCTGACCTGGTCGATGGAGGAACTGGCAGCCATCGCATCGGGACAGACCGAGCAGTACGAGGAGTAACCACTGGAACCTCGAGGTTACGGTCGAGGGCGGCCGCACCGCGCTCTAGGACTTGAGGGCCGGCGTGGCAAGGTGGCGGGCAATGCCGTCGGTGTCCTACCCCACCAACGGCTCTGGAACGTCGTGGACCAGGACCGGCGGCCGCGTTCGGATCGGACTTGTCCCCGGCGGAAGTGGCAAACATGGCCATGCAGGCGGTATCTGTGGTGGCATGCATTTTGCCGATCAGGGGAGATGACCGTTGCGGGGCTTTGTCGTGTCCCAGACAAATCCACGGGCTTTCCCGACGATCGCTGACGCAGCGAAGGCTTCGGGGCCGCCCGGGGAGCAACTGCGCCACATCGTCGTGGAGCCGGGCAACTACCGTTCGGACGCCCTCAGATACTGGGGGAACGCGGTGATCACCGCGGCCGGGGGGCCCGGGACGGTCACGGTGAACTGCAACGGGAATTACACGCTGCGGGTCGAGGGCCACGTCACCCTGCGGGGCCTGACGTTGCACAACTGGAACGTCGACGGCAACGTCCTGGAGGCGGTGGGCGGCACCCTGATCGTCGAACAGTGTGAGTTGGTGAGCAAGTCGAGCCGCGCGATCAGCGTGTGGGACGGAGCCGAGCTCTTCGTCCGGCACAGCCGCGTCCACGGCGGTGGCATCGTCTACTCCGACTCCGCCGGTCTGGTCGAGCACACCGAGGTGTTCAACGCCGATCTGTGCGGGATCGCCATCCGCAACGCGAGCAGGGTCACCGTTCGAGACTGCCGCGTCCAGCGTGCGGGCGAACACGGCATCTGGGTGGCCGAGGGCTCGACACCGCTGATCGAGCGTTGCGAGATCGAGGGCTCCAAGTCCGCGAGCGTCCTGGCACAGGGCCACGCCAAAGCCACTGTCCGCGACTCCCGGCTCCGCGCGTCGGGTCAGTGCAGCCTTGTGGTCCGCGACAACGCCTCCGCCACCGCCGAGGAGTGCCTCGTCACCGGATCAGGGGCCGAAGGCGTATGGGTCACGGCCAACGGAACGCTGACCGCGCGGAGAGTACGCATCGAGGACGGAAAGCGCCACGGTGCGCTGGTGGACGACTTTTCCACGGCCGACTTCGAGGACTGCGACATCATGCAGTCGGTGAACTGCGGGCTGGCCGTGAGCGGTTCGGGCACGGCCAGGTTCACCGGGGGCACGATCACCAAATCCCAGTTCGGCGCGTCGGCCGCGAACGAAGGGGTGCTCACGCTCGACGGGGCCAAGGTGTCGCACAACAAGAGCATCGGCGTCGCGGTGGATCCGGGCGCCAGAGTGGTCCTCCGCGACTGCACCATCATGGGCAACGCGGGGCAGGGCATCGTGACGGCCGACGGCGCACAGGTACGCATGGAACGGGTGAACTCCGAGGCGAACGGCGCCGATGACATCATCGGAATCGAAATCGGCGCCCCTGCCAATTCCGGCGCCGCCACGACGGCGACTCCGGCGGAACCCCGCACCGCCGCCCCGGAGACCGCAGGCACGGCGCCCGAACTCAGCATCGACGAACTGCTCGCCGAGTTGACCGCGATGGTGGGGTTGGCGGAGGTGAAGCGAGAGATCGGCAAACTGGTCGGTCTCCTGCGCATCGCCGAACAGCGCAGGCAGGCGGGGCTGCCGAGCGGACCGGCCATCGGCCGCCACATGGTCTTCGCCGGCGCCCCTGGCACCGGCAAGACCACGGTCGCCCGGCTGTACGGACGACTGCTCGCCGCTCTCGGCGTGGTCCCCACCGGGCAGTTCACCGAGGTATCGCGCGGGGAGCTGGTGGGGCAGGTGCTGGGCGAGACCACGCAGAAGACGACCGCCGTCTTCAACAAGGCGTTGGGCGGAGTGCTGTTCATCGACGAGGCGTACACCTTGTCCCGCCGGTTCGGCACAGGCACCGACTTCGGGCAGGAGGCCATCGACGCGCTCGTCAAACTCATGGAAGACCACCGCGACGAGATCGTCGTCATCGTCGCCGGCTATTCGGCCGAGATGCGCGAATTCTTGACGGCGAATCCTGGGCTGAAGTCGCGTATCTCCCGCACTATCGAATTCGAGAATTACAGCCCGGCCGAGTTGACGAGCATGACCGAGGCGCTCGCCGCACAATACGGTTTTCGGCTCACCGAGCAGGCACAGGCGTCGCTTGTCGCGCACTTTCAGCGGGTACGGAGAGACGAGACCTTCGGCAACGGCCGGGAGGCCCGGCGCGTCTTCGAAGCCGCCGTTGAACAGCAGGCGCTCCGACTGTCCGGCCAGGACGGTCCTGCGTCATCGGAGGACCTGACCCTTCTGCTGCCCGAAGACTTCGATGGCGTCGTCGACAACGGCCTGAATGCCAGGCTGGGTGAGGTCCGCGACGCGGGACAGCTCCAAGTGATTCTCGACCGGCTCAATGCGATGATCGGCCTGGAGGCGGTCAAGAGCCAGGTCCGGGACACCATCGATCTGATCGCCGCCACTCGGCGCAGGCAGCAGGAGGGCCTCGACGCCACACCGATCTCCAGCCATCTGATCTTCTCCGGCCCGCCCGGAACCGGGAAGACCACGGTCGCGCGGCTCTACGGAGAGCTCTTGGCCGCTCTCGGCGTGCTGGCCCGAGGCCACTTCGTCGAAGCCTCCCGGGCCGACCTGGTCGGCCAGTACCTCGGTCACACCACGCAAAAGGCCACCGCCACGTTCGACAAGGCGCGTGGCGGGGTGCTGTTCATCGACGAGGTCTACGCTCTCGCACGGCAATTCGGCGCGAATGCCGATTTTGGGCAGGAGGCCATCGACACGCTCGTGAAGCTCATGGAAGACCACCGCGAAGAGGTCGTCGTCATCGTCGCCGGATACACCGATGAGATGAACGACTTCCTCGCGGCGAACCCCGGACTCGCGTCGCGGTTCTCCCGGACCATCACCTTCGCCCCGTACGGCCCGGACGAGCTGGTCGATATCTTCATCGGCATCGCGGAGTCCTCCGGATTCGAAGTCCCCGGCAATACGCGCTCCGCCATCCACGATCACGTGACCGGTCAGACCGAAAGGTTCGACCAGGGAAACGGCCGCGAGATCCGCAAACTCTTCGAAGCCGCCCAGACCGCGCATGCGCGCCGTATCGCCCAGCTCGAGCGCGGCGGAACTCAGGCGACCCGCGATCAGCTGCGGACCCTTCTTCCCGCGGACGTCGAGGAGGCCCGCTGAGATCTGCGCGGCCACGGTACTGGCCAACGAGATCTCACGGGCCTTTGCTCTTGGCCGTGGGAGCCATGCTGGGAGCCACCGGGGGCAGCGTCCAGCCACACGCCGGGGATCAGGTCACGCGGGAACGATGTAGAGGTGGCTCATCGCCGATCGATGCGTCGAGGTGGAACCGCGCCGGTCGGGCAGGCCGACCGCCGTGCCCTGCACCGCGCCGGTCTCGCCGCGCAGCCAGTCCACCCGCACGTAGGCGTTGAAGACCGGGGCGCAGCCCGGTGCTTTCGACACCGCGAAGTGCGGGGTGTACAACGGCACTACGGCGTGGTGCACCCAGTACGGGATCGTCTTGGTGACGCTCGTCGAGGAGCTCGTGTGGCAGATCTTCTTGCCCGCCGCATTCCACTGGTTCACGATCAACGTGAACCGGGCAGTCGAGGAGCCGGCCTTGTTGCACGCGCCGACGCGCTGACACACCTGGTAGTCCACGTCGCCGAAGACGCTGAGTTCACGGAACCCGGCCGGCGCAGTGGTGATCGGCAGCGCGGGCTGCCGTACGGTCCGGTGGGTCGAGTCCACCGGGAGGTCACCGTATGGGATCTCGTAATCGAGCGGTTTGCCGTTCGCCGCGTTCCTGACCGACTTGTTGGCGAACCCCAAAGAACCGCCCACGATCTGCACCGAAGATGTCTGCTTGTAAAGTGAGGCGACCCTCGCGTACGTCGTGCAGGTGGCCGTCGTGGCAACGCCGGGGTGCAGCAGGAATTTGGTGACGATCCAGGTGTCTTCCCACTGCGGGTTTTGACCCGTGCCCGCGTAGACGTTCTGGCCCATCACCAGGTTCTTGCTGCCGCCCGGCCACGTGCAACGCACTTCATTGTCAACCAACGTTCGTACGGTGGCCGCGTTCGCGCGCAAGCGCGAGACCACGTACGCGGTCTGGTCCGCGGCCATTGCCAACCGTACGGTGCCGAGCGCTACGACGTTATGGTCGATCCCCGATTTCGGTGGCGGCGGGCCGGTGACTCGCTGCGGTTTGAACGTGGCCGACGAGGCGGCGGAAGCCTGGACTGGAGGGCAGTGGCCTGTCCGTTCGCCGATGCTGTCGATCTCTGCGTTGGGCCTGGAGTCACCCGAATAGTCGTTCTGGTCGGTGCACTTCACGCCGGCCTTCACCTGCGTACTCACCGGAGCGCTCGCGCTTTTCTGGGCCGGAGTCGCGGTGCTCGTGGGAGACGAAGCCGCGTTCACCGCACCTCCTCTGCAACCGGTCAGGAAGATGCCCAGTGTCACTATTGCGACCCCACCGAAGGTAGCCCTCTTCGCAGGCAAAAGACCCTCCTCTATTCGCTGCTCCATGCTCCCGTGATCGGGCCGCACTCTTGAGACGCGCCGGAGGCCGGCAAGGTTCACGGATCGGAGACAGGCGCCTACCAACTGTGGCGTACGGACGCCGGGCAGGCGTCGAGAGGCTCTGGTCGCCGCCACGGCCCTGACGACGGCCGTGACGACAACGACGATGACCAACGCCTCACCGTCCTGGCCGTCGGGCACCGCTCGCCCACGGTCACCCTGGACGGTGATCAAGGATTCATGCCGCCGGCCAACCTGAGATCGCAGAATTGCGGGCTTGAAGTGGAGCGCGCTCTAGGTTCTAGCGTGCCGGGCATGGACTACAGATTTCTCGGAGCGACAGGTCTTGAGGTCAGTGAGCTGTGCCTGGGCGCGATGATGTTCGGCAGCCGCACCGACGAGCGGACCAGTACGCAGATCCTGGACACGTTCACCGAAGCGGGCGGGAACTTCATCGACACCGCCGATGTCTACGGCGAAGGAAGGTCGGAGGAGGTCCTCGGCCGGTGGCTCAAGACCAGACGCCGCGAGGACCATGTCGTCGCGACCAAAGTGTCGAGGCCGGTGGGCCCGGGACGCAACGACCGCGGCCTGTCCCGCAAACACATCCTCGACGCAGTGGATGCGAGCCTGCGCCGCCTCGGCACCGACTACATCGACCTCTACCAGTTCCACATCTGGGACGCCGGCACGCCTCTCACCGAGACACTGTCGACCCTGGATACGCTCGTCCGAAGTGGAAAGGTCCGCTACGTCGGCGCCAGCAACTTCTGCGGATGGCAACTACAAAAGGCGATCGACCTCTGCCGTCAGCACGGCTGGGAACCACTCGTCAGCCTGCAACCGCTCTACACCCTGCTCGACCGTGAGGCCGAGTGGGAGCTCCTGCCCGTGTGTCAGAACGAAGGCGTCGGCGTGATCACCTGGTCCCCACTGCGGTCTGGCTGGTTGTCAGGGGCCTACCGGCGCGGAATGACCGCACCACCGCCGGACAGCAAGGTCAGCCAGCCGGGGTCGCACACCTGGGACAGGTACGCCAACGACCACACGTGGCATGTGCTCGACGAGCTGGCGGCAGTCGCCGACGAGGCCGACAGCACGCCGGCACGGGTGGCGGTCCGGTGGCTGCTGCAACGTCCCGGCGTCACCGCACCCATCATCGGCGCGCGCACCCATGCCCATCTCGACGACCTCCTCGGTGCCGTGGGATGGTCGCTCACGCTGGAACAGATGAGCCGACTCGACGCCGCCAGCGAACCGGCCAGACTGCCCTACCCGCACAACTTGCCTCCGCTCGCCGGTCGTTCGCGACGAGCCGCGGGGCACGGCTGACGATGACCCCCGCGTCACTTCTGGCCGTCTACGAACGGTTCTCCTGCCAGCGCTGCACTGCCGTTTGCACGGCCTCTTCGTCTTCAAGAGCATGGGCGCCGGATGCGCCTGCGGCACCGAGGATCAATTCACCGTCGGTGACCAGAACACCGCCCGCCCACGGGACGAAGTCGCCGCCGTAGAGGTGCTGGATGCTGTCGACGATCCCCCCGGGGAGGTCGATCTGGCCGGAGGGCTTCAGTGCGGACAGCGCCGTGCGCGCCTTGGCCACGGCGATTCGGCTGGTCATGGGCATGCCGCCGTCGTCCCGCCGCAGGGTGATCACCTCCCCGGCAACGTCGACGACGGCCACCGCCAGCGGAGGGAAACCTCGCTCCGCACCGACCGCCAACGCGGCTTGCACCAACCAATCCGCGTCGGCCAACTTCAGTCCAGGAAGGCGTGGAGTATCAGACATGAAGGAGAAATTAACGGCGCCGACCCCGGAAGTCAAAAGGTCGGCAGGACGACCTAGAGCGCCTCTCGAACGAGAGACGCTCCGGCCGTTAGTTCCTTGTCAGCGGTGATGAACTGGGGGGCAGTAGCCTGTTCGTGCGCCGATGCTGTTGATTTCCGCGTTGGACCTGGAGTCACCTGAATAATTGATCTGGTCGGTGCACTTCGTGCCGGCCTTCTCCGGTGTGCAGGGAGGAGTTTTGCCGCGCTGGACCGGAGGACAGTGGCCCGTCCGTTCGCCGATGCTGTTGATCTCTGCGTTGGACCTGGAGTCACCCGAATAATTGATTCGATCGGTGCACTTCACGCCAGCTTCCACCCGCTTACCCACCGGAGCCCTCGCGCTTTTGTGGACCGGAGTCGCGGTGCCGGTGGGCGACGAAGCCGCGTTCACCGAACCTTCTTTGCAACCGGTCAGGAAGAGGCTCAGTGCCGCTATTGCGATCGCCGCACCGTAGGTGGCCTTATTCGCTGCCAAAACACCCTCCTATATTCGCTGCTCTGTGCTCCCCTGTATCGGGTCACAACTCTTGAGATGCGGCGGAGGTCGACAAAGTTCACGAATAAAAGACGGGCGCCTACGAAATGTGGCGGACGGACGGCAGGGCTGCGGTCAGCGCTTTGAACTCGGTGATCCGGAGCACGTGTGCGATGAGGGCGTAGAGGATGCCGCCGGCGGTGGCAGCGGCGGTGACGGTCAGGAGCGAGGCCGTCCAGGTGGTTCCGGTCGCTGAGCCGATCGCCCATGCCGTGCCGGCGGCCGCGGAGGCGGCGAAGGCCGCGGCGATGAGCATTCGGACATGGGAGTGCAGGAGGCGGTGTCCGTCGAGGCGGCCGATCCTGCGGCGGAGTAGGTGTGCGGTGAGCAGCAGACCGGTGGTGTAGGCGATCGCGGAGCACGCCGCTGGTGGGTACGTCTCTCGTCGCGGGGCCGGCGATGGCGATCCCGCCCTCGTCGGACCCGGTCAGGGCGCCGTTGTTCCGCATGTGGAACCCGACGATCGGCGACCACTTCTACACGACGTCCGCGCAAGAGCGCGACCGGGCGATCGCGAGGTACGGCTACACGGACGAGGGCGTAACGGCCCGCGTGTACACGACTCCGCACTTCGGAACGACGCCGCTGTTCCGGCTCTGGAATCCGACAATTCGCGACCATTTCTACACGACTTCCGCTGAAGAGCGGGACAACGCGATCGCCAGGTACGGGTACATCAACGAAGGCGTCGCCGGCGAGGTCTTCACAGCCTGAGTTCGCATCGATTATCCCTGGCGTTCACGGCCTTCTAGGGGCGGCGACCGCCAGGGATTTTCGTGTGCCGGGCCGGCGGCCGTCACGTCGAAGGCGGTGCGGCTCTCAGGTATCGGCGAGAGCGGCGGCGACGTCGTCGTATATGGGGAGGCGCTGGGCCAGGCCGGTGATCCACAGGACTCGCGCGGTGCGGTACTTGGCGCCCGCCAGGGCGAGGAAGCCGTCTTCGGTCGCGGTGAGGCGCTTCCAGTAGGAGACCACGGTGCTGAGGGCGCTGGTGTCCATGAAGTCCAGGCCGGTCAGGTCAAGGATGATCTTGCCGCCGTGCTCCTTGATGACCTCGTCGAGGCACGTGATGAGCTCGGCCCTGCTGATGATGTCGAGTTCACCGCTGACGTGCAGGACCGTACGGTCGCCATGTCGGCTGGAAGAGAGTTCGAGCGCTGACATGGTGCCCCCTCGGCCGTGGAGGACCCACGGTACCGGTCAGATGTACCGCGCTGTCGGAGAGAGTTCCAAACGTACGACTGTGCCGTTGATTCCCGTCCTGATGTTGACCGCCGAGCAGATCTGACGGGCGACCCAGATGCCCATGCCACCCTCCGCCTCGGGCGGTGGAGGAGTTCCGCCGGGGGCGTCGGCGGGTGTCCAGGTGCCGCTGTCGTGGATCTCGGCGATGACGCTGCCGTCCTCGGTCCACATGCTCAGCTCGGCGTGGGGCGACCCGTGGCGTACGGCGTTCGTCGCGATCTCGTTGACGGCGATGACCAGGTCGCCGACCAAGCCTTCGTTCACCTTGTAGCGGCGGGCGAGCGCCTCCGTGAAGCGACGCACGCTTGGCAGCTGTTCCGCCGTGAACCTCATCTCGCTCATGGAGCCGGCCGAATCGCTCGGTGGTCGCTGCCAGGGCCGTGCCATGGAGTGCGTAGCCACCATAACGAGCCCTCGCATGTCTGTCTCACCCTGCCCGTCATTTGAGGTCATACTCACCCGTGCCATCGCGACTCAGTACTGCGCAGTGTCATATACCCATTTGACGTGCTTTGCTGCGCGCCGGTGCCGACTTCCGGAAAGTCCGATCCGGCCGGGCGTCCGCGGCGGCCGGGGCCGCACGCGCCGGGCGACACGCTGAACCGCGTACGCGGTTCCGCCGACGCGGAGCCTGACGCCCCTCGGCGAATGATCGGATTTGGCCTACTTTGCCAGTAACGGACGCTTCTGGGGAGGTCTGGTGGCCATCGTCGTGAGCCTCGCGGCAGGGGAGGACCAGCCGGTCGACCCTCGTGCCGACGCCTTCGTGCTGTTTCGTACCGAACTCTCCGACACCCACGGGCTGCACGGAGGTGATCTCTACTCGATCATCGTCGGCGGGGAGTACTGGGCGCTCTGCGACGCGCTCGCCGTCATCACGGGACTGAAGGCGGACGACCCGGTCGATGTCGCCTGGACCCGGATGAACGCCCAGGGCACGTCCGTCGTCGACGATCCCTGGCGCATCACGTACCGGGGTGACCCGGGAGGCGGCCTCCGGGCGTCGCACGGCGGCCAGTTCGGCCTCGACAGTACGGTCCGGCTCCGCCTCCGGGTCCACAATCCGAACGACTACCCGGTCACCGTCGGCGCCGCGACCGTCGCGCGGGTCGCGCTGGTCGGCTACTGATCCGCGCCGCTCGGCTGCCGGCGACCTGATCCTGTCGGTTACTGATCCGCGCCGCTCGGCTGTCGGCGACCCGGGCCTGTCGGCTGCCGATCCGCGCTGATCCGGTCCCGGTCCGCCGGGACCGGATCAGCGCGGAGGAGACCATCTCAGCGGCCGAACCGCACCTGGCCGCGAGCGTCGGCGGCGAGACGTATGGAGTCGCCGTCGCGGATCGGGGCCTGCTCGCCGGGTTGGAGCCGCCGGTCGTTGACGAAGGTGCCGTTCGTGGAGCGCTCGTCGCGGACCCACGGCTGGCCGCCACCGTCGATGCCGATCGTGGCGTGCCGGCGCGAGACGTTGTCGAACCGCGAGAACGTTCCCGCCACCGGCGACTGCACCGGGTCACGGCCCAGAACGAGTTCCTGGCCGGCGCTGCACTGCAGCTCGCCGGAGGAGAACTGGACGAACACCGTGAGCTGCTGCTGCCCCGGGCCGCCCGCCTGGTCGTGCAGCGGACGCAGACACGAGACACAGACCGGGTTGCCGATGTCGGGGATGTCGGCCCCGCAGTGCGGGCAGAACGGCGTGAACGCGGCGGTCGACTCCCCACCGGTCATGGTGGGCTCGCGCGGCGGCGGCGGCACGTGCGGAGCGCCGGGAGCGCCCGGAGCACCGTAACCGCCACCTCCGTACCCCTGCTGCTGGGGCGGCGCGTACTGCTGCTGAGGCGCGCCGTACCCCTGCTGCTGGTCGTGCTGCGGAGGAGCGCCGTACGGGGCCTGCTCCTGCTGCTGAGGCGCGCCGTAAGGCTGCTCCTGCTGCGGAGGAGCGCCGTACGCAGACGGGTCCTGCTGCTGAGGCGCGCCGTACTGCGGCTGGCCCTGGGCCGGAGGGTACTGCGCGTTGCGCTGCTGGTCCTGCGGTGCGCCGTACCCCTGCTGCTGCGGGGGCGCGCCGTACGGGGCCTGCTCCTGTTGCTGCGGAGCGCCGTACGAGTCCTGCGGGGCACCGTAGGACTGCTGCTGCTGGTCCTGCTGCGGCGGATACTGCTGCTGCTGCGCGCCGTAGGGCTGCTGCTGGTAGTCCTGCTGCGGTGCGCCGTACCCCTGCTGCTGCGGAGCCCCGTAGGGCTGCTGCTGCTGGTCCTGCTGCGGCGGGTACTGCTGCTGCGGATAGGACGACTGGCCCTGGCCCTGGTCCTGAGGCTGGTAACCCCCGGGTTGCTGGGGAGCAGGGGGCGCTTCGCGCCGGGCCAGGTTCGCTCCGCAGTTGATGCAGATCAGATCCCCTTGCCGTACCGGAGCGGCACAGACCGGGCATGTCAGGGGCGCCATGAAACCTCCCCGGCGTGTACCCCGGAGAGCGAGAGTCGCTCCGTCAGCCGCTCCATGTCGCCCCTCCGAGGAATCCCGATGTAGTAGATACGGTTGTCTTCCACCGAAACCTGCATATGGGGGGTTTGTTCGCCCCTCGCGTCACCATAGCGTTTCTTGCCAAGGTCACTGACAGCGATGATCTGTTGGTTCGACGATCCACGCCACCGAAGCCCCCGATCTTCTTGGTTCAGGCGTTCAATGTACGGTCCCGCGACGACCGCATCGCACAACTCGAGAAGTTCGCGGGTGCGGGCGGACCTCCGGAGTCGTGACGCTGCGTAGCCGCTGTACACCAGAATGTCCACTTCGGGCGGTGCCCAGGCCCGGATGCCGAGCAGCAGGGCGCGCAGCGCCTCCGGCTGCTGGAAGGGCTCTCCGCCGGAGATCGTGACACCGTCGACGCCGCTCAGGGACCTGAGCCAGCCCAGCACCGTGGCGACCGGAATGGCCGTGCGCGGGTCCGCCTCCCACGTGTCACGGGACAGACAGCCCGGACAGTGGATCGTGCAGCCCTGCGTCCAGATGCCCGCCCGGCGGCCGGGCCCCAGCGTGGTGACCGGGAAGTGCGCCTTGGCCAGCAGGAGTGTCCGCTCCTGGTCACGAGGACCGGCGTTCACCGCAGGTCCAGCCGGACGATGCTGCCGTCGCGGTGGATGTCCGCGACGGTCACGTCGGTGGCCGGGCCGAGGTCGAACAACGCGCGGGCCAGGGGGTTGATGAAGTACGACTCCAGGGCCATGCCGATCCCCCGGCCGCCCTTGTCGAGCTCGCTCGTGCACCAGGCGCGCAGCGACGCGACCACGTCGTCCGCCAGCCGCAGCTTCATGTGGTGTTCGTCACTCACGCGACGGCAGATGTTGGCGAGCTGCAGATCGAAGATCTGATCGGCCGCCTCTGGACCGATGAAGTCGAAGATGACGATGTTGTCGCCGAACCGGTTGAGCAGCTCCGGCCGGTTCAGCGCGGTCGTGAAGTGCTCGGTGACGGCGCCGCGGACCTGTGCCTCGAGCTCCTCGTACGGCATGCCGGGGGTGATGCCACGGGTGCCGAGGTTCGAGGTGAAGACCAGGACCGACTCGGAGAAGAACGCGGTGTTGCCGCGGCCGTCGGTGAGCCGCCCGTCCTCGAGGATCTGCAGGAACTTGTCGAGGATGCGCGGGTGCGCCTTCTCGATCTCGTCGAACAGGATGACGCGGAACGGGTCCTGGCGCACGGCGTTCGTCAACTCGCCGCCCGCCTCGAAGCCGACGTAGCCCGGCGGGGAGCCGATGAGCCGGTCGCCGGCGTGCTCGGCGGAGAACTCGCTCATGTCGAACCGGAGATAGGCGTCCTCGTTGCCGAACACCAGCGAGGTGATCGCCTTGGCCAGTTCGGTCTTGCCGACGCCGGTGGGCCCGGCGAAGAACAGCACGCCGCGCGGGCGGCTGGAGGCGCGGGCGGCCTGCGCCCCCGACAGGCCCAGGACGGCGCGCTTGAGGATGTCGAGCGTCTTGGTGACCGCCTGGGGCTGCCCGAGGACGCGGGCGGGCACGCGCTCCTCCCCCTCGACGATGCGCCGCCGCAGGTGCTCGCGCTTCCAGGGGTTGTCCAGCACACCGAGCTTGTACGTGCGGACGGCGTCGGGCAGGTCGTGCAGCGGGACGTCGCGTTCCTTGGCGAGCCGGGTGATCTCGATCATCGCCTGGAGCGTGAGCCCCTCCGCCTCCTGCGCGAAGTCGTCGGTGATGTCGAGCTCGGGGTCGGTCGTCTCGAACGCGCGGGCCAGCAGCCGCGCGGTCTGTTGCCGGTCGCCGAGGTGGGGGCGCGGGATGGCGATCTCGCGGATCGCGTCGTTGTCGGAGGTCAGCCACGGCGGCAGGTCGCCGGGGCGGTCGGCCAGCCAGATGACCGGGTTGTACAGCGGCTTCGGCCGGTCGCCGTCACCGCGTACGGGCAGCGCGGTGCGGGAGAGCTTCTCGCAGAAGACGAAGAAGTCGCGCTCGGCCGGCTCGAGGTCGGTGGGGCTGCGGGCGATCCGGGAGGCGTAGTCGATGACGAACGCGGCGCGCATCGGCCGGGTGGGCCGGGCCAGCGCGCTCAGGAAGGCGCGGAGCCCTTCGAGGGAGGGGACCTTCCGCTCGTCGACGCGGCTGCCGAACAGGCTCGCCGCGGCGTCGGCGGCGGCCTTGTCGTCGGCGGGGTGGACCCGCAGCCCGTCGACGCGGTCGTAGCCGACCATGAAGGAGTAGCCGCTGCGGCGCAGAGCCTCCCACAGCAGCTCGCGGAGCGGGAAGAGCCGGCCCTCGTCGGGGACGAGGAAACTGTCGTGCAGGTTGCCCCAGAGGACGTACTGCGCGTGAACGGACAGGGTGGCGTCCAGCTCGCGGACGAACGCGGGCCAGCTCGCCAGTCGTGTGTCGCCCGAAGGGCCCGGCTGCGTTGTCACCTGTCGAAGCCTAACCGCTGCGGGCCTCGTCTTCCGGTGGGTGACGACCGCGTGGCCCGGGATGTCCCGGTATCACGCGATCGTCACCCAACGGACAGCTCAGCCGCCGACCGCGCTCGCCGGTGGGGTCTTGTCCTGGAAGCCGGCGCCCGCGCCGCCGGCGTCCTTGCGGAACGCCTCGATCCCGCCGCCGACCCCGTCGATCTCCCCAGGGTCGGCCGTCCCGCCCTTGAGCTTGCCGGCCAGGTCGTGCATCGACGCGCTGAGCTTGTCGATCGGGCCGATCAGCACCTTGCACAGCGTCGGGTCGGCCTGCGCGTTGGTCTTCGCCCGGCGGAGCTGGTCGAAGGCGAACACCGCCGCGACGCCCGCCTTGACGATCGACCTCTTCCGCTTCGGCGCGCCGGCCGAGAAGGCCCCGCTCTTGAACGGCGTGTAGATGTAGCGCTTGAACGTGCCCGCCGCGAGACCGGCGTTCGTGATGAACCGGGTCTTGGCGAACTTCCTCGTCGACTTGGTCGGGCACGTCGCCGGAGTGGCGGTCTGCCCGTACGCGCCCGGCGCCGTCGTAGTGGTGTTCGGCGCGGCGGCGGCCGGTGGCTGTGCCTCCTGCCGGTTCTTGGTGCCGCCGCCGCACCCGGCGAGGGGCAGCAGCATTATCGAAATGATGATGAAGGATTTGCGGAGCATTCGTTTCCCCCGAATAGCCCACTGACTCGGACAATTTAGATGCGTCCTCGGCATCGCACTTCCCTTTTTACCGTGCGGCTTGCGTCGACGTGAATAACAGGCCTTGGATAAGACGGAGGCGTGAGTGCGATATCGTCATTCGATGTGACATCGCGGACCGCATTCGCTCTCGTTCTGCTGCTCCTGGCCGCCGCAGGCTGCGGCCATGCCGAGCGGCCCGATCCGGCGACCACCACCCCGGCCGGACCACCGTCCTCCGAGGCGTACAACGCCGATCAGCTGACCCAGGCGCTCCTCACCGACATTCCCGGATATGAGCGGTCAGGAGCGCCGCAATCAGGGCAGTACGGCTCGTTGACCGCAGTGCGGAATTCCCTGCAGATGCAGCAGGCGGCGAAGCTCGACAAACCGCAGTGCGCGTCGTCCACCCGGGCCGTCTCTTCGGAAAAGGCGGTCTGGTCCGCGCCCTCCGCGCTGGTCGCGTTCGTCAAGGGCCGGGACCAGACCGCCTCGGAGACCTTGATGGCGGTCGGCCCGGACGTCGCCGCCCAGCAGGTGGAGCTCCGCGTGCCCGCCTCGTGCCGCAGCTTCCGCGTCGCCGTCGGCGGGCGATGGGCGACCGGCTCGGTAGTCGAGGGCGGCGGCACGCGCATCGGCGAGGGCTCCCGGACCGTCGGCGTCTCGACGACCTCCGGCACGACCTCGGTCCGGACGTGGTTCGTCGTGCTGCGCTCCCGCGGATACCTGGCCACGGTCACGCTGTACGGGCCCGGCGCGACGCGGGACGAGGCCGAGCGTCTCGCGCAGCAGGCGTACCAGCAGGCCGAACGCATCCTGCCGTAGAAGGGATCTACGAGGTAACGTGCCCATGGGCGAAGGAGGGCGCGGTGGTGGGCAGGCAGGGCCGGGTGACCGGCAAGATCGGTCCAGGCCTGGTCGGTGAGGTCATGATCCCGATTCGCGGCGGGGTCGAGGCGTTCTATGCCTATCCGGCCATCCAGGGGGAGGAGATCCCGGTGGGTTCGCTCGTGGTGGTGATGGATTATCACCCGCCGAGAACCGTCTACGTCTCCTCTGCGTCTATTTGACGTCAGTACCGCTGCGGCTCCCGAGGAGGAGCGATGCCGATAGTCGCCTTTGTGATCGGCGGGGTCGTCGCCGTCATCGTCCTGGTTGTCCTGTTCAAGGCGATCTGGCGGGTCGCCGAACCCAACGAAGCGCTGATCATCTCCGGTCTCGGAGCGAGGGCGCACAACCGGGACACCGCCGAGAGTCTCGGTTTCAAGATCACGACGGGTAAGGGCACCATGGTCCTTCCCGGCTTCCAGACCTGCCGGCGGCTGTCGCTCGACACCCGGGTCTCCACACTCGAGGTCACCTGCGTGACCTCCCAGGGCATCAAGGTGCACGTCCGCGGCGTCGTGATCTACAAGGTCGGGGATGACTTCAGCTCCATCGCCAACGCCGCCCGGCGATTCCTCGACCAGCAGAAGCTCATGGACGACAAGACGCATCAGCTGTTCGCCGGGCACCTGCGCTCCATCGTCGGCAACCTCACCGTCGAGGACCTCCTCCGCGACCGTGACCGGCTGACCAACCAGGTCCGCACCTCCTCCGCCGACGAGATGGGCAAGCTCGGCCTCGTCGTCGACTCGCTGCAGATCCAGGACATCGAGGACGAGGTCGGCTACATCGACAACCTCGGCAAGCCGAACTCCGCCGCCGTCGCCTCGGCCGCGCGCATCGCCGAGGCACAGCGCAACCAAGAGGCGACCGAGGCGGAGCAGCTCGCCGAGCAGGCCAACGCCGGCCAGATCCGCGACACCGAGATCAAGAAGCGCGAGTACCAGGGCCAGGTCGACCAGGCCGCGGCCCAGGCCCGGCAGCAGGTCATCCTCAAGGAGACCAAGAACGCCGAGCTCGAGGCCGACCGCCGCGAGAAGGCCCTGGAGGCCGAGGTCCGCAAGCCCGCCGACGCCAAGGCGTACGAGCGGGTCACCCTCGCCGAGGCCGAGCGGAAGGCGGCGGTGGCCAAGGCCAGCGCGGATGCGGAGGCCACGAAGATGGCCGGTCAGGCCCAGGCCGCGGCGACCCGGGAGAAGGGTCTGGCCGAGGCCGAGGCGATCAAGGCCAGGGCCGAGGCACTCGCCGAGAACCAGGAGGCGGTCATCGCCCAGCAGCTCGCCGAGAACTGGCCCGAGATCGTCGCCGCCGGCGCGAAGGTCTTCGGCAACGTCGACAACATGGTCGTGCTCAACGGCGCGGAGGGCGTCGAGGACATGCTCGCCAAGGCGCTCACCCTGGGCGGCACCGGCCTCGGCGTCGCCCGGCAGCTGCTCGCCTCCATGAACGGGCAGAACGGACAGCAGGACCTCGCCGCCCACAACGGCAGGCCCGCCTCGCCGGAGCAGGCCATCGAGCCCGGCAGCACCGCCTGAGAACGGGTCCGCGCGCCGCGGGTTCCGCTCGCGTTCAGGGCGCGGCTCGCGCGCTGCGGGTTCCGGTCTCGTTCAGGGCGAGGCTCGCCTGCTGCGGGTTCGGCTCTCGGTCGGGGTGGGGCTGCGGGCCGCGGGTTCCGCTCTTCAAAGCGGAGCCCGTACGCCGCGGGTTCCGCTCCTCAAGGCGGAGCCCGTACGCCGCGGGTTCCGCCCGCGTCGCCTGAGGCCGTGAGGGTCCGGAGCGTTCGTTCCGGACCCTCATACCGTGTGCGGCCCGATAGCGTTCCGATATGAGCGATGCACGGGTTGCCGTCACCGTCGATCTCGTCGTCCTCACGGTCCGCGAGCATCGGCTGTGCGCGCTCGTGTGGCGCCGCGACCGGCCGCCGTACGCGGGGGCCTGGTCCCTCCCCGGCGGCTTCGTCCAACTCGATGAGGACCTGCCCGTCGCCGCCCAGCGGCTGATGGCCGAGCGGGCGGGTCTGGCCGGGGTACGGGTGCACCTGGAACAGCTCGCGACGTACGGCTATCCGGACCGCGACCCGCGTCAGCGGGTGGTCAGCGTGGCCTACCTGGGGCTCGCCCCCGATCTGCCGGCGTCCAGCCGGGCCCAGGTGCTGTGGGAGCCGGTCGACGACCTGACCCAGCGCGACCGGGCGGCGTTCGACCACCGCCGTATCCTGCTCGACGGGGTGGAGCGCGCCCGGGCCAAGCTGGAGTACTCGCCGCTGGCGGCGGCGTTCTGCCCGCCCGAGTTCACCGTCGCGGAGCTGCGGCGCGTGTACGAGATCGTGTGGGGGACGCCGCTCGATCCGCGGAACTTCCACCGGAAGGTGACGAAGGCGGAAGGGTTCCTGGTGCCGATGGACCGGACGACGACGCGGGACGGCGGCCGGCCCGCGCGGCTCTACCGTCGGGGCAGCGCCGAGTCGCTGCATCCCCCGATGATGCGCCCGGCCTGCTGATGAGTTATATGTCCGGTTTTGGTACCTTTCTGGCCATGCCCGATGACCTCTCCCCAGAACTCGTACGCCAGATGATCGACGAGGTCGGCGAAGAAGGCGTCACGGCGATGGGACGGATGCCGGGTCTCGCCGCCGCCGTCGACCAGCACTCCGCCGCGATCCGCGACGTCATCGCCGCGTCGGGCGAAGAGCTCACCCCCCGAGTCCTACGGGACTACCTCGAAGGCTTCACCGACGCCGCCATCGAGCGTGGCTGGTGGCCGGGCGACGACTTCGACTGGGAGACGGTCCGTGTGATCGCCGTCTGTTCGATCATCCACGAACTCCAGGAACTCGGGTAGTCACCGGCCGACCGGTCCGCGTCTCACTGGCTGCCCGGTCCGTGCCTCACCGGCCGACCGGTCCGTGCCTCACCGGCTGCCCGGTCCGTGCCTCACCGGCCGACCGGTCCGTGCCTCACCGGCTGCCCGGTCCGTGCCTCACCGGCCGACCGGTCCGCGTCTCACCGGTCGCCCAATCCGTGCCTCACCGGCTGCCCCGTCCGAGCGTCAGCCGGTCGCCGTCAGCGCGGCCGGTCCCGCGGCTCCCGGGGTGTCTCGGGGGCCGGGCCACGCGGCGGTGCCGTCCCCGTCTCCGAAGGCCCGCGCGGTGCCTCGGGTGCGCCGCGTGGCGGCATCGCGCCGGTCTCTGACGGCCCGTGCGGTGCCTCGGGTGTGCCGCGAGATGTCTCCTCCGTTCTGGTCATCCCGGGCGAGGCCTCGCTCGGGGTTCCCACGCCTCGTTCGGCGTCCTCGCGCCCCCGCGCGTACGCTCCGGTGCGGGCCGTCGCCGTCTCGGTCTCCGCGCGCGTCAGCCACCGCTCCCAGCGCTGCTGCATGGGCCGGACCAGGCCGCCGCCCACGCCGATGGCGATGACGGCGCCGATCGTGGCCAGGACGGCGATCAGTACCGGTTCGGTGACGGTCGTGGCGATGCCCATCTGGTTGAGGGCGGCGATGACGCCCAGCGCGATGATGAAGATCGCGGAGAGGTTCGCCAGCAGCCGGCCGTACGACAGCCCGCCGAGCGCGCCGCCGACGAGGTCGCGCACCGCGTGCGCGATCGCGGAGGCGACGATGACGATGATCACGGCGACCGCCAGCCGGGGCAGCCAGGCCACGATGGAGCGCAGCACGTTGCTGACCGGGTTGGAGCCGAAGACGTTGAACGCCAGTTCCAGTGCGACCAGGAGGATCGCGTAGTACACCAGCTTGGCCAGCAGGCCGGACGCGTCGTATTCCCCGCGCCGGAGCGCGTCGCCCACCACTCCGCGTTCGGCGACGCGGTCGAAGTGGAGCCGTCGCAGGATCAACGCGACCAGCCGCTGGATGACCTTCGCGATGATCCAGCCGATGACGAGGATGATGACGAAGACGATCAGCCTCGGCACGATTCGGGCGACGGCGTCCAGGACGTTCTGCAGGCTCTTGCCGACATCGATTTGCGCAACGGTGCCCATGGCGATCTCCCCCCGATGGCGCGGACACCTTTTGTAGTCATTCGTACCCTTTTGTGGAGCAGCGCACTCTGGCGGGCGACAGCGCCCCGCCCGACTTCGTAGAGTGATCCCGTACGTCTTCATCCCGGGAGGACAAGGGTGTCCGAGCAGCGCAGTCCACGCTTCCGTTCCGTACTCGACGACTACGTCGCGTACAAACCCGGCAAGGTCGCCAGGTCACCCGAGGGACGGTCGTTCAAGCTCTCGTCGAACGAGTCGCCGTACGGGCCGCTGCCGTCGGTGCGCGAGGTGATCAGTGAGGCGGGCGGGCTCGTCAACCGCTACCCCGACAACGGCTGCACGGCGCTGATCGACGCGATCGCCGGGCGCTTCGGCGTCCCGCCGGAGCACGTCGCCGTCGGCTGTGGTTCCGTCGGGGTGGCGCAGATGCTGCTGGAGTCCGTCGGCGAGCCCGGCGTCGAGGTGGTGTACGCCTGGCGTTCCTTCGAGGCCTACCCGATCCTCGCCGACCTGTCCGGCGTCACCTCGGTGCGCGTGCCGCTGGCCGAGGAGACCCACGACCTGCGGGCGATGGCCGACGCGATCACCGACCGGACCCGGCTGATCTTCGTCTGCAACCCGAACAACCCGACCGGCACGGTCGTCAAGCGCCCCGAGCTGGAGGCCTTCCTCGACCGCGTGCCGGAGGACTGCCTCGTCGTGCTCGACGAGGCCTACCACGAGTACGTCCGCGACACCGAGATCCCCGACGGGCTCACGCTGTACGGCGACCGGCCGAACCTCGCCGTCCTGCGCACCTTCTCCAAGGCGTACGGCCTCGCGGGCCTGCGGGTCGGGTTCATGGTCGCGCAGGAGCACATCGCCGAGCAGGTGCGCAAGACGTACCTGCCGTTCTCGGTCAACGCCGTCGCCCAGGCGGCCGCCGTCGCGTCCCTGCGCGCCGAGGACGAGCTCCTCGAACGCGTCGAGGTGACCGTGAAGGAACGAGAGCGGGTCCGCGACGCGCTGCTCGCCCAGGGCTGGACGGTCCCGCCGACCGAGGCCAACTTCGTGTGGCTCCGGCTCGGCGAGGACACCATGGCGTTCTCCGGCGCCTGCGACGCCGCCGGGGTCAGCGTGCGCCCCTTCGCCGGGGAGGGGGCGCGCGTCACGATCGGCGCCCCGGAGGAGAACGACGCCTTCCTCGCCGTCGCGGAGGACTACCGCGCGCGGTCCTGACCCGCGGGCTCCACGGCCTGCTCGCCCCCGGGGCTCGGCTCCGGGGGCGCTTCCGTACGGGACCGCCGCTCGGTGGACACGACGAGGCCCACGCCGGCGATGATGATCAGGCCGCCGGCGAGGATCGTCCAGGTGGCGTGCTCGCCGGCGAACGCCACGCCGAGCAGCACCGCCACCGCCGGGTTGACGTACGCGTACGTCCCGACGAGGGAGATCGGTGCGTTGCCCAGCAGCCACACGTACGACGTGAAGGCCACCAGCGAGCCGAAGACGATCAGATAGGCGAGGCCCAGCCAGGACGCCCGGGAGACCGCGTCGAGGTGCAGCGTCTCGCCGCGCCCGAACCCGAAGACGAGCAGCGCCAGGCCGCCCGCCGCCATCTCGTACACGCTCGCGGCGAAGGGGTTCTCCGGCATCGGCAGCCGGGACGACAGGAACGAACCGATCGACCACGACAGTGAGGCGAGCAGGATCACGACCACGCCGGTCGCGTCGCCCGACCCGCCGCCGCGGGTGAGGGTGAGCAGCGCGAGCCCACCGAAGCCGACCAGCACGCCCCCGATCGTGGTCGCCGCGGGCCGGTCGCCGGTGCTCCACCGGAAGACGACCAGCCACAGCGGCACGCTCGCGACGAGCAGCGCGGCCAGACCCGTGGAGATGTGCTGTTCGGCGACGCCGACCATGCCGTTGCCGCCGGTCAGCAGCAGCACGCCGACGAGCGCCGCGGTGCCGAGCCGACGCCAGGGAACGCGCAGCACGGACGGTCCGCGCAGGATCACGAGCACGGCGGCGAGGACGATGGAGGCCGTCAAAAACCGGATGGCGGCACTGACCATCGGCGGCATCGTCTCGACGACGAAGTGGATGCCAAGGTAGGTGGAGCCCCAGACGACGTAGACGATCGGGAGGGTCACCCAGACCAGCGGCGAGCGGGTGTCATGAGTCTGTGTGGTCATCGCTCATTACACGTTAGCGGTGCGAAGCACTCCGCGCCACGCCGTTTTTCGGACGTTCACCCCTTTGATGCCGCCACTGTCGAGTCCCCGCTGCGAGGGGTCGCCTTCGCGGTCAGGCGGACACCCCGACGGTCTGTGGGGAGTGGAACACGCGGTCGGGGTCGTATTGGTTCTTCACTTTGAGAAGTTTTGTATAGTTTGCCCCGAAATATGCCTGTTTCCAGTTGGAGAGCCCCGCGTCGGCGTAGTTCTGGTACGCCTGCCCGCTCGCGTACGGCTTCATCGCCGTGTGGAAGGAGCGCAGCCAGGCCTGCTGGGCCCGGATCGCTCCGGTGGCCGCGGCCGTCGTCCAGGTCGTGGTGAACTGCGCGTTGAAGAGGCCGTCCCGGTGGACGAACGCGGTGGCGTCGGGGGCCACCCGGTTCACGGCGCCGCCCAACGCGTCGAAGGCGATCCCGCCCTGCCCGCCGCCCGCGAGGCCGCCGCGCCGCCGGACCGAGTCGAGGATCGTGTCGATGGCCGCACCCGTCATCGGGCGAGTGAAGATGTGGGATGCCGCGTATTCGGGTTCGCGGCTCTCCTGACCTGCGGGCGTACGGCCGGGAAGGCCGCCCGGCAGGTGGCATTGCGCCGTACTCCGCGTCGTGCAGCCGGCCTCGACCATCATCGCGTGTTCATAGGTCGTCGTCTCGACCACCTGCGATGAGGGCACCGCGCCGATCTTGGCCTGCAGGGCTTCGATCAGCCGCAGGGCGTCATCCCGGGCACCGAGATAGGTGCCCCCGACCTGGAGGGTGGGCGCGGCCTGGGCCTGACCGTCGAGAACATGAAGGTTGGACCAGAGCGCGTCCGGCGCGAACGGCGCCCAGCGCTGCCAGGCGTCGATCACCGCTCGGGCGCTCGACCACGGCCAGCTCAGAAAGAACACGACGATCGACGAGGTGGGGTGCGTGGCGAACGTGAACGAGGTCGCCACGCCGAAGGTCGCACCACCGCCTCCTCGGCAGGCCCAGAACAGATCGGGATCGTTCCGCGCGTCACAACTGCGTTTCCGCCCGTCTGCGGTCACCATCTCGACCGCGCGGAGATTGTCGGAGAGGATTCCGTGCGCGCGTGAGACCACGCCGACACCGCCGCCGAGGGTCAGGCCGGAGATGCCGACGGTCGGACAGGATCCCGCCGGAATCGAGACGCCCGCGGTGCCCAGCCGGTCGTACACGTCGACCAGTCGCGCCCCGGCGCCGATCGTCGCGGTACCCGACGGAGCGTCGACCCGGATGGACGACATCGGGCTCACATCGATGACGAGGCCCGTGCTGAGCGACGCCCCGGTATAGCTGTGCCCGCCGCACCGCGGCGTCACCGGCAGGCCGTACCGCCGGACGAAATTCAGGCACTCCGCGACGTCATGCGGACTCTCGCAATAGGCGATTCCCGCGGGTCTGATCGTGTCGAAGCGGGGGTTGAAGTTCTTGCGCGCCGTGGCGTAATCGGTGTCATCCGGCCTTATCAGCCGTCCCGTCAGCGATCTGCCGAGCGCCGACCAATCGGTGGTCTTCGGTGTGTGAGACGCGTGCAGTGGGCTGCTCGCGGCAGGGCTTTGACCAGGCGACTTGCACGCCGCCGCGGCTGTCGTCGTCAGCGCTCCGGAAACAGCGAGCCCGGCGGTACGCAGGAATTCTCTCCGCCCAAAAGTCATATCCCGGTAGATGCGACGAGTGATGGAGAAGTTCGTCTTCGTGTCGGCGGCGGGCCTCAACCGCAGGCGTAGTCGAACGCGCCGGAGGCCTGAACGACGGACTTCCCGGCCCGGACGACCTCCAAGGTGGCGACCGCGTGCATGGTGCCGGTGCCCTTCACCGTCCAGCGCAGCGGGACCTCGACCGAACGCTGCCCCTTGCGCACGCTCTCGGACAGCATCCCGGAGACCTGTCCGTCGCTGCGCCGCCACCGGTACGCGATGTCGCCGTAGCCGCCGTCCGTGCGGATCGTGCCGACCACCGGCACGGTCGTGTCGCAGGACTGCGTCGTATTCGGCGCGCTGACGCTCACGCCGGTCACCGTGACGCCGGGGCCGCCGCGCAGCAGCCACCACACGAGCAGGCCGGCGAGCACGGCGATGCCCAGTGTGAGCAGCCCGCCCACCACCCGCCGCGAGAGCGAGCGGCGCGTCGCGGACCGGCCCCGCCACTTCCTCGCGACCCCCGGCGGCACGCCGGGCCCGAACCGCAGCGACACATCGTCCTCGGACGCCGTCGGCATCGCGCCGCCGTCCACGGGGCGCGTCGGATCGGCAGAACGCGTCCGGTCGACGGGATGCGTCCGGTCGAGGGGACGCATCCGGTCGAGGGGACGCATCCGGTCAACGGGCGGCGTCGGCTCGACGGCGCGCGTCTGGTCGATGGGGTGCACCGGATCGATGGGACGCGTCCGATCGATGTCACGCCGTGTCTCGTCCATACCTGTCATCCCGTCCCCGATTGCGGGCATGTGCCGGTGCCGCCGGCGGAATGGCCGTCGGCCGACGCGGTGGCGTCCACCGCCCTGACGCACTGCGTGATGGTCGTGCCGGCCTGCACGGTGCGACTGCCAGGCCCTTGGGCGCTCGTCGACGCGGAGACGGTCTGCTTTCCGGAGCTGAAGGTCACCGTGATGCTCACCGTGCCGGGACCGCTGATCGTCACGGTGACGGTGGCCGTCACGGGGTAGCTCCCGGCGGCGCGAGCCGTCGCCGAGCCGACGCTCACCTTCTCGACCTTGATGCCGGTGACCGCCGTGGGGACGGTCTTGGTGGGCTTCGGCTTCGGGGCGATGGCGACCGGGGTGGTCGGGTCGGTGGTCGGGGGACTCGTCGTCGTGGCCGGTGAGCCGGTCGTGCCCGAGGCCGACGTCGGCGTGCCGGACGAGGGGACCGAGCCGGTCGGCGTGGTGCCGTCGGCCGGCGTCGGAGTCGCCGTCGGGGACGTCGTGTCGTCCGGAGGTGGGGACTCGGCGACCGCCGACGGCGTCGAGGTGGCCGACGCGCCCGAATCGAGGCTGTGGTGGACGCCCGCCAGGACGTACGCCCCGCCGCCGCCGGCCAGTAGCGCTCCGACCGCGACCCCGGCCACCACCATGAGGCGGCCCTTGCCGAGACGCGTCAGGGCGAGCGTCGTACCGCCGGTGGCGATCGGCTGGGCCAGGGGGAAGAGGTAGGCGAGCAGGGCGGCGAGGGCCGCGAGGCGGACCCGGCCGCGCTCCTCCCAGCCGGGGCCGTACCCGGCGAGCGCCGCGTCCTCCAACTCCCCGAGGAACACCTCGGCCGAGGGAGGCCGGTCGGCGAAGTCCTTCGCGAGGCCCCGCGCGACCAGGTCGCGCAGCTCGAGCGGGACCCGGCCGACCGGGATGGGGTCCAGGCGGTGCGCGGCGGCGAGGGCCCACAGCCCTTCGACCGGGTACGGGCGTTCGCCGGTGAGGCACTCGTAGAAGACGGCTGTGGCGGCGTACACGTCCGTGGTCGGTCCGACGGCGCCGGAGGTCCACTGTTCGGGGGCCATGTAGGCGGGGGTTCCGGAGGCGGTCGCGCGTTCCTCCGCGTGGACGGCGATGCCGAAGTCGGCGAGCCTGCTCGCCCCGTCGTCGCGGACGAGCACGTTGGCGGGCTTGTAGTCGCGGTGGACGACGCCGGCGGCGTGCGCGGCCGCGAGATCTCGCAGCGAGCCCTTGAGGACGACCAGGGCGGCCTCCGGCCCGGTCGGCCCCTGGGTACGGAGGATGTCCTTGAGCGTGACCCCGTCGACCAGCTCCATGACGAGAGCGGCGGCAGCCGGGGTCTCGACGTATTCGTAGAGGCGGACGATGTGCGGATCGGTCAGCTCGGCCATGAGCCGGGCCTCCGCCCGGAACCGTTCGAGGAAGCCGGGGTCCGACCGGAGCTCGCCCGACAGGTACTTGATGGCCGCCGGGGTGCCGGTCGCCTCGTGCACGGCGAGGAGCACCGTGCCGGAGGCCCCTTGGCCCAGGATCCGCACGTGCCGGTATCCGGGAACCGTCCAGTTTCCGTCCATGGCGTTCCTTGCTCGAAACAACGGAGAGCGTCGAAGCCCCGACACTATGTATGCGACGTTCGCCGCACATGCCGAGTTGAAAGAACGCGATGAAGTGGCCGGATTCGGCCATGACCAGTGAAGATAACTATCAGTCGGGAGCAGCGCGAAACATTCGCCGGTTTCAGCCCGTGGACACGCATCGACTCGGGGTCGACCGGGCTGCCCGAGTAGCGACATCCGTCGCCCGGGAGCCGGCCGCAGCCGCCCGCGAGTCGGCCGGGGCCACTACGGGCCGCCCGGGTGTCCGGAGGTCCCGTCGTCGATCGCCGTGGGGCCCGTGGCCGAAGCACGCATCGACCGGGCTGACCGAGACCCGACCGGGGCCGCCCGGGTGTCGGGCGGCCCCGTCGTCGATCACCGTGGGTCCTGCGGCCGGAGCGCTCTGAGCCCCCGCTCCGAGAGCCCCGCGCCGGCAGGTCAGCCCGTGGCTCTCGGCCCCAGCTTCTCGACGATCAGCCGGTACAGCTGACGGGGACGGCCCGGCTGCGGCGTGCGGTTCGGCGGAAGAGGCCAGGCGAGGCCTTCCTCCACCAGCGTCCGCAGCAGCCGCCGGGCGGTGCGCGGGGTGACGCCGAGCATCTTCCCGGCGTTCTCCGCGTCCACGATCAGCGGTTGCTGGGAGCCGCCCTCCTCGCCTGGCTGGTCGGCCAGCTTGTCGGCCAGGCGCGCGAGGATCTCCAGCCCCTTCGGCTTGGCCGGCGCCGGGGCGCGCGGCGGCGTCCGCGGTGCGGGCACGAGCGCCCGGCCGTCCCGGTCGAGGGCGAAGCCCTGCGCCCGCTGGGACGTCTGCGACCGGGCCAGCGCCGCGCGCGCGTGCGTCTCCGCTTCCTGGGCGGTGCGGCCCATGCCGATGCCGACTTCGACGGCCAGGCCCAGCTCCTCCCGTACCCGCTCGATGAACGGCGGCGTGCGGAAGCCCTCCGTCGCCGCCGCGATCGAGCCCCGGGTGGCGGTGACGAGATAGCTGTGGTCGTCGAGCGGCCAGACCGCGCCGCTCATCCGGTGCGCCTCCTGCAGGAGCAGCCGCTGCAGCGACAGCTTCAGCTCCTCGCGCCAGTACCGCGGCGTGACACGGCGGGGAGTCTCCCGCAGTGTCGGTACGTCGACGACCACCACCACGAGCTGGGACTCCTCCAGCCGGTGGTGGGCGCCGAGCAGCGCCGAGGTCTGCAGCGCCGAGCGGATCGCCGCGCCGGTCGGGCGGATGCGGAGCGTGGGCACCCCGGCCAGCTCCAGTCGCTCCGCCGTCGCGTGCACGCAAGTGAGCGCGACACTTGTGGCGCCGCGGCGCCACAAACGCTCATGAAAGGCAGCCAGCGTCCCCGGTCCGGCAGCTTCCTCCCGCAAGTGCACGTGCTCGGTGTTGAGATTGATCTCGCCGTAGGCCTCTTCGACCTCCGCACGGCTGAGCACGTCGATGCTGACGCGCGCCGGCTCGTGGTTCTCGTCGAGCGCGGCGCGCAGAAGTGCACCCTGCAATGCCGCGCCATTGAGAGGGACGAAGGTCGCCGGCATCGTGAGGACGCCCGCCTTGCGGGCGAACTCGTACGGGACCGGGCTGGCGAACAGACAGACGTCCACCCCCGACCCGAGCCGTACGACCTTGTCCGCTGCCTCCTGCTCGTCCCGGTACGCCGCCGCGACGAGGCGGCTGGGTACCGGGGTGGGGCCGTGGCCCATGAGCATGACCCGCTCGACCAGATCGTGTGGTCCGACGACGCCGATGGTCAGATCGGGTGTGACCGATCCGCCTCGAGGTCCGCTCATGTCCGCCCCTCCCGGCGCCGTCGCGCCTCCAGTGGCGGCCCCGCCCGCCGTGTAACCCCGCTCGTGACCGTCCATGGACGGCCTTCACCCAACGCATGACTCATCGCACTGACGCCCCTCCAGTCGTCCGCCCCAACTCCGTGAACTTCGCCTCATTGGGCAGATCGCTGGAGCGCCACGGGATGTGACGCGTCTTCGCGAAATCGGTTAAGAGTGCGTCAGAAAACTACTAGTAGAGCGCGTCCGGTGAGGAAGTTATTACTAACCGGATAGGTCACCGGCGGTCGGAAGCCTTGTGATCATCTCGCATTCGACCGTCACTCGACAGCCGCTTTACGAACAACGCCCCGCCACGTTCATCGGGCGAACGTGACGGGGCGTCGTCGTAAAAGGTGGGATCAGGCCAGGCGCTCGATGTCCGCGCCCAGGCCGTTGAGCCGCCCGGCGATGTGCGAGTGGCCGCGGTCCAGGTAGTAGCCGTTGGTGATGGTGGTCTCGCCCTCCGCGGCCAGGCCGGCCAGCACGAGCGCGCTGCCGGTGCGCAGGTCGTGCGCGACGACCTCGGCGCCGCGCAGCGGGGTCGCACCGTTGACCTTGGCCCGGTTGCCGTTCACCTCGATGTCGGCGCCCATCCGCACGAGCTCCTCGGCCAGCTTGAACCGGCCGTCGAAGATGCGCTCGTAGATGTAGCTCGGCCCGTCGGCGAGGCAGGACAGCGCCATGATCGGCGACTGCAGGTCGGTGGCGAAGCCGGGGTACTCGTCGGTGATCACGTTGATCGGGCGCAGCGGACGCTCGCGGCGCACCCGGAGGACGGCGCCCTCCTGGGAGAACTCCACGCCCATCTGCTCCAGCTTGTCGGCGGCGACGCCGAGGTGCTCGAGCGAGGCGCCGACCAGGCTGATCTCCCCGCCGGTGATGGCGGCCGCCATGACCAGGACGCCGGCGTCGATGCGGTCGGGCATCACCGTGTGCTGGACCGCGGTGAGCCGGTCGACGCCCTCGACGGTGATGAACCCGGTGCCGCCGCCGGTGATGCGGGCGCCCATCCGCTGCACGAACTGGATGACGTCCAGGACCTCGGGCTCCAGCGCGCAGTTCTTGATCAGCGTGGTGCCCTCGGCCAGCGAGGCGGCCATGATGAGGTTCTCGGTACCGGTGTGCGACGGCGTGTCCAGGTAGAGGGTGCCGCCCTGCAGCTGACCGGCCTTGACGTGGATGCTGCCCCGGCCGTCGTCGCTCACCTGCTCGGTGACCGTGGCGCCCATCCGCTTGAAGCCGTTGTAGTGGAAGTCGAGGTTGCGGCTGCCGAGGTTGCACCCACCGACGCCCTCGATCACCGCCTCGCCGAGCCGGTGCAGCAACGCCGGGACGAACAGGAAGGAGCCACGGAACCGCGACGCGATCTCTTCGGGCAGGACGGGGCTGGTCAGCTCCGACGCGTCGATCACCAGGGTGCGCTCGGCCTCGTGCAGCTCGGCCTTGGCGCCGACCGCCTCGGCCAGCTCGACCGCACGTCTCACGTCCTCGATGATCGGTACGTTGCGCAGGACCGTATGGCCCTCCGCCGCCATCAGCGAGGCGCCGATCATGGGAAGTACGGCGTTCTTGGCGCCCTGCACGAATACGGTGCCGCGCAACTCGGCGCCACCCCGCACGCGGTAACGGACCTCGTGGCCCAAGCTCATATCGCCGGTGCTCCTTTGGCTGCGGTGAAGTTAGACTGCCCGCTCGGTCAGGTCGGCGGGTCACGAGTGCCGCGCGTGTGACGCGGGCTGGCCCCAGTATTCCACTGGGTCCCGTGTGGCATGACCGAAACGTCCGGTCTTAAACGTCCGGTCCGCTCAGTCGTCTCGATCTATTGGATGCCACCGGCCCCGGGTTGGTTCGCGGGGAATCCGGATCTCCAGCGACGCGGCGGGCCGATGCGTTCGCCGTGATACGGGTATGGAGATGTGCCCCGAGGATACCCACGTCGACGACTGTTCCTGACGTGTCGGATCGGGCCACTATCGTCGAATCATGACCGAGGCACCCGGCTGGGCCGCGATCGACGACGCGCTCTCCCGCGTCTACGGCGACACCGAACCGCTCCATTTCGGCACCGTCCACAAGTGGGCCCTGGGCGGCCCGGACCCGCTCGACGGCATCAGCGCCTATCCGCGTACGGACCCGGTGCCACACTGGCACTTCGTGAGCTACGGCATGTCGGAGCTGTACTCCAAGGAGTCGTCCGATCCCGACGAGTCCGGCTGGGGATTCGAGTTCACGTTCCGGGTGGCCCGCGACCCGGCCGAGACCACGCCTCCCGCCTGGGCGATGAACTTCCTGCAGAACCTCGGGCGCTACGTCTTCCAGTCCGGCCGGTGGTTCGAGCCCGGCCACACGATGAACGCCAACGGCCCGATCGCCGCGAACCGTACGGACTCGGCGATCCGGGCGCTCACGTTCACCGTCGACCCGGAGCTCGGCGAGATCTCCACCCCGCACGGGAAGGTTCAGTTCCTGCAGGTCGTCGGGTTGACGATCGAGGAGTACGAGGCCGCGCGCCAGTGGGAGAGCGGCGCGCTACTCGGGCTGCTCGAGCCCCGGACGCCGCTCCACGTCACCGACCTCGACCGGGGCTCCCTCCTGGCCGATCCGGCGATCGCGGCGGCGGTGCGAGCCGGCACCGAGCGGGACGGGTCCGCGGGCGGCGCCCTCTACGTCAGCGTGGCGTCCTGGGCGGTCGAGGGGGACACGACGGTCCTGACTTTCGGCGCGCTCCCGGCGCCGGCCATCGCCCGCGCGGTGGCCGCGAGACTGCCGCGCGGCGAGGACGTCATCGTCAGCGAGGACGGCGGGTCCACGATCGCCTTCCTGCCGCATGAGCGGTTCGCCGTCGAGCCGATGGACGAGGACTCGCTCACCATCGGCGTCCCGCCTGGTGCGATCGACGACCTCGTCGCCGCTCTCCGCCCCGAGGCCGGCCGGCACTCCGTGCCGTCCCTGCCCGGCCTCGTCATCGAGATCGAGCCGTCCATCATGCGCGACCCCCACGGCGAGCCCACCGGCGAGGTCATCGGCTGACCAGCCGACCTGGCGTCGGTGCCTGGTCGCGCGCAGTTCGGCTCCGCGTCGGCGTACGGCTGCCGACCGCCCGGATCGGCGTCGGCGTACGGCTGCCGACCGCCCGGATCGGCGTCGGACCGGCCACTCTCCTCGATTGCCCGGCCCCGCGTCGGCCCGGCTTGGCGCCGCCCGGCCCGGTGTCAGTCCGCGACCGTGACGGTGTCGCCGACGGTGATCGTGCCGAGCGTACGGGGGATGGCGTTCTGGCCGAAGACGACGCCGCGTTCGCCGTCGGGCAGCGTCTGGGTGCGGTAGGTCGCCAGAGTGCGCAAGGGCTCGCGGGCCTTGACCGCGGTCTCCTGGTCGGTCGTGGTGATGACGCAGCGGGTGCAGGGCTTGACCAGCTCAAGCTCGACGCCGCCGACGCGGAGGAGGCGCACGGAGTCCTCGCCCCACGCGCCGAGGCCCTCCAGCACGATGCTGGGCCGGAAACGGTTCATCGGCAGCGGCTCGTCGAGGCGGGAGTTCAGCTCGTCGAGGGACTCCACCGAGGTCACGAGCAGCGGATAGCCGTCGGCGTACGCGACGGTGCCGCCGCCCGTACCGGTCGGGCGCCGGCCGGTGAAGCGCATGAGGCGGCACTCCCGGCCCAGGACGTCGGTGAACCACTCGGCCGCCTCATCGCCCTGGTCGATGCCCTGGCACGGCTTGCCGTGCACCGTGACGTCGACCACCGGGCCGTCGGAGTGCGCGACGTGCGCCAGGGGCGTGACGTCACTGGCGGACGGCGCGACGCCACCCGCGAGCTCGACGGTCAGCTTCACGCCGCCGTACGACGGGCGCAGCAGCGCCATGCGCGGGGTCTCCCGCTGCGACAGATGCCGCATGTCCGGGCGGACCAGCATGAACTCCCGGTCGTGCCGGAAGCCCTCCGGCAGCAGCTCGGCGCTGCTCAGCGGCGTGCCGCCACCGCTCTTCAACGGGTAGACGTTCAGCTCAACGACGACGATCATGAAGGCCCCCTTCTCTGGCCTCCATGATCCCACCGCCGTCCGTGGATCAGCTGAGGGCGGCGAGGCGCTCGAACATCCCGTCGAGGCGCTCGACGTAGCGCTCGGGTCGGCAGACCTCGTCGAGCCGCGCCTCGTCGAGCGTCAGCCCCGCCTCGGCCGCGTGCCGGCGCAGCGTCTCGCGGAACGGCGTCCCGGTCTCCCAGGTCTCCATCGCGGCCTTCTGCACGAGCGGGTACGCCTCGTCGTCGCGGGACATCCCGGCGTTCACCAGCTCGAGCAGGACGGTGCTGGTGTAGATCAGCCCGCCGGTCGACTCCAGGTTGGCGCGCATCCGATCCTTGTCGACGACGAGGCCGGTGACGAGGCGGTGTGTGAGGTTCAGCATGTAGTCGAGCCCGATCGATGCGTCGGGCAGGGCGATGCGCTCGGTGGAGGAGTGGGAGATGTCCCGCTCGTGCCACAGCGGGATGCCCTCCATCACCGGGGTCACCTGGGCGCGGATGATCCGGGCGAGGCCGGCGAGCCGCTCGGAGATGATCGGGTTCTTCTTGTGCGGCATCGCGGAGGAGCCCTTCTGGCCCTTCCCGAACGGCTCCCACAGCTCCCGTACCTCGGTGCGCTGGCCGTGCCGGACCTCCAGCGCGATCGCCTCGCACACCGTGGACATGATCGCCAGAGTGGAGACCCACTCGCTGATGCCGTCGCGGATCACCACCTGGGTGGAGACGTCGGCCGGGGTCAGGCCCAGCTCGGCGGCGACGTACCGCTCGACCTCGGGGTCGATGTTGGAGTAGGTGCCGACGGCGCCGGAGATGGCGCAGACGCCGACGGCCGCCCGCGCCCGCCGGAGGCGGTCGCGCGAGCGGGCCATCGCGAACGCGAAGTCGGCGACCCGGTGCCCCCAGACGTCCGGCTCGCCGTGGATGCCGTGCGTCCGGCCGACGCGCAGGGTGTCGCGGTGCGCGAGGCCGTGGTCGCGCAGCGCCGCGACCAGCGCGTCGGCCTTGGCGAGCAGGATGTCAGTGGCTTCGACGAGCTGGACGGCGAGGGCCGTGTCGAGCAGGTCCGAGGACGTCATGCCGAAGTGCACGTACGCCGCTGCCTCACGGGGCTTCGTGTTGTCGGCCCACGCGGACAGGAACGCGATCACGTCGTGCTGCGTCGTCGCCTCGATCTCGGCGACGCGCTCGGGCGTCGGCGGAGGAGCGGCGCGCACCGGCTCGACGACGTCCGCCGGGACGGTGCCCGCCTTCGCGTGCGCCTCGAGCACCAGGGTCTCGACCCGGCACCACAGCTCGTACTTGTGCGCGTCGCTCCAGACGCGGCCCATCTCCGGAAGGGTGTAGCGCTCGATCACCCCTCCAGTCTCCCAGGCGTCAGAACAGGTAGCTCACCCAGGACCGCCAGTTCTCGTTCGCGTCGACCATGCTGAACGGCCCGTTCCCGTTGTCGGAGGAGTATTCCCACCAGGCGTAGTCGAGGCCCTTGGACTTGTAGAGCGCGACCTTGTCCTTGATGTACTGGTCGTGGCCGGTGAGGCCGTTGCCGATGCCGAACTCCCCGATCCACACCGGCAGGCTCTCCGCCTTGGCCATGTCGAGCTGGACCTGCAGGTGCGAGGCGAGCGCGGCCTTGTTGGCCGAGTCGTAGCCGGTGGTGCCGTCGGAGGGGTTCGGGTTCTGGCCCAGTCCGTCTGCGTCGTAGCCGTTGGTGTTGGCGCTGTTCGGGTCGCCGTTGTAGTAGTCGTGGAACGACCAGATGAGGTTGCTGCGGCTGGTCGGTGTGAACGACGAGAACGACGAGGTGGGCACCTTCGAGTCGCCGTACGACGGCTCCAGCATGATGCTGGTGGTGCTGTCCTGGGCGCGGATGGCGTTCACGATCTTGGTGTAGTCGGACAGCAGGCTCGCGGACTGGGTGGACGAGCGGTACGGCTCGTTGACCGGGTCGTACGCCGCGATCGCCGGCTCGTCCTTGTAGCGGTTCGCGATGGTCTGCAGGAAGCCCAGCCCGTTGTCGACGACCGCGGCCAGGCCGTCGGCGTAGTTCATCTTGCCGTCCCCGTCGGGGTCCCAGGCCCAGGTCGGCGCGTGCCCCAGGCCGTCGGGCTCACCGGACATGTGGATGGTGTCGAGGATGACGTACAGGCCGGCGGCCTTGGCCCGGTCGACCGCCGTCGAGAGGGTGGTGAACGCCGTCTCGTTCCAGGCCGCCTCGGTCGGCTGGAACATGTCCCAGAACAGGACCATGCGGACCGCGGTGAAGCCCTTGGCCTTGATCGAGTCGTACGTCGACTGGCCCCAGGTGTCGGTGCTGTTCGCGTCCCAGATCGGCTGGACGTTCGGGCCGATCAGCAGGTGCGTGGTTCCGGCAGAGTCGACGAACGCGTGAGAGGACGTGGCGTGCAGCCGGGTCAGCGCGGCGGCCTGGGCCGTTGCGGCGGCGGTTCGGGCGACCGGTTCGCGGGCCGGGGCGGCGGCCTGGGCCGTCCCGGCGGCACCGGTCGTCATGAGGAGTGTTGCGAGGGCGAGTCCGACTGATCGGCGCATGACCATCTTCCCTTCCGGATGACCAAGATCGTTTGGATCCTAGATCAACTTCTCCGGTCCGAGCAGGGATCTTGAAGTGTTCCGGCGGTGTTCTACTCTCCGCATCCGGCCACAGGCTGTTTAGCCGCGCTCAACGTGCCTTGAGACATTGGGCGTTGTCGGGCCGGAGCGTCGGCTGCCAGCGTGTCGGGTGCAGCGAGCGGGCAATGCTGCCTGTCAATGAACGCGGCCGGCTCAGTCGCCTGCCGCGCGGCGGTCGATCGTCGACATGCCGTACTCCCCTTCCTGCTTAGAAGGAGCCCCGACATGCCCCTACGTGAACAGGTCAACTTCGCCAGTGACGCGGCAAAGCTCACCGGTCACCTTTTTCTGCCCGATACCTCAGGCACTGACGACGCCGTTCCGGTGTCGGGTGTCGTGGTCGCCGGGACCTGGACAAGTGTCAAGGAGCAGATGGCCGACCGGTACGCCGAGCAGCTGGCCCGACGCGGCTTTGCGGCCCTGTCCTTCGACTTCACCGGATACGGCGAATCGGCCGGTGAGCCGCGCGACTTCGAGTCGCCCGAGCTGAAGATCCAAGACCTCCAGGCGGCGGCCGATTTCTTGACCGGGCATCCGGCGGTGAGCGACTCACGCCTGGGCGCATTGGGAGTGTGCGCCGGCGCGATGTACGTGAGCGCCTTCGCCACGGAGGACTCAAGGGTGCGGTCGCTTGCCCTGGTGGCGCCGTGGCTGCACGACCGCCGTATCTGCGAGGAGAACTACGGCGGTTTGGAGGGCATCGAGGCGAAGAAGACAGCGGCGGCTGAGGCCCGGCGCAGGTACGAGGAGACCGGAGAGGTCGCCTACGTGCCGGTGGTCAGCGGCAGTGACCCGGACGCGGCCATGCCCTTCGACATCGACTTCTACCTCAACCCGGAGCGCGGCGGGATTCCGCAGTGGCCCAACCGGTTCGCCGTCATGGCCTGGACGGGGTGGCTGGAGTACGACGCCGTCGCGATCGCGCCGCGGGTGACCGCGCCCGTGCTGCTGGTGCACAGCGAGGACGCCGCCATCCCGGACGGCGCCCGCCGCTTCCACGACAACCTCGCAGGGCCTAAGCACTTCCTGTGGACCGAGGGCATCCAGTTCGACTTCTACGACCAGTCACCACAGGTCGACTTCGCCGCGGACGCGGCGGCCGAGCACTTCGCCCGCACGCTGTGAACACCCCGCACCCCCAGACCCACCCCCTCATCGCCCTGACAGGAGTCCGCTTCGCCATGCCCGAGTCCCTTGAAGCCGCCGCGCCGTCACCGTCCGAGACCAGGATCGAGGTCGTCGAAACCTGCACCCGGATGGCCGTGCACGCGGACCGCCGTGAATGGGAGCTCCTGCGTGACCTGTTCGCCGAAAAGGTGCTCCTCGACTACACCAGCCTGGGCGGCGGCGAACCGGTTCAGCTCACTCCTCAGGAGATCGTCGATGCCTGGTCGGCGACGCTCGGTGGCTACAACGCCACCCAGCACCTGGTCGCCAACCACCTGGTCCAGGTCGACGGGGACCGTGCCGTGTGCACCGCGTCCTTCCAGGCCACCCACCGCCTCGCTACCCCCCATGGCGCTCCGCTGTGGACGCTTGGCGGCGACTACCGCTGGGAATTGGCCCGCACCGGCGGCCGATGGCTGATCAACTCCGTGGTGATGACGGCGACGTGGGGTGACGGCAACAAGGACCTGCTCGCACAGGCAGCCGGCTGACCACACGTACCGCTACGCCGGGCGGCGGGGCCCGCGCCGCCTGGCGTCCCCTCACTTCACCGCGCCAGGGCGTTCCCGCTACCAGCCGACATGTCAGCGGTCGCCCTGACCTCCAATCTCAATTGCGCACCTATCTGAACGTTTCAGGAGTGTCCCTGATGAAGTCCCTGCCCAAGCCCTTCCCTGCCGCCCGCACCGCGGCCGCAGCGCCGGAGGCGGCCCGGGGCGGATCTGTCGTGGTGCTCGGCGCCGCCATGCTGGGCTTCTTCCTCATCTCGCTGGACGCGTTGATCGTCACCGTCGCACTGCCCCACATCGGCCGCAGCCTCG
>NZ_JBFAJC010000070.1:0-52317 GCF_040655075.1 Actinoallomurus sp. NPDC050550 | reverse complement strand
GGTCTCGCCGTTGCCGTTGGAGGAGACGACGCCGGAGGTCGTCGTCCACGGCGTGGTGCCGGACTCGAAGCCACCGTTGCTCACCTTGTTACCCGAGGAGGAGCAGCCGCCGCCGACCGAGTTCACCGTCCACGTGAACGACGTGGTGCCGGTCAGGTTGGAGGTGTTCTTCGCCGTCACGGTGACCGAGGAGGTCCCCGCGGTGGTGGGCGTGCCGGAGATCAGGCCGGTCGAGGAGTTGATCGACAGCCCGGCGGGCAGGCCCGTCGCGCTGTAGGTCAGCGTCTGACCGTTCGGGTCACTGGCCTGGATCTGCAGGCTGGCCGCGGTGCCGACCGTGCTGGTCTGGTTGCCGGGGTTGGTCACCGTCGGGGCGCCGGGCTGGCCGGGGCAGGTGCCGGGGACCGGGTCGCTGCCGGTGACGCTGACCGCCGCCCAGGCGGCGTTCACGGTGTTGTACTCGGTGCAGTGCGTGCCGTACAGGTCCGCGGCGGCCTTCAGCGAGTCGGTGCGGGCCTGGGCGTAGTTCTCGCTGCTGTTGGCGTACGACGCGAGCGCCTTGTACCAGATCTTGCCGGCCTTGTCGTTGCCGATGCCGGTGACGGTCGAGCTGTTGCACGTCGGGCTGTTGCCGTACCCGTGGTTACCGCTGCCGACGGCCAGCAGGAAGAACCAGTGGCTCAGTGGGCCGAGCGAGTAGTGCGGGTCCAGCGAGCCGTTGCTGCTCGTGTAGCAGTCCGGCGAGGCGCCGTCGAGCGAGGGCTGGTACATGTAGCGCAGCGGCTTGTTGTCGCCGTTGATGTTGATCAGCTCGCCCATCGTGTAGTCGGGCGTGTCCTTGGCGTTGTTCGCGTAGAACTCCACCATGGTGCCGAAGATGTCGCTGGTGCCCTCGTTCATGCCGCCGGTCTCGCCGGTCTCGTCCCAACCGGTGAGAGCGCCGCTGACGCCGTGGCTCATCTCGTGGCCGGCGACGTCGATCTCGACGAGGGGACGGGAGTTGCCGGAGCCGTCGCCGTACGTCATCTGGGCGCCGTCCCAGAAGGCGTTGACGTAGGCGTTCCCGTAGTGGGTCCGCGAGGGCACGCCGTTGCCGTCGCCGAAGATGCCGTTACGGCCCTGGACGTTCTTGTAGTAGTCGAACGTCTCCGCCGCGCCGTAGTGCGCGTCGACGCCGGCCGAGGCCGCGTCGCTGTTCGTGCCGTTGCCGAACGTCCCGGTGGAGTTGCTGAAGGTCGTCCCGGTGCCGCTCGTCGCGTGGTTCAGATTCGTGGTGTACCCGTTGCCGTGCGAGGGGTCCTTCATCGACCACGTGCTGCCGGACTGGGTGAGGTCGATCGGCACGGTGCCGCTGTAGATCGAGTTTCCGGTGCCGGCGGTGAGAGCCGAGACGCCGCCGTTCGGCGCGGCCTTCGCGTGGGCTTCGGCGGCGCGCTGCTGGGCCGGCGACAGGAAGGTGTCGATCTCGTCCCGCTTGGTGACGACCTTGCCTTTGACCGCGTCCACCAGCACGTGCAGCACGCTCGGCGTACGGTCGGCGCGCACGCCGCGTACGACGGTCTCCCAGACCAGCTGGGAGGACCGGCCCGTGGCCCACACCGCGAGGTGCGGCGTGCCGACCTTGGAGACCGTGCCCGCCAGCTGCCCGCGCGACGTACGCGCGGCGGAGGCGGCGGCGACGTGGGGCGTCGTCGACACGGCCGCGGCCGGGGTGGCGGTGTTCAGCCCGCGGTAGGCCCCGCCGGGCTTGAGGTGGACGATGAGGTCGCCGCCGTAGACCGGCAGGCCCTGGAACGTCCGGTCGAAGCGGACATCGGCGGCGCCGTTCTTGGCGACCACGACCGTGCGCGGCGTGAAGGCGTCACCCGACTTCACGTGGGCGGTGCCCGGGTGCGCGGCGAGGGCCTTGCGGGCCTCGGCGACGACCTGCTTGCGGGTGCTGGGGGACGGGTTCAGGGTGAAGTCGTTCTTCGTGAACGCCGAGTGCCCGGCAGGCTGCGGTTTGGCAGGGGATTTGGCGGGAAGCTGGGACGGGGCGGCGCCGGCGACGGGCGCCGACAGCAGTCCGCCCGCGACGGCGAGGACGGCCGTGGCCGACACCGTCGCGATGCGTCGTTTGGACATTGGCGGAGAATCCTTTCGCCAAAGGGGGTGGGCCCGCGCCATCGCGGGCAGGCGGAAGGGACAGGGGCTCGGTCTCCCGGGGTCGGGGGACCGTGGATCGGCCTCCCGGGTCCGGGGGACCTTGGGCAGAGTGTCCGTATCCGAACGAACGCTGAAAAGCCCCTCAACGGAGGGATAGGGAAATCCCTACGCCGTCCGGTCCTCCGGACGCGGCACGGCGATGATTCGGGTCAGTCCGACTCGGGAGCGCACCCCCAACTTGCGGTACGACCTGGTGAGCGCGGCCTCGACCGTCTTGATGCTCACGAACAGCCGGGCGGCGATCTCCCGGTTCGTCGCGCCCTCGGCGACCAGCGTCGCGACCCGGCGCTCCATGCCCGACAGCGCCCGCAGCGGATCGCCGTCCCCGGTCGCGGGCGGAGTGCCCAGGTCGATCCGGTCCAGCTCCGAGGTGACCGCGGCGATCCACGGCGCGGCCTTGGCACGCAGCAGCACCCGCCGTGCGCCGTGCAACGCCTCCCGCGCGGCGGCCGCGTTCCCGGCGCGCAGGTACAGGCGGCCGAGCTCCAGCCGGGCCCGGCCCTCCTCGATGGGATAGGGCAGCGCGGTGAGGGCGGCGACGGCCCGTTCCATGCAGTGGAGCGCCACCTCGACGTCGCCTCGCGCCGCCGTGACGACGGCGGCGGCCCGGTCCAGGGTGGCCAGGACGCTCCGCCGGCCGAGCCGTACGGCGTCCCGCCTGGTCTCCTCGATCAGATCCTCGGCCTCCGCGATCGCCCCGATCGCGGTCAGGGCCTCGGCGAGGTCGGCGTGCCAGCGCCGCAGGGCGGGCTCGGCCAGCCCCTGCGCGGCCTCCAGGCGGCGCACCCGGCGGAGGGCGTCGACCGCTCCGGTCGCGTCGCCGCGCAGCAGCCGGATGTGCCCGAGGGCGTGCAGCGTCGTCGGTAGGAACAGCAGGTCGCCGTCGTCCTCGCTGTGCCCGACGCCGCGTTCGGCGGCGGCCAGGCCGCGATCGAGCGAGCCGCCCGCCGCCTCCGCGAACGCCACGGCGCACCAGGCGGGTCCCTGGCTGAGCTCGCTGTCCTCGGCCAGCCGCAGGCACTGGTAGGCCAGGTCCAGGGCGCGGTCGCAGCGGCCGCGCGCCATCTCGACCTGAGCCGACCCGTACAGGCACATGAACAGGCTCTCCACCGCGCCGCGCTGGCGCACCGCGTAGGTGAGCGAGCGCAGTTCGCCGCGTGCCTCCTCCAGCCGGTCGTGCAGCAGATGATGCCGGTACCGCAGGTAGACGGGGCCGTTGTGGCCGAGCCTGATCGCCGGATCCTGGGGTCCGGCCAGCGCCCGCGCCATGGTCCGCTCCGCCTCCGGCGACCCGATGTGGAACTCCGCGAGGGCCTGGCTGGTCAGGGCCAGCAGCTCGGTGTTGCGGTCGCCCGCGTCCGCCGCCAGGCGCGCGGCCGTCGCCGCCTCCTGGCGGGCGCGCGGCGCCGAGCCCTTGACGAGCCAGGCCCGCCAGGCCAGACGGTAGTGCAGCGGGGCGAGCAGCGCCGGGTCGTCGCGCGCGTCGGCGAGCGCGCGCGGGAACACGTCGTCGAGCTCGGCGAGGGCCTGCCCGCAGGAGTCCAGCAGCACGATCCACGCCCGCACCCGCTCGGCCGGCAGGGCCGCCTCCGCCAGGACGTCCTCCGCGATGCCCCGTGCCATCGCGAACTCCCCGGCGGCGAGGGCGTCCTCGGCGGCGGTGAGCCGCAGCTCCGGTTCGGCCTCCGGCTTGGTGGTGCGCTCGGCGGACAGCAGGCCGAGCTGCGCGGCGGCGGCGCGGGCCCCGCGCCGGCGGGCGGCGGTGGCGGCCTCGCTCAGCGTCTCGGCGACCTGCGCGTCCCGTCCCGGGGCGACCGCCGCGAGATGACGCGCGCGCTCGACCGGATCGGTGACCGCGTCGGCGAGAGCGGCGTGGGCGGCGAGCCGGTCCCGCTCGGGCGACTCGGCGTACAGCACCGCCGACAGCAGCGGGTGCGTGAACCGGACCACCTCGCCGGGCGCGACGATGCCGGCGTGCAGCGCCTCGGCGATGTCCGCGGCCGCCTCGGGGCGGCCCGCGGCACGCAGCAGGGCCAGTGTCGGCCGGGCCGCCGCACAGGCGATGAGCAGCGTGTGCCGCGCGCCGGAGGACAGGGCGAACAGGCGTCCCAGCATGAGCGTGCGCAGTCCGTCGGGTACCGGCAGCGGCGCCGCCGGGTCCAGCGGTTCGCCGTGGTCGGCCAGGGCGCGGCCCAGCTCAAGGGCGAAGAACGGGTTGCCGTCGCTGGCCCGGTGCACCTTTGCCAGAACGGCGCGCGGCAGCCCGAGGCCGCCGAGCAGCCCGCCGACCTCCGCGACGGTCATCGGGGGTACGGGCAGCGTCAGCGCGGGCGGCGGGCACAGTTCCAGCGGGTCCTGCGGGTCGCCGGGGCTCGTGCGCAGGCCCGCGAGCGCCCGCAGCGGGAGCCCGCCGGCCCGCCGGGCGATGAACGCCAGCAGCTCCGCGCTCGGCGCGTCCAGCCACTGCGCGTCATCGACGACGAGGAGCACCGGCCCGGCGGCGCAGAGGTTGCGGAAGGCCGCGAGCACGGCGACGCGCAGGCCGAGGACGTCGCGCTCGCCGACCGGGTCGTCACCGCGCAGCAGGGCCGACTCCAGTACGGCGCGCTGGTGCTTCGGGAGCGACTCGAGGAGGTCGTCGCCGGTCTCGGCCAGCAGATCGATCAGGCCGAGGAAGGGCAGGTGCCGTTCGGTCTCCGACAGTGAGCAGCGCAGCACCCGGTGGTCGGTGAACTCGACGACGAGTGTGGTCAGCAGGGTCGACTTGCCGATCCCGGTCGGACCGGTCAGGACGACGCTGCCCCCGGCGGTGAGGTGGTCGCGGGCGCGGGCCAGGAGAGGTTTCCGGTCCACGAGGGCAGGCGGCCACGGTTCCCCGACCGGCGGCCGTGCCGACACCGGCGGGGCGGCCGTTCCCTTGGCTGATCCGTACGGATCGGTCATCCGCGCTGGCCTCCGGGCGCCGCTCCCAGCGTGAGAGCCCCGAGCGGGCAAGCTAACAATCGGTCATACGGCAGTCAACACCCCCAGTTCGGTCTTTCGGGGAGGAGTGGCTGCTACAGGTTCCAGCTTCGGCCGGGTACGAGCCGGTGAGACGAGTGAGAAAGTGAACTAGAACGTGTTGCAGTTTCGTGGTTCGGCTCTTATGGTCGGGACTGTGCGGACACGGGTAACAGAACTCTTCGGCATCGAGTATCCGATCTTCGCTTTCAGCCACTGCCGCGACGTCGTCGCCGCGGTCAGCCGCGCCGGCGGCATGGGCGTCCTCGGCGCGCTCTACTTCACGCCCGAACAGCTGGAGACCGAGCTCAACTGGATCGACGACCACGTCGGCGGCAAGCCGTACGGAGTCGACGTCGTCATGCCCGCCAAGTACGAAGGCGCGGACCTCGGCGACGCCGGTGAGCTGCTCGGCAAGCTCCAGGCCATGATCCCCGAGGGTCATCGGAAGTTCGTCAACGACCTGCTGGAGCGTCACGGCGTCGACCCCCTCACCGAGGAGGGCGCCGGCCACTACCTCCTCGGCTGGACCGACGCCACCGCCCGACCCCAGGTCGAGGTGGCGCTCAAGCACCCCATCGCCCTCCTGGCCAACGCGCTCGGCCCGCCCCCGGCGGACGTCGTCGAGCAGGCGCACCAGCACGGCGTGAAGGTCGCGGGCCTGGCCAGCAACGCCCGCCACGCCCGCAAACAGGTCGAGGTCGGCGTCGACATCATCGTCGCCCAGGGCACCGAGGCCGGCGGCCACACCGGCGACGTCTCCACGATGGTCCTCATCCCCGAGGTCGTCGACGCGGTCGGCCCGGAGACAATCGTGCTCGCCGCGGGCGGCATCGGCCGCGGCCGTCAGCTCGCCGCCGGGCTCGCGCTCGGCGCCGAAGGCGCGTGGACCGGCTCGATCTGGCTCACCGTCGACGAGGCCGACACCCCCGAGGCCTCCCGCGACAGGCTCCTCGCCGCGACCTCCCGCGACACCGTGCGCTCCCGGTCCTGGACCGGCAAGCCCGCCCGGATGCTCAAGACCGCCTGGACCGACGCGTGGGAGTCCCCCGAGTCACCCGGCACCCTGCCGATGCCCATGCAGTTCATGCTCATCTCCGACGCCCTCCGCCGGATCAACCGCGCCGGCGCGGGCGAGCTGACGACCTTCCCCGTCGGCCAGATCGTCGGCTCGATGAACCAGGTCAAGACCGCCTCCCAGGTCATCTACGACCTCATCGAGGAGTACGTCGAGACGATGGAGCGCCTGAACACCCTCACCGAGTCCTGAGCGGAACCTCCGGCGCGCGAACGGGTCCGGCCGTCCGCGCGCCGGATCTCCGTGTGGCGCTGGGATTTTCCTGCGGGCTCAGGCCGGCTCCTCGCGCGGGGCTCAGGCCGGCTCCTCGCGCGGGGCTCAGGCCGGCTCCTCGCGCGGGGCTCAGGCCGGCTCCTCGCGCGGGTGGCGGATTCTCAGGCCGGCTCGACCGCGTCGATCTCGGCGAGGATGGCCCGCTTGCGGTCCTCGTCCAGGAAGGAGGCGCGGACGCCGTTGCGGGCCAGGTCGGCGAGCTCCTTGCGGCCGAGCCCCAGGTCCCGCGCCGCGACGCGGTACTCGTTGGTCAGCGTCGTGCCGAACATCGGCGGGTCGTCGCTGTTCAGCGTCACGTACAGGCCCTCGGCGAGCATCCGGGGGAGCGGGTGCGCGGCGATGTCCGGCACCTGCTTGGTGCAGACGTTCGAGGTCGGGCACACCTCCAGCGGCAGCTGCGTCTCCCGCAGGTACGCGACGAGCTCCGGGTCGTCGAGACAGCTGATCCCGTGCCCGATCCGCTCCGCCTTCAGCTCCCGGATCGCCTCCCAGATCGTCTCCGGCCCGGTCATCTCCCCGGCGTGCGGCACGCTGTGCAGCTCCGCCGCGACCGCGGCGCGGAACGCGTCCCGGATCGACTGCTGGTGCGAGAGGCGGTCCTGCTCGACGCCGCCGATGCCGAAGCCGACCAGCTTCTCCGGCGGGTGGTTCAGCGCGTGGTCGAGGGTGGCGCGGTCCGCGTCGTCCCCGAACTCGCCGGGGATGTCGAAGACATAGGCGACCTCGATCCGGTCCGCGACCTCCCGGGCGGCGATGTCGAGGGCCTCGGTCACCGCCGGCCTCGTCATGCCGACCGACACGTGGGAGTACGGCGTGACGGTCAGCTCCACGTAGCGGACGTTCTGTGCCGCCAGGTCCCGGGCTACACCGGTGACCAGCGTCGCGACGTCCTCCGGCTCCCGCACGAGGCCGTTGACCGCGAAGTAGACCTCGGCGAAGTGCGGGAAGTCGCGGAACTCAAAGAAATCCCGCAGGGCCGCCTCGTCGGTCGGCACCCGGTGCCCGGTGTGCCGCCGGGCCAGTTCGAGCACAGTGGGCACGGACGCGGAACCGACCAGATGAACGTGAAGTTCGACCTTGGGCAACGCGTTGATGAAGTCATCTGTGACGGTCATGGCCGGGAAGCTAACAGCGTCGGATCACCGCAAGCCAGTGATTTTGGCCAAAGCTGACACATATCCGTCAGATTTCGCCATCGAGGGTCTCACCAGCGGAGGAGCCAGGCGAGGACGCGGCCGACGACGACGTAGACACCGGCGGCGAACAACCAGTTCTCCGTCAGCTCCTTACGAGCGTCCGCGTTGCGGAACACGTCGTGGAACGGGGTCGACAGCCAGGTGCCGACCCGCAGCACCGCATGGACGATGTTGTTGTGCGGGTTGGCGCCGCCCCACGTGAGCGCGATGCCGAAGAGCAGGACGAGCGTGACCGTCCACGCCACCAGCCACACGAACGCGCTGAGCCCGTCGTGCCGCTGCATCCGCCGGATCCGCGTGGTGTTCCACCGTCGTCGCCGGGTGTCGCTCACCGCCGGGGCGGTGGTCTCCGCCGCCGGCCGCCGCCAACGCCGCCATATCTGCGTGGCCATCTGTGATGCCTCCTCCAGAAGGCCCCCGAGAACCGTTTCGACGAGGTTGTCCCTCCAAGAAAAGCCATTAAACGGTCACTTTATGTAATCACCTGCGTTGACCGGCGTGACCTGGCATGTTGAGCAGCCGAATCGAAGGTCCGTTCGCCTGCTGGTCGACACGATTGCCCGCATTGAGGTACTTCATGTCGTCGTCGTGCGGTCCTGTCATCCGAGTGAACCCTCGGAGCGCCGGCGTCGTAAATGTATGGAGCGCCTAATCCTTGAACTCGCGGGGATGGGCGTCGGTCAGGTGACGCTGGAGGCGCGAGCGCCGAAACAGAATCGCAAGGACATGCACCTGATCGATGTGCTTCGTGCCCGCGACGGCTTTGTCTGCGATGTGTGGGTGCATCATGCCCCTGGCCCGGAAGAGCCCCTGCTATGGATTCCGGACGTGATCGCTGGCTCGGTGGTTGCCGCGAGATGTGGGAATGGCTCGTACGTCGAGCAGACAGCACCCGTGACGACGATCTTTCTGATCGCTCCATGAAAGACGCAAGCCCGGGACCCCACCGTCCAGCGGGAACTTCCCGGGCCCACTTCCAACCGCTCCGCAAAGCGGCGACCTTGTCGCTTAGTGTGCCTCGTCCACTGCGAAGCGTCAACAGAAATCGGTGAGCAGCATGGCGATCTTCGTGGCGGCCAGGAGGCGGTTCATCCGTGGCTCGCTCCGCCGCCGAGGTTCATCACGATGACTCCGGCGACGACGATCGCCGCTCCGATGACCGTGGCCGGCCGGACCCGCTCGTCGAACAGCAGCACTCCGCCTACGAACGCGCCCACCGTGCCCAGCGCGGACCAGATCGCGTACACCGGCCCGACGTGCAGCCGGGTCAGCACCTTGGCCAGCAGGACGAAGGAGATGAGGTAGCCGGCCACCACGATCACCGACGGCCCGAGGCGCGAGAAGCTTTCGGAGGCGCGCAGTGACAGCGTCGCGGCGACCTCCGCGACGATCGCGATTCCCAGCAGCAGGTACGGCATCATGCGCCCTCCTCGATCATCGCCGTCAGTCGCGCCCGGATCTCGCGGTGGAGGTCATCGGCGGGCGGTGCCAGGTTCAGCAGCCGTGCCATCCACCAGCCGTCGACGGCGAGGCGGACGAGGGTGGCCGTGGCCGGGTCGAGTCCGTCGTCGGCGAGCCGGCGCTGCCAGGTCTCGTAGTACCGCCGTAGCGCGGCCAGCACCTCCGGTCCTCCGGACAGCCCGGCGAGCCCCGGTGCCCACCTCGCAGTGGGCACCGGGGGATCGTGCTCTACGGAGCCTGTTGCACCGGGACGTTGTTCAGCGTCGGGAAGCCGGGGACGCTCACGGTCGCGCCGCGCCACCCCAGCGGGAGCCGGAAGAGGTTCCAGCCGATGAGGGTGCCCTGGCCGCGTACGGTGAAGCCGCCCTGGCGAATGGAGTAGCCAGGGAAGATCGCCTGTTGCCTGCTGTCCGTGACGTTCTTGTACTCGTACGGGCCGGCGGTCAGCGTGATCCGGCCCGGTCCGGGGTTACGGAAGATGTCGGCCAGGTTCGTGGCGAACGCGGTCGGGATCGGGTGCTTGTTGACGTTGTGGAGTGTCCACGTGAGCACCGCGAAGCCGTTCGGCTCGCGCATGAGGCCGGTGACGGCGAAGGTCATCGACTTCGGCCACGGCAGCAGCGGGATCGGTGACTTGGTCGCGTGCACCAGGACGACCGGTCGCGGGTCGGATTGCCCGGCCGGGTCGGCGCTCGCGGTGGGCACCGGCCGGTTGTCCTGTCGTGGCTCCGCCTGCGCCGCGAAGGTGACGCTCACCCGGCGGTTCAGAGCGCGGCCCTCGGCCTTGCCGTTGTCCGCGATCGGGTCGGCCGATCCGTGGCCCGTGGCCGAGTACTGGATGCCCTGGCGTTTCACGAGCTTCCGCAGTGCGGCCCGGACGTTCTCCGCGCGCTTCTGTGAGAGCGGGCGGTTGACCGCGTCGGTTCCGGTGTTGTCCGCGTAGCCGTCGACCGCGACGGTCTTGCCGGGCGATGTCTCGATCTTGTTGGCGACCTGCTTGAGCAGAGTCTGTGCCTTCGAGGTCAGCGTCGCCTTGTTCGTCGCGAACACGACGTCGGCGGACAGGCGGATGCTCGTCTTGCCGCCGCCGGTCGCGTCGGTCTCGTCGCCGTGCCGGACCGTGTTGATGAGCGGGTAGGTCTCCGGGGCGGCGGTGGGCGTCGTCAGCGGGTTCAGGGCGGTGTCGCCCTGCCGCTGGTGGAGCAGGTACGGGGCGTGCGCGGTGACGGGGACGCGGAGGAAGGGCGGCGTGTTGGGGAACACCACCGTCAGCGCGGTGCCGCTGCCCGGCGGGACGTCGAAGGCGGCGTCCACGTCGACGGGCCGTCCGGCCTGGACGTCGGTCAACTCCGTGCACAGGCAGCCGCCGGCCTGCGTGCGCAGCACCGGATGCTCGGTCGCGTGATCCAGGTCGAGCAGGAGGGCTCCGCTCGGCGCGTGGTCCCCGGGATGCGTCGGCGCGGCCCACGCGGTCGGCCCGACTCCCGATCCCGGTCCCGCGGTCACGCGGAAGCGGGCGACCACGCGGGCCGGCGTGATGCGGTCGAGGGCCATGAGGTCGACCTTGAACGACTTGCCGGGCCACGACATGTAGTGGGTGCGGAGGGGCGAGCCGTCGGCCTGTGCCACGGCCAGGCCCGAGGCCCGAGTGGTCTTCGCCCCCGGCGGCCCGGTCTCGTCGTTGCAGCCGGCCGCCACGACGGCCACGGCCACCGCCGCGGCGACCGTCCCCACACTGCGGTTGAAGCCGCCCATCGCCATCCCATCTGTGGTGATACGTCGTATCAGTCGCAGGATGTGACGGGAGCGCGCGTCGGACGGTTCCGTCTCCGTCGCTGGAAGGTCGGCTACTCGGCGCGCTCGCCGAGCTCAGGGCCACTCGCTCCGGAAGCCACGACTACTCGCCTCTGAAAACGGCGGGACGTTTCTCCTTGAACGCTCGGGCGCCTTCCTTGGCGTCGTTCGAGCCGATCACCGGCCAGCCGAGCTCGTCGGAGACCGCCAGGGCCTCGTCCTCCGGCAGGTGCTGGGTCTTACGGTAGGTCTCCAGGATCGCCCGGACGGCCAGGGGGCCGCAGGAGGCGATCTCGTCGGCGATCTCGCGGGCGGTCTTCAACGCCTGGCCGTCCGGGACGATGCGGTTGATCAGGCCCATCCGCAGTGCCTCCTCCGGACTGACGGACCGGCCGGTGAGCAGGATGTCCATCGCGAAGGCGTACGGGATCTGGCGGGGGAGGCGAATGGCGCTGCCGCCCATCGGGAACAGGCCGCGCTTCGCCTCGTACAGCCCCAACGTGGCGCCCTCGGCGACGACGCGGATGTCGGTGCCGACGAGCAGCTCGGTGCCGCCGGCCACGGCGTACCCCTCGATCGCGCTGATCAGCGGCTTCTTCGGCTGGGAGTCGCGCAGCAGGCCCTTCCAGTGGAAGTTCTCGATCTCGGTGGCGCGCTGCCGTACCCGCTCGTCCTCCGACGGCCGGCCCATGGCCTTCAGATCCGCGCCGGCGCAGAACTGGCCCTCGGCGCCGGTGAGGATGGCGACCCGGACCTCCCGGGTATCGGAGACGTAGGCCCACGCGTCGGCCATGCCGACGAGCATGTCGGTGCTGAGGGCGTTGCGGGCCTCGGGCCGGTTCATGGTCACGGTCACGACGTGTCCGTCGCGCTCGACCGTGCAGTGCGGGGTGCTGATGGGCAGCCGTTCCGCCATTGCCGTCCTCCCTGCTCGCGGTCGCGTACGACGTCACGCGACACCAAAACAAGAACGGATTCTAGTGATGCTCCTCGCATCTCAACAGGTCTTGCCGACCAAAACGAGAACGTGATCTACTGCGTGCGGGACACCTCCGTACGACCGGTGCCGAGACGTACAGGGAGAACCGATGGGCTCGTTGGGCTTTTGGCGGCTGGCGCGTACCGATCCGGACTGGATCGCGTGCGTGGACACGGACGGGACCGAGTACCGCGCCGAGGATCTGCTCGCCCGCTGCAACCGCGTCGTGCACGGCCTGCGCGCCCTCGGGCTGCAGCCGGGCGACGGCATCTGCGGCCTGGTCCCCAACGGCGTCGACGGCCTGGTCCTCTACCTCGCCGCCCTGCAGGCGGGCTGGTACTACACGCCGGTCAACTGGCACCTGACCGGCCCGGAGATCGGCTACATCGTCGCCGACAGCGAGGCCAAGGCGTTCTTCGTGCACGAGCGGTACGAGGCCGAGGGCGCGCGGGGAGCGGACGAGGCGGGGCTCGACCCGCGGCGGCGGTTCGCGTTCGGTGAGGTGCCGGGCTTCCGGGACTTCGACGAGCTGGTCGCCGGGCAGCCGGACACGCTCCCGGAGGACCGCACCAACGGCGCGACCATGCACTACACGTCGGGGACCACGGGACGGCCGAAGGGCGTGCGCCGGAAGCTGGCCGGGATCGACGCGGACGACAGCGCCGAGCTGATGACGTTCCTGCTGACGTTCTTCGGCTTCACACCCGGCCCGCCCAACGCCCACCTGGTCACCTCGCCGAACTACCATACGGCGGTCACCCAGTTCGGCGGGTCGGCGCTGCACATGGGCCACACGCTCGTCTACATGGACCGGTGGGACGCCGAGGAGGCGCTGCGCCTCATCGAGCGGTACCGCGTCACGAACACGCACATGGTGCCGACCCACTTCAAGCGCCTCGTCTCCCTGCCGGAGGACGTGCGCAAGCGATACGACGTCTCGTCGATGAGGTGGGCGATCCACGCCGCCGCGCCCTGCCCGGTCCCGCTGAAGCAGGCGATGCTCGACTGGTGGGGCGACTGCATCTGGGAGTACTACGCGGCCACCGAGGGCGGCGGCACGATCGCGAGCCCCCAGGACTGGCGTGCGCACCCGGGAACGGTCGGCAAGGCCTGGCCGATCAGCGAGCTGCTGATCGTCGACGACGACGGCAACGCGGTGCCGCCCGGCACCCCCGGCACGATCTACATGAAGATGGCGGGCGTCTCCTTCGAGTACAAGGGCGACCCGGAGAAGACGAAGGCCAATCAGCTCAAGGACTACTTCACCGTCGGCGACATCGGCTACCTCACCGAGGACGGCTTCCTGTTCCTGTCCGACCGCAAGGCCGACATGATCATCTCGGGTGGCGCCAACATCTACCCGGCCGAGATCGAGAACGAGATCCTCATCCACTCCAAGGTCGCCGACGTCGCCGTGTTCGGCATCCCGGACGACGAGTGGGGTGAGCAGATCAAGGCCGTCGTCGAGCCCGCCGAGGGCGTGGCGCCCGGCCCCGAACTGGCCGAGGAGATCCTCGCCTCCCTCGACGGCCGGCTGGCCCGCATGAAGTGGCCCAAGTCGTTCGACTTCATCGAGCGGATGCCCCGCGAGCCCAACGGCAAGCTCCTCAAACGCAAGCTGCGGGACCCGTACTGGAAGGACCGCGAGAGTGCGATCTGACCGGAGCGGCGAGTCGACGAGCGAGTGCGGCCAGGGGTGGGCCCCCGACAGGGGGCTGGAGACAAGCACGTGGCCGGTGAAGGACGAGCCGGCCGGGGAGCGAGTGAGGAGAGGAGCGCGACCATGAGCGCAGAGGACCCGGAGCCGCTGGTCGCGGATCACGCCCTGGAGTTCCCCGGCGGGTACACCCGGTCGGTGGGCCCGGTGATCGGCCGCTTCCTCACCGAGCTGCGCGACGGCCGCCTTGTCGGGGTCCGCACGGCGTCCGGCGGGGTGCTGTTCCCGCCCGCCGAGTACGACGCCGACGGTGAGGCGGTCACCGACGAGTACGTCGAGGTCGGGCCCGGCGGCACGGTGACGTCCTGGTCGTGGGTGTCGCACCCGCGCGCCGTCCACCCGCTGGACCGGCCGTTCGCCTGGGCGCTGGTCCGGCCCGACGGCGCCGACACCGCCGTCCTCCACGCTCTTGACGTGGGCGTGTTCGAGCCGGGCGCCGACCCGCCGAAGTCCCTTCGTACGGGGATGCGCGTCCGGCCGAAATGGCGGGCCGAGCGGACCGGCTCGATCAAGGACATCGAGTCGTTCCGGCCCGACGTCACGATGATCATGGCGACGAGCCGGGCGGAGTACCGCCTGAACGCGGGCCGGGCGCTGACGAGGTTCCTCACCGGCGTCTCCGAGGGCCGGTTCCTCGGCCACCGGTGCGGCGTGTGCGGCAAGGTCTACGTGCCGATGAAGGGGCTGTGCCCGGTCGACGGCGTGCCCACCACCGAGGAGGTGGAGGTGCCCGGCACCGGCACGGTCACGACGTTCGCGGTGAACAACATCCCGGACCCGCGCGCCCCCGAGGTGCCGTTCGTGTCGGCGTACATCCTCCTGGACGGCGCCGACATCTCTCTGCTCGCGCTGGTGGCGGGCATTCCCGCCGACCAGGTGCGGATGGGCATGCGCGTCAAGGCCGCCTGGAAGCCGCGCGAGGAGTGGGGCCGGACCATGGAGAACGTCAAGTGGTTCGAGCCGACCGGCGAGCCGGACGTCCCCTTCGACGCGATCAAGGACTACCTTTGACGCCCTCCGGCGCCTGGCGGCGCGCAGGATTTCAACCCGTTGCCCCTCGATATGAGGGGCGGAACGGGTTGGGGTTCGCGGTTCGCAGGCTGGGCGTTCCCGATGCCTCCCCGCGCAGTCACCGTCCGCCCGACGGCGATGTCTCGGATGTTTCTGGCCGCGTTCACATCCGCGTGGTCTGTATGCCCACAGGCGCGACAGCGAAAGATCGCTTGGCTCTCACGATTTTTCGCTGCGCGATGCCCGCAGGCGTTGCAGATCTGGGACGTGAACGCGGGATCGACCTTGGTCACCCGGCCGGGTGCCTTTTGCTCCAAGCGGGTCACCAGCAGACCCCAACCGGCCGCGTGGATCGAACGGTTGAGCCCGGCCTTTGCCCGCACGTTTCTACCCGGTTCGTCGACCGTGCCGCGCGCCGACCGAACCATGTTTTTGATCTTCAGATCCTCCACGCCGACCAACGAGAATCGGCGGGCCAGTTCGGTCGAAATCTTTTCGGCCCAGTCCTTACGGCGATCTGTCTCACGGGCTTTAAGCCGTGCGATTGCGAACTTGATGCGAGTACGCCGATTCGAACCGCGCTGGGCTCGGGCGAGCTTGCGCTGCAGTCTCTTCAGCCGTTTAGCTTCCTTTCGGGACAGACCCGGTGCCGACAGCAACTCCCCGGTAGACAAGGCTGCCGAGACGGCCACTCCCCGGTCGATACCGACGGCCTCATCCGTCGTGGGCCGGTTGATGGCTTCGGGTATGACGGCGAATGCGACATGCCAGCGGCCACTCCGGTCTTGAGTGATGCGATAAGACTTCGCATCCACGGGGATAGGACGGGACCAGCGGAACGGGACCCAGCCGACCTTCGGTACCCAGACCTGGCCCACCTTGCGCGAGACCCGGCGTACATCCCACTGGTTGCCTCGTTGCCCGACGATCCGGAACCCCTCATGTCGGCCTCGTTTGCGCCACGTTGGTCGCCGATGAGTTCCGTTGAAGAAGTTACTCGTGGCCTGGGAGAAGTCCCGCAGCGCTTGCTGCTGCACCGTCTGCGATCCAGAGCGCAACCAGGCGGACTCACTCCTGGCCTCCGTCAGCTGGCGGCACTGCTCCCGATAACCAGGTGCGCTCGCTCGCCCGGGTCTCCAGTACAGGTGTTGTTCGACGGCCAGATTCCACACAAAACGGGCGTGCGAACAGTGCTCCAACAAAGCCGTCTCCTGGGCGGCGGTCGGAGCGAGCCGAAATCGCACACCTGCACGCTAACGACCACCACCGACAAACGAGGGAGGTGGCGGCGTTGCATCACCGGTCGGAAGACCGGAATGTCCACGCTGCGACCATGATGAACACAGATGTGGCGGTCGTCGCCTTCGCGCAGACCAAGCACGCCGGCGAGGACGCCGGGCTGACCGAGATCGAGCTGCTCGCGCCGGTCATCACCGAGGTCAAGCAGACCACCGGGCAGAACCGCTTCGGGTTCACCTGCTCCGGCTCGCTGGACTACCTCGCCGGGGCGCCGTTCTCGTTCGTGTCCGCGCTGGACACGGTCGGGGCCTGGCCGCCGATCTCGGAGAGCCACGTCGAGATGGACGGCGCGTGGGCGCTGTACGAGGCGTGGGTCCGCCTGCAGCACGGCGACGTCGACACCGCGCTGGTGTACGGGTTCGGCAAGTCCTCGCAGGGCTCGCTGCGCGAAATCATGACGCTCCAGCTCGACCCGTACTATCTGGCGCCGCTCGGCCCCGACCAGGTGTCCCTCGCCGCGCTGCAGGCCCGCGCGTTCCTCGACGCAGGGCACAAGGAGGACGACCTGCGCGCCGTGGCCGCCCGGTCCCGGGCCGACGGGCGCGCCAACCCGTACGCCCTGGACCTGCCCGACCCGGGCGACGAGGGCTATGAGGTCGCGCCGCTGCGCCCGTACGACTGCGCGCCGATCACCGACGGCGCCGCCGCGGTCGTGCTGGCGGCCGGGGACCGCGCCCGCGAGCTGTGCGACAACCCGGCCTGGATCCGCGGCATCGACCATCGGATCGAGGCCCACTCTCTCGGTGCCCGCGATCTCAGCCGTTCGGAGTCGGCCGCGCTGGCGGCCGAGAAGGCGGGCGTACGGGACGTCGAGGTGGCCGAGCTGCACGCGCAGTTCAGCCACGAGGAGCTGATCCTGCGCGAGGCGATCGGCCTGGCCGACGACGTCCGCGTCAACCCGTCCGGCGGGCCGCTCGCCGCGAACCCGGTGATGGCCACCGGTCTCATCCGCGTCGGCGAGGCGGCGTCGTGGATCCACCGCGGCGAGGCGCGCCGCACGCTCGGGCACGCGTCGTCCGGGCCGTGCCTGCAGCACAACCTCGTCTGCGTCCTGGAGGGCTGAACGATGGGCAACCCCTGCGCGGTCATCGGCGTCGGCCAGACCAAGTACCGCACCAAGCGCACCGACGTGTCCATCGCGGGCCTCGTACGCGAGGCGGCGCTGCGGGCCCTGGAGGACGCCGGGCTGACGTTCAAGGACATCGACGCGGTCGTCATCGGCAAGGCGCCCGACCTGTTCGAGGGCGTGATGATGCCCGAGGCGTACCTCGCGGACGCGCTCGGCGCGCGGGGCAAGCCGATGATGCGGGTGCACACGGCCGGGTCGGTCGGCGGATCGACGGCGAACGTCGCGGCGAGCCTCGTCCAGGGCGGCGTGCACGACCGCGTGCTCGTCGTGGCGTGGGAGAAGCAGTCCGAGTCGAACGCGACCTGGGCGCTGTCCACGCACCCGCCGCTGTCCCCGACGATCGTCGTGGGCGCCGGCGGCTACTTCGCCCCGCACATCCGCGCGTACATGCGGCGCACCGGCGCGCCCGACCACATCGGCACGCTCGTCGCGGTCAAGGACCGGCAGAACGCGCTGAAGAACCCCTTCGCCCACCTGCGCATCCCCACCATCTCGCGGGAGATGGTCGAGATGACGCCGATGCTGTGGGAGCCGATCCGCTACCTGGAGACCTGCCCGTCCAGTGATGGCGCTGCGGCGATGGTCCTGGCCTCCGAGGACGCGGCCAAGCGGGCCCCGAACCCGCCCGCCTGGGTGCACGGCACGGCCATGCGCTCCGAGCCGATCTTCTTCGCCGGCCGAGACACCGTGAACCCGCAGGCGGGCAAGGACTGCGCCGCCGACGTGTACCGGCAGGCGGGCATCACCGACCCTCGCCGGGAACTGGACTGCGCCGAGACGTACGTCCCGTTCTCCTGGTACGAGCCGATGTGGCTCGAGAACCTCGGCTTCTGCGGCGAGGGCGAGGGCTGGAAGCTCACCGAGAGCGGCGCGACCGCCCTCGACGGCGACATCCCCTGGAACGCCTCGGGCGGCGTGCTGTCGTCCAACCCGATCGGCGCGTCCGGGCTCATCCGCTTCGCCGAGGCGGCCCTGCAGGTACGCGGGCTGGCCGGCGAGCACCAGGTCGAGGGCGCGCGCAAGGCCCTCGGTCACGCGTACGGCGGCGGCGCGCAGTTCTACGCGATGTGGGTCGTCGGCTCCGACAAACCCTGAAGACCGCCGGCCCGGGCCGGCCCCGGAGGTTGTGATGGAGTTCAACCACGCCGACCTGTTCGAAGGCCTCGCGGACGCGATCGGGGAGCGGACCGCCGTCGTCGTTTTCGACTCGGCAGGCGATACGCGGCGCCGCACCTACGCCGAGCTGGACGCCGACGCGAACCGGCTGGCGCACCACCTGCGGGACGCGGGCGTCACCGCCGGGCGGCACGTCGGGATCCAGCTGTACAACGGCCTCGAGTACGTCACGGCCCTGCTGGCCGCGCTGAAGATCCGCGCCGTGCCGGTCAACGTCAACTACCGGTACGTCGAGGCCGAGCTGGAGTACCTCTACGACGACGCCGACCTCGTGGCGCTGGTGTACGACGCGGAGTTCGAGGACCGCGTGGCGGCCGCCGCGGCCCGGGTTCCCGCGCTGCAGCACCGGATCGTCGCCGGTGGCACGTCCCCGCACGCGGTCGCCTACCCCGACGCCCTGGCGGGGAGCCCGGCGACGCGCGGGTTCGACAAGCGGTCCGGCGAGGACGTCTACATCATCTACACCGGCGGCACGACCGGCATGCCCAAGGGCGTCATGTGGCGGAGCACGGACCTGTTCATGGCGTTCGGCGGCGGCAACCCGTACGGCGACCCGCGCGAGACACCCGAGTCGGTGATCGAGGCCGCCCAATCCTCCGGGCCACTGGTGATGATGCCCGCCGCGCCGCTCATGCACGGCGCGGCGCAGATGGCCACGTTCATCGGCTGGTGGATGGGCGCGACGATCGTCTACACCCGACGGTTCGACGCGGCCGAGGTGCTGCGGGCCATCGAGGCCGAGAAGGTCCTCACCATCAACATCACCGGCGACGCGATGGCCCGGCCGCTCGCCGACGCCCTCGCCGCCGGATCGCACGACCTGAGCTCCCTCGCCGTGTTCAGCTCGACCGGCGCGATCCTGTCCGGCGCGGTCCGCGACCGCCTGCAGGAGCTCATGCCGAACGTCGCGATCCTCGACAACTTCGGCTCCTCAGAGTCGGGCTTCACCGCCTCCGCCGTGGACGGATCCTCCCCGGAGTCGGGGATGCGCTACCGAGCGAACAACGCGCGGCTACGGGTCCTGGACGACGCGCTGAAGGAGGTCCAGCCCGGATCCGGCGTGCTCGGACAGGTCGCCAAGAGCGGGCACATCGCCTTCGGCTACTACAACGACCCGGAGAAGACGGCGAAGACGTTCGTCGAGGTCGAGGGGGAGCGCTGGTTGCTGACCGGCGACATCGCGACCGTCGAGGCCGACGGCGCCATCGCGGTCTACGGCCGAGGCTCGCAGTGCATCAACACCGGCGGCGAGAAGGTCTTCCCCGAGGAGATCGAGGCGGTGCTGAAACGGCACCCCGCCGTCTTCGACGCCCTGGTCACCGGCATCCCCGACGATCGGTTCGGCAGCCGCGTCGCCGCCGTCGTCCAACCGTACGAGCAGTCCCCGACCGTCGACGAACTCGACGCCCACTGCCGCGGCGTACTGTCCGGCTACAAGGTCCCGCGAACGTACGCCTTCGTCGAGGAGATGCGCCGCTCGCCCGCCGGCAAGGCCGACTACCGCTGGGCCAAACAGATCGCCGAACAGGCCGCCGCCCGCACGTGACACCGTCGCGCCTGAGACGCGCACCGGGGAACCTCCTTGCCGGGTGCTGGATACGATGGTTGGAGAAGCTCGTCTTCAGAGCGTCTCCGGGATCGAAAGTGGGGGTCGATGGCGTCGTCCGAGCGTGCGGAGCTCATCGCGGAGCTGAGTCACCAGGCCCGGGTGAGCACCATGTGGACGGTGCTGCTGCACAACGCGATCGCCAGTAGATCGGGCATCAACGTCACCGACATGCAGTGCATCAACCTGCTGCAGCTGCGCGGCCCGATGACCCCGGGACAGCTCGCCGACGCGATGTTCCTCACCACCGGCGGCGCGATCACCGCCGTGATCGACCGGCTCGAGAGGGCCGGGATGGTGCGGCGTCGCCGGGACGACAAGGACCGCCGCCGGGTCATCGTCGAGGCACTGGAGGAAGGCCCCATCATGGAGCTCGGCCGCAGGTTCATGCCCGTGGCCGAGTTGTACGAGAAGGTCATGGCGGACTTCAGCGACGATGACCTGCGGTCCATGATCACCTATGTCACCCGCAACAACGAGATCTCCCCGGAGGTCATCGAGCGGGTGAAACGACTCGGCTGACCGCTCGCAGCGGTCCCCACGTCATGCGGCCGGCACTGCGCAGGGAACAATCCCTGTCGGCGGGACGGCGCAGAAGCGATGGGCTCAGTCGAAGAGCTCCGCGGCGGCCGAGATGACGACCGCACGCTGCAACCACACCTCGAGCTGGGCGAGATCCGTGCATCCGGTTACGCGAGCACGGATCTCAGGTGAGACGCAGATGCCACGGCCAGACAGCACCATCAGGACGGCCTTGGCCGCCTCTTCGACCTTGCCGTTGTCGAAGTAGTGGCGGGCGAAGTCGCTCTGGTACTCGTAGTTCTTGAGCTTCATCAGCGTCTCCAGGTGGTGCCGGGCGGCCTGCGGAAGCATTGCGGATACGACATCATGATAGAGCGCCCGGTGATCGGGATCGAGCGCTCCGTAAGCGTCGACCAGCGACTCGAGGGTCTTGGCTCCGTCCGGCCGGCCGCCGTGCGCCATTGCGGAGAGCACGGCGAGTTCGGGGGTCCGGGCGGCATCGTCAGGCTCGATCACCTGCGGGATCTGATCCGGGCCGAGAACGATCGGCGTCAGCATCATCCCCGGGTGATCGAGATCGATCGGACGCGAGGCCCACCTGGCCACGGCGGGAACCGGGCAGACGACGAGCAGCTTGACCGGACACCTCAAGCGATAGCGCAGGCCCATCAGATAGAACGGCCAGCTGTAGAGCTTGTCCTTGTCCTCGTCGCCCTGGACCTCGACGATTAACGCGAAGTTCCTCTTCTTCTCCCAGTACTCGATCACCGCGTCCGCACGCAGCTCGGCGAGCCGATCGTCCGTGACGTTCTCAGAACGGATCCGGGCCTCTCGGTATCGCGGAAGCGAAACGCCGAGCGAGCGACCGACGATCTCCGCGGCCAGTGCCGGGCGACTGCGGAACATCTCGCAGATCGCTTCATGCTTGCTTGAGGGCATGGCAGTGGATACTAACTGCAATCGAACAGTCACGCTCGGCAATATCGTCGGAAATCCTCGTTGATCAGCCGATGGCCGGTGAGGCGATGACGACGGTGACGTCCGCTGGTACGTCGCCGGTGCGGTAGGAGTGGGGGGCGTCTCCGGCGAAGGCCAGCAGGTCACCGGTGCTGAGCGAGCGGGGGTCGTCGGCGGGACCGGCGTCGAGGCGTCCGGACGCGACGAGCAGGTGTTCGACCGTGCCTGGCGCGTGGGGAACGCCGTCGATGGAGGTGTGCGCGGGGAGGCGGAGCCGCCACAGCTCGAGGCTGTGACCGCCGCTGATCCTGCGCAGCAGTTCGCGCGTGGGCCCCTCGTCGTTCGGGGCGGTCGCGGGAAGGTGCAGGGTCTCCGGGGCGGCGTCGCGGGTCAGCAGGTCGGTGAGCGGGATGCTCAGGGCGACGGCGATCGCGTCGAGGGTGTCGATCGTGGGGTTGCCGGCACCGGCCTCCAGTTGCGACAGCGTGGCCTTGCTCAATCCGGTGCGGCGGGCCAGCTCGGCCTGGCTCATCCCGCGCTGTCGGCGGCGGCGCTGGATCTGGGCTCCGGCCGCGGCCGCCGCGCTGCTGGTGGCCCGGCGCTCGGACCGGTGCGCAGGATCGGTTCCGGTCACTTCAACGGCCCGTGGGAGGCGGTGTAGGAGACCCGGACGCGGCCCTTCTTCATCTTCACGGCCGTGATCGTAACGTCCGCGAGGTCGGCGAGGCTCCGTACGTGCGTCCCGCCGCAGGGTGCGGCGTGCAGATCGCCAAGCCGCACGATGCGCCGGCCTTCGGCGTCGTGTTCGGCGGTGACGGGGAGATCCTCGGCGATCGCCGTCGCGACCCGTGCCCGCAGTCGGTCGGCGGCCTTCTCTCGATCCTCCGGGTCGGCCAGGCTCGCGGCCGTCTCGGCCAGGGTGAACTCGATGCGTGCCTGGCCGGGGAAGTGGATGTTGCCGGCGAGGACCCATCCCTCGGCCCGCCCGGCCGCCTCGATGAGGTGACCGGCCGTGTGGAGCGCCGCGTGCAGCAGCCGCAGATCGGCGTCGACGAGAGCCTCCACGATGTCGCCTTCGGCGAGGGCGTCCAGCGTGCGCCCCCGATCGTCGCGGGAGTGCAGCACGACGAGACCCGTCTCGGGGTCACGCGCCGGGGCGACCTCGCACTCGCCGAGCCGGCCGCGGTCGGCGGGCTGCCCGCCTCCCTGCGGATGGAAGATGTTCTCCCGTACGGCGACCCATGCCTCGCCGTCGGCGGTGCTGCCCGTCGCCGCGACGTGCGCGGTGACCGCCGTGAGGTAGGTGTCCTCCAGGTAAACGGCCGTCTGGGGCTCCATACGGGGCTTCTCTTGATGAACCATACGTTCAATATAACGAACGAATCGTCCCGTCTGGATCGACGGGCCGGTCGCGTGGGTCGGCAGCTACGAGTTGCCGGTGCCCGCGAGGGAGTGAGCGCCGGTGCTCTCGATCAGCGCGTCGAGGAGGGCTGCGGTGGCGGGAGGCTGGGGCGGCTCGCCGTACGTCGCGGCAAGGACGTACCGGGTCGAGTCGGGCAGCGCGACCGTGCGTACGGCCGGGTTGCGGGCGGCTTCCAGGGCTAGGGCGGGCAGTGCCGTCACGCCGAGACCGGCCGCGACGAGGGCCTGGACGGCGACGAAGTCGTCGGTGGTGAAGGAGACCCGCGGGCTGAACCCGGCGCGTTCGCACATCTCGAGGAGATGGCGGCGGCAGCGGTCGCAGCCGGCGATCCACTCCGCGTCCGTGTACGCCGCCAGGTCGGAGCCCGAGTCCTCCGCCGTGACCAGGTGGCTGGGCTCGTCCAGCAACCGCCGGAGGTGGATGTCGCCCTCCTCGGCGCCGGTGTCGTACCGGAAGATCACCGCGACGTCGACGTAGCCGGCGCGGAGCATGCGGACGGCCTCCGGCGGCTCGGCCTCGGTGAGGCTGACGCGCAGGCCGGGATGGCGCTCGGCCAGCAGTGACGCGGCCCGCGGCACGAAGGTGCCGAGCGCCGACGGGAAGGCGGCCAGCCGGACCCGGCCCTGGGTCAGGCCGACGTGGGCGGACAGCTCGGCCTCGGCCGCGTCGAGTCGCCCGAGGATCTCCGCGCCGCGCTCGGCGAGCGTGCGGCCCGCGTCGGTGAGGCGGATGCCGCGCCCGACCCGCTGCACGAGCTTGGCGCCGGTTTCGGCCTCCAGCCGCGCGAGGTGATGGCTGACCGACGGCTGGGAGTAGTGCAGCTCCTTCGCGGCGGCCGTCACCGAGCCCGTACGGGCCACTGCGACGAGCACGCGAAGCCGGGAAACGTCCAGCATGAGGCCAATATATCGACGGTTTCTATGGAACAGGCCGACGATTGGCATTGGACCGATGAGTGACCCGCCCGGCACCCTGGAGGGGACGAAGGAGGTTCGCTATGACACTCGTGCTCAGCACCGTACGGCCCGGCCTGGAGGATCTGGTCACGGGCGTGCGTTCCGTCGTGGACCTCCACGCGGACTGGCGGGAGACCGCGCGGCTCGTCGCCGCCGAGCTGCGGCGGCACATGCCCACGCCGGACGTGCTGACCGCCGAGGAGCGGATCGGCGACCCTGACCGGTACGTCAGCCACACGCTCTACGTCGAGCCCGGCGGCGGGTTCTCCCTGGTGGGGCTCGTGTGGCGGCCCGGGCAGGTCACCCAGATCCACGACCACGTGACCTGGTGCGTCTTCGGCGTGCTGCAGGGCGTGGAGCATGAGGAGCTCTACGTCCAGCGGGACGACCACCTGGTCCGCGTCGGGGTCAACGACAACCACGTCGGCGAGGTCAGCGGCTTCGCGCCGCCCGGCGACATCCACCGGGTCCGCAACTCCGGCGACGGCACCGCGATCTCCCTGCACATCTACGGCACGGACATCTCCCGCGTCGACTCCAGCGTGCGGCGCTGTTACGACCTACCCGTACGGGACTGACCGGCCCTGGTCGACGGCGCGTACGGGCCTGGTCGGCCGATCGTTCGCCGTGACCCGGGGCGAGGACGGCAGTGTCCGCGTGTGGACCCTGAAGTTCGGATGGCCCAGCCGTCTCCGCGTGTGGACCGTGACGCTCAGTTAGCCCGGAGATCCACGGTTTCCGAGGACTCGGTGAGGTCGTCGAGGACGTCCGGGAGCGGATCGACGCCGAGACCCGCGCCGTCCGGGACCCGCATCATTCCGTCCCGCAGCACGAACGGCTCCGTGACGTCCTGCGTGTAGTACCGGTCCGACGCGGAGACGTCCCCGGGCAGCGTGCAGCCGGGCAGCGCCGCGAAGGCGAGGTTGGCGGCGCGGCCCAGGCCGGTCTCGAGCATTCCGCCGCACCACACCGGAAGGCCGTGGGCGACGCACACGTCGTGGATCCGCCGCGCCTCCAGGTAGCCGCCGACGCGGCCGGCCTTCACGTTGACGATCGAGCACGCGCCGAGCGTGATGGCGTCGGCGGCGGACCGGGCGGAGACGATCGACTCGTCGAGGCAGATCGGAGTCGTGAGGCCCTCCGCGAGCCGCGCGTGCCCGAGCAGGTCCTCCTCCGGCAGCGGCTGCTCGATCAGCAGCAGGTCGAAGGGGTCCAGCGCGGCGAGGTGCCGCAGGTCCGTGCGGGTGTACGCGGCGTTCGCGTCGACCTGCAGCGGGATGTCGCCGAACCGCTCCCGCACCGCGCGCACCGGCTCGAGGTCCCACCCCGGTTCGATCTTCAGCTTGATCCGTACGTAGCCCTCCTGGAGATAGGCGTCGACCGCGTCCAGCAGCTCGGGGATCGAGTCCATGATCCCGACGGACACGCCCGCCGGCACCCGCGTCCGCGTCGCCCCCAGGTACGCCGCGTACGACAGGCCCGAGACGCGCAGCTCGGCGTCGAGCACCGCCATCTCCACCGCGGCCTTCGCCATCGGATGCCCCCGGACCGGCGCGAACGCCGCGCCGAGTGCGCGGGCGGTGACGTCGGCGGGCAGCCGGGGGAGCAGGTGGTCGCGGATCACCTGCTCGGCCCCGTCCACGTACTCGGCGGAGTACAGCGGCTCGGCGGAGGCGACGCACTCGCCCCACCCCTCCGCCTCGTCCCCGAACACCCGGACGAGCAGGACCTCCCGGTCGACGTCCGTGCCGAACGACGTGCGGAACGGCGTCACCAGCGGCATCCGGATCCGCCTGAGCTCGACCCCGGACAGTTTCATCGCGCGCACTCCAGCAGGTAGTAGCCGGCTCGAGTGAAGCCGGTGACGTGGAATCCCCCGGCCAGCGCACCGCCGAGCGCCGCGCGCTGGGCCTGGCGCCACTCCCCGGCGGCGTCCTGGCAGACCGCTCGCACGGTCGTGATGTCGGCCGGCGTCCCGACCGCCACGGTGGTGGCGCCGGCCGGGTCGCGGCGCTCGGGGCGGCCCAGCGCGTCCTCGGCCAGCGTGATCACCGTGTCGTCCCCGGGCTCGGGCCGTGTCGCCGATGTGCCGGCGACCGCCGCCGCCACCTCCGGGCTGTCGAGCCGCCACTCGACGAGGAGGCGGTCGCTGGGGTCGCCGATGTTCAGCTCATCGGGCATGTCGCCGTAGAAGTTCTCGAGGTATGCGGTCGCGCGGGCGGCCAGCTTGGCCAGGTTGAAGTGGGCGTTGCGCCGGGCGAGCGGGTCGAACGTCCAGCTGATCGTCATGATGCCCCGCTCGAGGGCCCACTCGCGCTGATGCGCCTTGATCGCGAAGCCGACGCCCCGCCCCTGGACGGCGACGCCGGTGATGTGGGAATGCAGGCCGCCGTCCGCGGTCGGGAACGCCGCGCATGCGCCGATCATCGTGCTGCCGTGGAACGCCCCGGCGACATAGCCGCCGATGTGGCGGGTCACCTGCAGCATCTCGAACGGCATCGGGTCGGTCGGCCGCCAGATCTCCGCGAGCAGCGCGGAGGCGGTGTAAAGATCCTTCGCGGCCGTCAGTTCGCGTACATCCATGTACCGATCGTGACGTCTCGCCGCCCCCGTGGGAACACCGGGGTCCGGTCAGGGGATGACGGGCAGCGGGTTGCCGCTCTTGGACGGGGACGGCTTCGCGGACTTGGTGTGCTTCGGCGTGCCCTTGGACGGGCTGGTACCGCCCGACGACGGCTTCCCGGTCGGCTGCTGCGCGGTGTCGTTGCGCGTGCTCGGCGGCGCGATGGAGACGGGCAGCGGGATGAGGTTCTGGACGTAGACGTCGAACCACCGGCCGCTGCCGGTCAGGTCGGCCGTCTCGTTCCCGAACGGGCCCATCTCCTGCAGGGCCTTGTCCAGGTTTCCCTGGTTGCGCTGCAGGATCTGCACGACCTGGTGGAGGTTCCGGAGGGTGGGGCCGAGGGTGGCCTGGTTCTCCTGGATCGTCCCGGTGATCTGTTGGGACAGGGCGACGGTGCCGGTCAGCAGCTGGTTGATGACGACCCGGCGGTTGTTGATCTCCTGCAGGAGAAGGCCGCCGTTCTGCACCAGTACGGCGAGGTCACCGCTGCGGGAGGCCAGCAGCGAGGTGACGTTGCTGGAGTGCTTGAGCAGCTGGCCCAGCTCGTCGTCGCGGGAGGACACCGCCTGGGAGATCTTCTGCAGGCCCGCCAGGGTCCGCCGGAGGTTCTCCGGCGAGCCCTGCATCGTCTGGGTCAGCGTGTCCATGGCCTTGGCCAGCTGCTTGGTGTCGATCTGACCGAGTTGCTTGCTGGCGTCCTGCAGGGCGGGCACCACCTCGTACGGCGCCGAGGTCCGCGAGAGCGGGATCTGCTCGCCCGTCGGCTGCCGGCCGGGTCCCTTCGGATCCAGGGCGAGGAAGTGCGAGCCGAGAATGGTCTTGATCTTGATCTGGGCCCGCGTCTGCGTTCCGAAGTGCGCGCTGCTGGTGAACTTCACCTTCACGTGGTCGCCGTCGAGGTCGACGCTGTCCACCTTGCCGACCTTCACGCCGGCGATCCGGACCTCTTCGCCCGGCTTCAGCCCGCCCGCCTCGGCGAACGCCGCGGAGTACGTCGTGCCGCCGGCGAACTGCTGCAGGTTGAACGCGAGCAGGGTCGCCAGGCCGGCGGTGGCCAGGCCGGCGATGCCGATCGGCAGCGGATTGCGCTCCCGGAATGGACGCATCTGCGCGGCACCTCGCGTCGAGTTTCGGCGGACTGGGCGCGCGGTCAGGGCCGCAACCCGGCGTCCATGCGGACACGCGACTGCGGAGAGAATCCTGGCGCGTCAGTGAAAGGTACTGACGCGTAGCGTGGCCGACAAGAACCCGCTGTGCTCGATCCGGGGCATGCTCTACGCACAATTGCATGTCCCCCCAGGTCAGCAACGCCTTACTGGCGGGATCGAGTGACGTAACTCACGTTCGCGCGATGATCGCCGATCCGTGCCCGAACAGTCCCTGGTTGACCGCGATGCCGGCCCGTGCCCCTTCCACCTGGCGTTTTCCCGCCTGTCCGCGCAGTTGCCAGGTGAGTTCGCAGATCTGGGCGATCGCCTGCGCGGGGATCGCCTCCCCGAAGGACGCCAGCCCGCCGCTCGGGTTGACCGGGATCCGGCCGCCGAGCGCCGTCGCGCCGTCGCGCAGCAACCCCTCCGCCTCGCCCGGTTTGCACAGGCCGATGTCCTCGTACCAGTCCAGCTCCAGCGCGGTGGACAGGTCGTAGACCTCGGCGAGCGACAGATCCTCCGGGCCCAGCCCGGCCTCCTCGTACGCCGCCGCGGCGTTCGCCGCCCGGAACGGCCGTTCCGGCGGGTCGACGGCGACGCTGGAGTCGGTGGCGAAGCTCGCCAGCTCGAGCACGGTGTGCGGGAACGTCGGGGTCACCGTGGAGAGCGCCCCGATCCGCACGGGCGTGCCGTGGCCGTGGCGCCGCGCGTACTCGAGGCTGGACAGCACGACCGCCGCACCGCCGTCACTGGTCGCGCAGATGTCCAGCAGCCGCAGCGGGTCGGCGACCACGGGCGACGCCGCGACGTCGTCCGCGGTGACCTCCTTCCGGTACCGCGCGTACGGGTTGTGCAGCCCGTGCCGGGCGTTCTTGACCTTCACCGCGGCGAAGTCGTCCCGGGTGGTGCCGTACAGGGCCATCCGGCGGCGGGCGTACAGCGCGAAGTACACCGGGTTGGTCGCGCCCAGCAGGCGGAACCGCAGCCAGTCCGGGTCGTCGGGCCGGTCGCCGCCGACGGGCGCGAAGAACCCCTTCGGTGCGGCGTCGGCCCCCACCACCAGCGCGACGTCCACGAGACCGGCGAGGATCTGCGCCCGCGCCGTGCTCATCGCCTGCGCACCCGAGGCGCAGGCCGCGTAGCAGCTCGACACGCGCGCCCCGGACCAGCCCAGGGCCTGGGCGAACGTAGCGCCGGCGATGAACCCGGGGTAGCCGTTCCGGATCGTGTCGGCGCCCGCGACGTACTCGATGTCCGTCCAGACGAGGCCGGCGTCCTTCAACGCGTCCCGCGCCGCAGCGAGGCCGTACTCGACGAAGTCGCGCCCCCACTTGCCCCACGGATGCATGCCGACCCCGAGGACGGCGATGTCGTGTTGGCCGCTCACTCACCCTCCTCACTCGCTGCGCCGGGCTCGCTCGGGTTCTCGGTCACTCGCCCTCCTCCGGGAGCGGGCGCCATTTCCAGACGAGGTGGCCCGGGTCGAGCTCCTCGACGACGAGCTCGACCTCCATTCCGACGGCCAGTTCGTCGACGCCGATCCCCTTCACGACCTGGCCGAGGACGACGATGCGCTCCGCCGCCAGCTCGACGGCGGCGATGGCGTACGGCTCGAAGTCCTCGTCTGAGACGTACGGCGGCGGAGGACGGTAGCGGGCGTCGGCGTACGACCAGATCCGTCCCCGATCCGAGAGCGGGGTCGTGACGAGTTCGTCGCCGTCGCAGACGGGATTGCGGCAGGTCAGAGTCTGCGGCGGGAAGTAGACGGTGCCGCAGGCGGTGCAGCGGGTCCCGGTCAGGCGTGGCGGATCGATGGTGAACCAGCCGTCGACCACGCTGACCGGCCCGTCTGCGCGGTCCACGGCCGGATCGTTCCCGGATGGGTGCTGCGCCACCGGCGGCCTCCTAGTTGACCAAGCGACCGCTCAAATCTATAACGTGTTCTACTCGAGCGGAAGGGGCGTGGGGGACGACGGCGAGTTCGGCCGGTAGGTAGGGCTGGGCATACCCCGAGGTTGGGGGATCTCCGTGATGTCGACGGGGTCGTTTCGGCGGTGGGATCTGTCCCATGACCTTCCACCCTTCCGCCCGTTCGGTAAGGGCGGCGCTCGGCGGTGTCGCCGGGGTGCTGCTGCTCGGCGGGTTTTGCCACGCGGTTCCGGGCACGTCTTCGATGTCGGCCCGGCCGGTGTCCGCCCGTTCGTCCCACCCCACCGTGACGTGGGTGCAGAGCTGGGGTGCGGCCATGCAGCGGCCCACCCCCGGCACCGAGGACAACGGCCCCAACTGGTCGACGGAGGGGTTCGCCGACCAATCGGTGCGCCAGGTGATCCGGATGAGCGCCGGCGGCTCCAAGGTCCGGATCCGGCTGTCCAATCTGTACGGGACCAGGCCGCTGGAGGTGACCGGGGCCGGCATCGCGCGCTCCGCGGGAGGCGCCCTGGCGTGGCCGGGCACGCAACGCCGGCTGACGTTCGGCGGGCGCTCGTCGGGCACTGTTCGCGTCGGCGGTGAGCTGGTCAGCGACTCGGTGGCGCTGCCTACCGCGCCACTGGAGAAACTGGCCGTCACGCTGCGGTTCGCCCGACCGACCGGGCCGGCGACCTTCCATCGCTTCACGACCGAGACGTCGTACCGGGCCACCGGCGACCATCTTTCCGACGTCGGCTCCAGCGCCTACTCCGGGTCGACCGCCTCCTGGTACTACCTGACCGGCGTCGAAGTGGCCGGTGGAGGCGGCGCGACCGAAGGCACCGTCGTGACCTTCGGGGACTCCCTCGTCGACGGAGTTGGATCCACGGCCGGAGCCGACAGCCGGCTGCCCGACGACCTGGCCGAACGGCTGGCCGCGGCCCACCGGCCCGTCGCGGTGATCAACGCCGGAATCGGCGGCAACCGGCTCCTGAGCGACACCGCGTGCTACGGGGACCGGGCGACCACGAGATTCCGCAGGGACGTCCTCGATCGGCCCGGCGTGCGATCGGTGATCATTCACCTGGGCGCCAACGACATCGCCGCCGCCAAGATCCAGGACGACTGCCTGAAGCCGAGCCCGCTGGTGACCGCGCGGCAACTGATCGACGGGTACCGGGCACTCATCCGGGCCGCCCACGCCCGTGGCATCAAGGCCATCGGCGTCACCATCCCGCCGATGAAGGGCGCACTGTTCCCGATGTGGAGCCCGGCGGCCGAAAAGGTCCGTGACGAGGTGAACCACTGGATCCGGACCAGCGGCGAGTACAACGCCGTCCTCGACGCGGACCGCGCCTTGGCCGACCCGTCCGAGCGGGATCGCCCCCGGCCCGGATACGTCTTCATGGACGGGCTGCATCCGAATGACGCCGGCTACCAGGCGATCGCCCGCGCCGTGGCGCTGGGCTCCATCTGAATCGAGCCCATCTTCGGCAGCGGCTCACTGGACGGACGCGCACCAGGGGCCGCCGGCTACCAGGCGACCGCCCGCCCCGCCGCCGCTCAACGGACGGGCGAGCCGGGCCCGCGCTCGGCGGGTCGGGACAGGGGCCGGGCGGTCAGGGCGGCGACTGCCAGGAGGGCCAGGGCGTAGCCGACCGTGGCCGGCCAGCGGCCGTGTTCGTACGCGAGGCCGCCGGCCGAACCGCCGAGGCTGCTGCCCGCGTAGTACGCGAACAGGTACAGCGCGGACGCCTGCGCCTTCCCTGCCGCGGCGCGTCGTCCGACCCAGCCGCTGGCGACCGAGTGCGCCGCGAAGAAGCCCGCGGTGAAGACGAGCAGTCCCACGGCCAGGACGGGCAGCGCGTGCGGCAGGGTCGCCAGCAGCCCGGCGGCCACAAGGGCGAACGCGCCGAACAGCACGGGGCGGCGCCCGACCCGGTCGGCGAGCGATCCGGCGGCCGGCGAGCTGACCGTGCCCGCGAGGTACATCAGGAAGACCAGGCCGGTGACCCACTGCGGCAGGCCGAACGGCGCGGCGAGCAGGCGGTAGCCCAGGTAGTTGTAGACCGTGACGAACCCGGCCATCAGCACCAGCGCGATCAGGTACAGCCGACGCATCGCGGGGTCGCGGAGGTGCCGGATGAGGGGCCCCGGGCCGGTCCGGGCGGGTTGGAAGCAGCGGGAGCGCGGCAGCAGCACCCCGAAGACGAGGGTGAGGAGCAGCGCGCCGAGGGCGGTGACGCCGAGCGCCCACCGCCAGCCCGCCAGGTCGGTCGTGAAACCGGGAACGAGCCGCCCGAGCAGGCCGCCGACGGTGTTTCCGGCGATGTAGCGGCCCATCGCCCCGCCGAGCGCCTCGGGGTGGACCTCATCGGCGAGGTAGGCCATCGCGACGGCCGGCACGCCGGCGAGCGCGATGCCCTGCGCCGCGCGGATCGCCGCGAGCGCGGGGAACGACGGGGCGAACGGCAGGAGCAGGCCGAGTACGGCCGCCGCCACCGAGGAGACCGTCATGATCCGGGTCCGGCCGAAGCGCTCCGACAGCGAACTCACCGGGATCACCGCGAGCGCGAGCGTGCCGGTCGACAGGGACACCAGCAGGCTCGACGTCGTGGGGGAGACGCCGAAGACCCGCGACAGCTCCGGGAGCAGCGCCTGCGTCGAGTACAGCGACATGAACGTGGTCAGCCCGGCCGCGAACAGCGCGAGGTTCACCCGGCGCAGCCCGCGCGAGCCGCGGCGGTGTCGAAGATCCAGGTCCGGAGGTGAGGTGACGAGCACCCATTCAGGCTGCGCGAGGGTGAACCGATGCGTCCAATGAAAGTTTCTCCTGAGAACTATGCTCGACGGTTATGGATCTGGAAACGGTTCGCTGGTTCCTCGCGGTCGCCGAGCAGCGGCACGTCACCCAGACCGCGGCCGAGCTGCGGATCTCCCAGCCGGGGCTGTCCCGGGCGATCGCCCGCCTCGAACGCGAACTGGGAGTGCGACTGTTCGACCGGGAGGGGCGGACGCTCCGGCTCAGCCCGTACGGCGAGATCTTCCGCCGGCACGCCGAGCGGCTCGTCGCCGAGGAGAAGGCGGCGCGTCACGCCCTGGCGCAGGCCGCCGACCCCGCCGGCGGCGAAGTGGGACTGGCCTTCCTGCACACCCAGGGCACCGCGCTCGTTCCGGAGCTGCTCCGTGACTACCGGCGGGAGCATCCGCGCGTGACGTTCCGGCTGAGCCAGGGCAGCAGCGAGCACATCAGAGCGGCGGTCGCCGAAGGGCGGGCCGACCTCGCGATCACCAGCCCGCGCCCGGCGGAGCTGGCCTGGCACCCGCTCGCGACGGAACACCTCCACCTCGCGGTCCCGGCCGGGCACCGGCTCGCCGGGCGCAAGCGGGTGCGCCCGTCCGAGGCCGCCGACGAGCCGTTCATCCTCATGCGGCACGGGTACGGCCTGCGCTCGATCACCGACGAGCTGTTCCGGAGCGAGGACATCCGGCCCGAGATCGCGTTCGAGGGGGAGGAGGCCGCCACGCTCCGCGGGCTGGTCGCGGCCGGGCTCGGGGTCGCCATCGTGCCGCAGGGCGAGCCGGTCTCCGGGGTGTCCGAGGTCGTCATCACCGGCGCGCACCGCACCATCGGCCTGGCCTGGGTGGAAGGCCGGACGCGCCCGCCCGTCGTCGAGGGCTTCCGCCGTTTCGTCATGGCCCGCGCCGACGCCTGACGAGCGACGTCGTCGCCGCGCCGGGGAGTGAGGGGCGGCGCTCGCTCGGTTCGATCCGGCCCTCAGTTCTTGAGGGAGGCGACCATCCGGCGCAGCCCCGCGAGCCAGCGGTCACGGTCGGTGGCCTTGCGGCGCTCGAACTCGGCCACCTCGGGATGGGGGAGGATCAGGAACGCCTCGGCCACGAGCCCCGCGACGACCGCTTCGGCGACGTCGTCGGGTTCGAGCACCGCGCCCGCCGCGGCCACGACCTGACCCGCCATGCCTTCGAGGGCCTCGGTGAGGAGCGGGGTGCGCACGCCCTGCGGGCACAACGCGCTGACCTTGATGCCCTGGTCGCCGTAGGTCAGCGCAAGCCACTCGGCGAACGCCACCGCGGCGTGCTTCGTCACGGCGTACGGCGCGTCGCCGGGCTGGGTGAGCAGGCCGGCGGCCGAGCAGGTGTTGAGGAAGTAGCCCTCGCCGCGTTCGAGCATCCCGGGAAGCGCCGCCCGCGCGGCGTACACGTGCGCCTGGACGTTGACCGCCCAGGAGGCCGCCCACTGCTCCGGCGTCGCCTCCAGCCCGGCACCGGTGCCGATGCCCGCGTTCGAGCAGACCAGGTCGATCGGGCCGAACTCACCGGCTTCGCCGATCATCGCCCGCACCTGCTCCTCGTCGCCGACGTCGGTGCGGACCGCGACCGTACGGCAGTCCAGCGCGGCGGCGACCCGCTCCACGGCGTCCAGGTCGAGGTCGGAGAGGCAGAGCGCAGCCGCGCCCTCGGCGGCGAACCGGCGGGCCAGCGCCGCGCCGATTCCGCTGCCGGCACCGGTGATCACGATGTTCTTCCCGCTGATCTGCATGGCAGGAACGTAACATCCGGGACTAGGGTAGTTGAACCTGATTCGGTTGTCAGAAAGCTCCAGGCGTGAGCATGAAAGGCGGCAGCATGGCACTCGAGACCGGTCTGGCGGGCAGGACCGCCCTGATCACCGGCGCCTCGCGCGGCATCGGCAGGGCGACGGCGGAGGCCCTCGCCGCGGAGGGGTGCAACGTCGTGCTGTCCTCCCGGAAGCAGGACGCCCTGGACGAGGTCGCCAAGGAGATCCGCGCCGCTCACCCGGGCGTCGGCGTCCTCCCGAAGGCCGCGCACGTCGGTGACGCGGACGCCGCGCGGGCCTGCGTCGAGGCGGCCGTCGCCGAGTTCGGGAGCGTGGACGTCCTCGTCAACAACGCCGGCACCAGCCCGCACTTCGGCCCGATGGTCGACATCGACGCCGCCCGCGCCGACAAGACCGTCCAGGTCAACCAGTTCGCCGTGGTGCTGTGGACACAGCTCGTCTGGAAGCTGTCCATGGCGACGCGCGGCGGGGCGATCGTCAACATCTCCTCGGTCGGCGGCATGGTGACCGAGCACGGCATCGGCTACTACAACGCCACGAAGGCCGCGGTCATCCACCTCACCCGGCAGTTCGCCGTCGAGCTCGCGCCCTCCGTGCGCGTCAACGCCGTCGCGCCGGGACTGGTCAAGACGCAGCTCGCCCGGGCACTGTGGGAGGAGAACGAGGAGAAGATCGCCGCGTACCTGCCGCTGGGTCGCCTCGGCGAACCCGAGGACATCGCCAAGGCGGTCGTCTTCCTCGCCGGGGACGCCGCGAGCTGGCTGACCGGGCAGACCCTCGTCGTCGACGGCGGCTCGACCGTCCGCCCGACCATCGTCTGAGGAGGCTCCGCATGTCTCGATGGGGACTGACGATTCCGCTCATGGGTGTGCCACTGGCCGAGCACCGGAAGGTGGTCGAAGGGCTGGTGGACCTTGGATACACGGACGCGTGGTCGGCGGAGACCGCCGGGACCGACGCGTTCACGCCGCTCGCCCTCGCCTCCCAGTGGGAGCCGCGGCTGCGGCTCGGCCCGGCGATCGTGCCCGTCTACACGCGCGGTCCCGGCCTGCTCGCCCAGCAGGCCGCCACCCTCGCCGACCTCGCCCCCGGCCGGTTCGTCCTCGGCATCGGGACGTCCTCGCCGGTGATCGTGGAGCGCTGGAACGGCATCCCCTTCACCGAGCCGTACCGGCGGGTGCGGGACACGCTGCGGTTCCTTCGCCGGGCCCTGGCCGGCGAGAAGGTCAGCGACGAGGCGCTCGGCGTGAGCGGTTTCAAGCTGGAGACTCCGCCGCGGACGCCGCCGCCGATCGTCCTCGCCGCACTGCGCCCCGGCATGCTCCGGCTGGCCGCCCGTGAGGCCGACGGTGCGATCACCAACTGGCTGGCGCCGTCCGACGTCCCGAAGGTCCGGGCCGAGTTCGGCACGGAGAAGGAACTGATCGCGCGGATCTTCGTCTGCCCGACGTCGAACGCCGATGAGGCGCGGGCGCTCGGCCGGCGGATGATCGCGGCGTACCTGACGGTTCCCGTATACGCGGCCTTCCACGAGTGGCTCGGCCGCGGTGAACGGCTCGCGGCGATGAACGAGGCGTGGGCCGCAGGCGACCGCAAGGCCGCCCTCGCCGCCATTCCGGACGACGTGGTCGACGACCTCCTCGTCCACGGCTCGCCGGACGAGTGCCGGGAACGCGTCCGCGCGTACGTCGACGCCGGCCTGGACACGCCCGTCCTCGCCGTGTTGCCGAACAGCGAGACCCAGGTCACGGACGCCGTACGCGCGCTCGCTCCCTAGGCCGGCATCTCGGCAAATCGCAAGATCGGGGATGTTTGGCCCCGCAGACGGTCGGGCATGGCAGGCCGCATGCATGGGGCGGCCGCGCTCCGTGCTGACCTGCAACCGACCAGAAGGAGCTGTCGATCGTGCTGACGCTGACCGATTCGGCGGTCCAGGTGATCCGTACCGTCACCAGCCAGCCCGAGCTTTCGCCGCAGACCGGCCTGCGGATCGCCACCCAGAACCAGACGGACGAGGCGGGCACGCTCTCCCTCGCGGTGGCCGAAGGACCGCAGGCCGGCGACGAGATCGTCGAGGAGCAGGGCGCGCGCGTCTACCTCGAGCCGGACGCCGCGACGATCCTCGACGAGATGACGCTCGACGCGAGCGTCGATGAGAACGGAGACGTGACCTTCCGCCTCGCGGAACAGGCGGTATAGCCGATGTTAGGTGTGATCCCCGGGCGGTCGTGACCACGGTGGGGCGACCGCCCGGTCGCACCAGTGGCCGCCGCGCGATGTTCACCGAGCGAAGTACGCCCGCACGGAATGCGGCAGCCAGAGCAGTCCGATGATCACCAGGTGCACGACGCCACTGAGAACGACCACCCAGGCGAACCGCAGGTCGCTCCATGAGGCGAGGCTGCCCACGGTGGCGAGCGGAAGGTAGACGGTCAGCGCGATGCGTGCCCACCGGCGCCGTTTCAGCGCCTTCACGACCAGCCACGTCGCGATGGCGACGTGCACGACGTGCATGACGGCCGTGTAGGCGATCGTGACATTCACCGCGGTGTCCAGGTCCCGATGGGTGAGCGCGGGGCTGTGCCGGAGAACCGCGTCGCGGGTGTAACCCGGTACGGCGATCATCATGACCGTCAGCGCGATGAAGAGCGCCGTGAGCAATGCGAGGGATCCGACGAGCCAGCGGAACGGCCGCGTCGGCGACGCCACGTCACCCCTGGTAGCGGAGTTGGCACGCGTCCACGCCGTTCTACTCACCTGTACGGTATAGGTTTTCCCGCGATCGTACGGAAAAGGTCGCTCGTCATTCCTGGAGACAGCGGATTCGAGTGCTCGTCCGAGAGCGCCCGAGCTCAGTCCTCCGCGAAGCTCGGGTGATCGCCGAGGGCCCAATTCTCGAACAGCCCGTGGCCCGTGCCGCCGTCGTACTCGAACCGCGCCACAGCGTCGACCATGCCCCACATGCGGGCGGCGTCCTCGGGGCGGCGGAGGTCGTACGTCACGCCCTGCACCTTCAGCTCAGGCCCCTGGTACATCCCGTGCCGCCAGTCGGGTTCCAGTCCGTAGCCGCTGCCGACCATCAGGTGCACCGGCAGCAGCGGGGTGACGCGCACGTCGAACGGCTTGCCGCCCGGCGGGGCGAACGCGATCACCGCCTCGGTGACGACGCGTGTCCCCGGAGCGTAGGTCGGCCGGTACTCCGGGCGGCCGAGATACTCCGGCTCACGGTCGTCCGGCCACACGCGTACGGCCTCCTCCAGCACCCGGCGACCCTGCGCGTCCTCCTGCACGATGCACAGGATCGCGTGGTCCTCGAACTGCATCGGCGCGTACAGCCAGTAGAAGCTCGCCGTGCCCGTGGCCTGGATGCCCGGCGGCTCCGCCTCGCCGACCGGGCGGATGCCCCAGGACCGGTCGCGGCTGCCCCACCAGCGGTCCGGGGTCACCGGCACGGTCGTGTCGTCCACGGTGATGGCGCCGGTCCACCTGCCGGTCTGCGCGAGCCGGCGCGAGTCGAACACCACCCGCTCGTGGGCGCGGATGAAGTGCGGGGGCTCCAGCTGCGCCGGGATCGTCCCCTCCCAGGTCAGGTCGAACGCCAGCCCATGGTCGTTCGGCTCGAGGACGACGCGCAGGCGCTTGAGCCCTTCCAGCACCTCCACGCGGAACGGTCCGACCGAGGTGTCCATCCGGTCCGCGCCGAGCTCGCGCGAGGCCCGGACGACGCGATGCAGCGGGCCGCGCCGGACCAGGGCGAACGCGTCCGTGACGCCCAGGTTCGGATACTGCCCGAGCCCGACGATGAGCATGAGCTCGTCCGAGCGGGAGTGGCAGTTGAAGTAGTACCGGTCATAGAAGTTGCGGTCCGAGGTGGCGACGTGCCGCATCACGTCGGGTACCTGGTGGACCGGGTAGTCGTCGAGTGGTGAGAGCGTCATCGGCGGCCTCCGGGTGGTGGGCCGGTCGCGGGACCGGGGACGGGCAGGTTCAGGAGCCCGGCGAGCAGCCGGGACGCGGTGTTGTCCACCGGGAAGTCGCTGTCGGGCGGCGTCAGGCCCCAGTCGATGAACGCCTGCCCGATCCGCGCCATGATCACCGCGAACTTGAAGGCCGACAGGACCTCGTAGTACGCCATGTGCCGCATCCTCCGGCCGGCCAGCTCCTCGTAGTACGCGACGGTGGCGGCGTAGGACGCGAAGCCGGGAAGGCGCGGGACGCCGATGCCCTCCGAGTGGTGCCGGTCGAGGTACATGTACCAGGCGAGGTCCTCCTCGGGCGCGCCGAGCGTGGCGATCTCCCAGTCGAGCGCGGCCCGCGGTTCGCCGTCGTCGCCGTAGAGGATGTTGCCGATCCGCCCGTCGCCCCACAGCAGCACGGGCGGGTCCGGCTCGTCCGGCCGGTGCTCGCGCAGCCACCGCAGCGCCTCGGCGCAGGTCGGCTGTGGCCCGTGGTACGCCCAGCTCATGTAGTGGGTGTAGTAGCCGAGCCGCTGTTCTAAGCCGGCCGCTCCGTACCTCGTCCGGTCGAGGAACGCGAAGGGCGCCGGATCCAGCCGGTGTACGGCGGCCAGGACGTCGAGGCCGGACGTCCACATGCGCGCTCGGTGCACGGGTGTCACCTCGGTGACCCAGCCCGCCTGGTGGTAGGGCGGGTTGTCGTCCGGCGCGCGGCCGTCGACCCGGTCGATGACGAAGAAGGGCGCGCCCAGCAGGCCGGCGTCGGGCTCGTACCAGCGCATCGGGGGCACCGGGATGCCGGTCCGTTCGTCGAGGATCCGCAGCAGGCGGTACTGGGCGGCGTACGGCAGCGGATCGGGGAAGACCTGATAGCGGCTCGGCGCCACCTTGGCGACCAGGTGCTCCACGCGGCCGTCGCACTCGGCGTCGAACAGCAGCGTCTCGGCCGAGAATCCGGTCGTCCGGGGGATCTCCAGCCGGGGGATCGCCACGCCGGTGCCCGGCAGGCGTTCCGACAGCCACCGGGTCAGGACCGTGCGCGTCACTTCGGGATCTCGCTGGTCGGGAACCGGCATGGTCCGGGCCTCCTCGCCGAAACGTTTCCCCGACCTCCCTGTATCTACCAAGCGCTCGGTTGATCGTCAACCGGCAGGAGGGCCGCCTGAGAAGCCGACGCGGCCCGTGTCAGGATCGAAGTATGAGGTTGACGAAGCTCGGGCACTCCTGTGTCCGCCTGCAGAAGGACGACCGCACGCTCGTCATCGACCCCGGTGTTCTGACCCCGCAGGGCGACGCGCTCGCGGGCGCGGACGCCGTGCTGATCACCCATGAGCACTTCGACCACTACCAGGCCGAACGGCTGCGCCAAGCCCTCACGGACGACCCGCGGCTCACCGTCTACACCTGCCGGGCCGTCGCCGGCGACCTGGACGATCTGGGCGACCGCGTCCGTACGGTCGGGGACGGCGACTCGCTGACGATCGCGGGGTTCGACGTGGCCGTGGCCGGACAGAAGCACGAGGTCGTCCACCCGGACGTACCCCCGGTGGAGAACATCGGCTTCCTCATCGACGGGGAGGTCTTCCACCCGGGTGACGCCTTCACCGTGCTGGAGGCGCCCACGCTCCTCGTCCCCGGCCAGGCGCCCTGGATGAAGGCCCCGGAGATGATCGAGTACCTGCGGGCGGTCGCGCCCAGGCGCGCGTACGCGGTCCACGACGGCCTGCTCAACGACTTCGGGCTCGGCCTGCTGGACAACCAGCTGGCGGGCGAGGGCAAGCGCCAGGACAAGGAGTTCCGCCGCCTCCAGCCGGGCGAGTCCGTCGACATCCCTTGACCCATCGCCGAACCGGGCCGACGTTCGGTCCGTATCCCATGGCGGACACCGACCCGTGTCGGACTCCTGGTCACGGATGCGCCATGCTCAGACTCGGACGTTTCGGCAAGAACGCATGGGATTGAGCGACGATGGAGAACGAGACCGACCTGCCGCTCGCGGCCGCGGGGGAGGACACGGACGCCCCGCGGCCTCCTCAGCGGACCCGCCGGAGCAGGTGGCTGACGGCCGGCGTACCCGCCTTCGCGGCGGTATTGATCCTGGCCGGTACCGGTACCTGGTTGTTCAGTCCCTGGGAGCACCTTTCGGGCGCGCACGGCACGCCGCCGCGATCGGTGAGCGGCGTGCCGTCCTCGGGGGCCCGCCGCTTCCGGGACGCCGCGGATCCGATTCTGGCGGCGGGCGCGCTCGTCGAGCGGCACGACGGTGGAGTACGCGCGGTCGACCTCCGCACGGGACGGACCTGGTGGGGGATCAGCAGGCCAGGGCGCGTCCGGGTCGACGCGGTCGGCCGGGTCGACGGTCGGCGTGCCGCCGTCGTCTGGAGTGATCGCGGGCTGACGATCGTCGATGTGCGAACGGGACACCGCGTGCATGCCGACCTGCCGGATCGGTCCTTTCCGAAGGTCGACTCGAAGGGCGAGGAACGAGAGGTCCCCGCGGGGCTGACCGGGCCGGCCGGGCGCCCGCTCGTCGCGGTCGTGCAGGACCGGGGTGTGGACGCCTACGACGCGTCGTCGGGCCGGCGTGTGTGGTCGCACGCGGCACCGCACGACTGCGTCTTCGGCGACCCGGTGGGCAAGGCCCGGACGGAGGGCTCCTTCCTGCCGCTGGACGTCGCCTGCGCCGATGGCCCCCCTTCCCCGTACGATCCGCAGTACGCCTACAGCACCCTTCTCGACGCGTCGTCCGGCCGGGCGATGCCGGGCTTCGAACGCCTCCCCGGCGGCTCGCTGCTGCCGGTCGGCGACCATGAACTCCTCCAGAACGAGGTCGAGAACGGACTGGGGCGGGGATACCGGGTGCTCGACTCGCGTACGGGCCGTCCCCTGTGGCACGTCGATTCGGGTGCGTATGCGGGCGTGGCCGGAGGCGACGGCCTCGTCGTGGTGACCGAGCACGACGACCAGATCACGGCCTATCGCGCCGCGGACGGGAAACGGCTGTGGCGGCGCACCTTCTCCGGTGCCGGCGACCAACTCACCAGGCTGCGCTCCGGCACCGTCATCGGCGGCCAAGTGCGCGTCGTCGAGCTGGAACCGCGCCCGATCAAGGTCTTCACCTTCGATTCGGCTGGAAAGACCACGGGCATTCAGGAACTCCCCATGTTCGAGCGCGGCGGCGATCCCGGGCTTGTCGGCGGCGACTTCGGCACCCTCGTGGTCGAAGACGAGAACGTGGAGCCAAACGACAAGTTGCCCCCGTACGTCCTGCTCACCGCAACCGGCTAGTGCTCCACCACCGCGTTCATAGGGGACCTCCGTGCCCTATGGGGGTGTCCGTTGATACACCCGACACCCTTAGGGGTGACCCGTAGGTCTGCGGGACGAGGCGGGATCGATCCCGCGAGCGATGTGTCCGGGAGACGCGCTGCCTAGCGTGGTGAGTAGTCCATCGCGAAGGGGTATCGCAGTGAACGGTCTCTATCGCCCGCGTCAGGGGCGTGTCATCGCCGGTGTCTGCGCCGGTCTCGGTCGCCGGTACGGGCTGGGGCCGTGGACGGTCCGGCTGCTGGCGATCCTGTCCTGCCTGCTGCCCGGCCCGCAGTTCGTGATCTACATCATCCTGTGGATCATGATGCCCAGCGAGTAGAACGCGCTCAGGCGGCCAGAACCCGCTCGTCCTCGCGGGCGGGCGCGACGGCACGCCGGAGCGCGCCCGCGCGGACGCGCTCCAGCACGTCGCGACGGTGCCGTGCGTACCGGATCAGGCATCCGGCGGCCGCGCCGGTGAGCGCGTAGACGACGACCGTCGCGACCGGGCGGTCCGCCGACACCGCGAGCGCGGCCGGCGACCCGACCACGAACCTGGGGTGGAGCCACCCCCACCACGGGCCTCAGGCCCGCCCGTACGCTCTCCGCCGCGGGCGTCGGGCCCGCGCATATGCTCCCCGCGACTCGCCTCGGGCCCGCCGCTCGGCCTACTCCAGGCGCCAGACGACGGGGAGGCCCTTGGCGGCGCCCTCGCCGGAGTAGTCGTGGACGACGTCGAGGTAGCCGGCCATGCGGGCCTGCCACGCGACGTTGACCGGCAGGTCCTCCAGGGCGGCGAGCAGCGCGGTGTAGTCGTCGCAGTCGATGACGTGGAACAGGTCCAGCCCGCTGCGCCAGATCGTCCACTCGTGCGCGCCGGCGTCCTTGATCGCCTGGACGAGGGCCGGGGGGACCTCCCGGTGGGCCTTCTCGTACTCCTCCTCGCGGCCGGGCCTGAGTCGGGTGTGCAGCGCGATGCGCATCCTCACTCCTCCTCGTCCGTCTGGCGGCGGGCCCACTCCTCGACCGCGCCGATGTGCACGGCTGCGGCGACGCGGGCGCCGTCGGGGTCGCGCTCGACCAGGGCACGGTAGATCGCGTCGTGCTCGCGAGCGGTGCGCGGGAAGACGCCCTCCTCCTGATAGCCGCGCCAGACGCGGGCCCGGAAGGTGCGGCTGTTCAGCCCGCCGAGGATCGCGCCGAGCACCGGGTTGCCGGCGGCCTCGGTGATGATCCGGTGGAACTCCAGGTCGTGCCCGACGTTCTCCTCCGCGGTCGAGGCGCGCTCCATGGCCCTCATCTCGGCGCGTAGGCCGGCGAGGCCTTCGTCGTCGATGCGCGCCGCTGCCGCGGCGGCGGCCGCGGGCTCGAGGATCTTGCGGACCTGGACGAGGTGCAGCAGGGTGTCGCCGCGCGAGATCTCCGCGACGACACCGAACGTCTCCAGCAGGTCGCCCGGCTTCAGCTGTGTGACGTAGATGCCGGCCCCGTGCCGGGCCTCCAGTACCCCCATGACCGTCAGGGCGCGGATCGCCTCCCGCATCGAGCTGCGCGACAGGCCGAGGTCGGCGGCGAGGTCGCGCTCGGTCGGCAGGCGCTGCCCGGGCACGAATTCACCCATGGCGATCCGCGTCTTGATCTCGTCGATCGCCCGCTGGGTGACGGTGGTCTTGCCACCGGTGTCGTCCGGCACGCGCGTCCCCTCCTCCGGTTTGCGAAACTCATCTTGCCGGACGTTAAGAGGTCTTACCAATTTCACAAAAGTAACAAGTGTGTAACGGGGTATTGCCAGCACAGCGCCCTGTAGTGGTCTTATGTCCGGGTAAGAGGTCCGATGAATCGGTGAGAGGTCGGACCAACCGACGAGCAGGGGGTACGACTACGTGAAGCTGCTGCGTGTCGGACCGGTCGGCGCCGAACGGCCCGCGGTCCTGGCGGAGGACGGCTCGCTCCTCGATCTGTCCGGTGTGACCCGCGACATCGACGGAGACTTCCTCGCCACGGGCCTGGACCGCGCCAGGGCGGCGTACGCGGCGGGCGAGCTGCCGCCCATCCAGAACACCAAGCGGGTCGGTTCCCCGGTGGCACGGCCCGGCAAGGTGGTGTGCGTGGGCCTGAACTACCGGGACCACGCGGAGGAGACGGGCGCCGAGATCCCGGCCGAGCCGATCATCTTCATGAAGGCGTCGAACACCGTCGTCGGCCCGGACGACGACGTGCTCATCCCCCCGGGCAGCGAGAAGACCGACTACGAGGTCGAGCTCGCCATCATCCTGGGCGGCCAGGCCCGCTACCTGGACTCGCCGGCGGAGGCGCGCGCGCTCATCGCCGGGTACGCGATCAGCAACGACGTCTCCGAGCGGGAGTACCAGCTCGAGCGCGGCGGCACGTGGGACAAGGGCAAGTCGTGTGAGACCTTCAACCCCCTCGGGCCGCACCTGGTGACCGCCGAGGAGATCGCCGACCCGCAGGACCTCGGCCTGCGGCTGTGGGTCAACGGCGACCTCCGCCAGGACGGCAACACCAAGAACATGATCTTCACGGTGGACCACCTGATCTGGTACATCAGCCAGTTCATGGTCCTGGACCCCGGAGACGTGATCAACACGGGGACCCCGGCCGGAGTCGCGTTGGGCAGCCCGGGTATCTCCTTCCTCCACAAGGGTGACATCGTGGAACTCGAGATCGACGGGCTCGGGCAGCAACGGCAGAGGCTCGCATGAAGGTCATCGCACTCGACGCCTACGACATTCGATTCCCGACTTCGCGGCAGCTGGATGGTTCGGACGCCATGAATCCGGACCCGGACTACTCCGCGGCGTACGCCGTGCTCCGCACGGACGACGGCGCCGAGGGTCACGGGTTCACCTTCACGATCGGGCGCGGCACGGAGGTGTGCGTCGCGGCGATCGAGGCGTACGCGCCGCTCGTCGTCGGCCTCGACATCGACCTGTCCGACCTGGGCGGCTTCGCGCGGCGGCTGATCCACGACTCGCAGCTGCGCTGGCTCGGCCCGGAGAAGGGCGCGGTCCACATGGCCGCCGCCGCGATCATCAACGCGGCGTTCGACCTCGCCGGGCGCGTCGCGGGCAAGCCCGTCTGGCGGCTGCTGGCGGACATGACGCCCGAGCAGATCGTCGACCTGGCCGACTGGAGGTACCTCACCGACGCGCTCCGCCCGGAGGAGGCCGTCGACCTGCTGACGGCGGCCCGCCCGGGACGCGACGAACGGGAGGCCGCGCTGCTGGCCACCGGCTACCCGGCGTACACGACGACGCCCGGCTGGCTCGGGTATACCGACGACAAGCTCGTCGTCCTGGCGCGCGAGGCCGTCGCGGAGGGCTTCACCCAGATCAAGCTCAAGGTCGGCGGCGACCTGACCGACGACGTCCGCCGCATGGAGCTGGCCCGCCAGACCGTCGGACCCGACGTCCGCATCGCCATCGACGCGAACCAGCGCTGGGACGTCGGCCAGGCGATCGAGTGGGTCGAGGCCCTCAAGCCGTACGACCCGTGGTGGATCGAGGAGCCGACCAGCCCCGACGACATCCTCGGGCACGCCGCCGTGCGCCGGTCCGTCGCGCCCGTCCGGGTGGCGACCGGGGAGCACGTGGCCAACCGCGTGATCTTCAAGCAGATGCTGCAGGCCGAGGCCATCGACGTGCTGCAGATCGACGCCTGCCGCGTCGCGGGCGTGCCGGAGAACGTCGCGATCCTCCTGCTCGCCGCGAAGTACGGCGTCCCGGTCTGCCCGCACGCCGGCGGCGTCGGACTGTGCGAGGTCGTGCAGCACCTGTCGATGTTCGACTACCTCGCGATCAGCGGGAGCACCGAGAACCGCGTGATCGAGTACGTCGATCACCTGCACGAGCACTTCACCGACCCGGTCCGCATCCGGGACGGCCACTATCTCGCGCCGACGGCCCCCGGCATGTCGGCGCAGATGAAGGCAGAGAGTCTGCTCGAATACGCCTACCCCGACGGCGCCGCCTGGAGGTCGTGACTGTGGAGTTCAGCGGGATCAGGGCCATCGTCACGGGAGGCGCCTCCGGCATCGGGCTCGCGACGGCGCGCCTGTTGACCGAGCGCGGCGCCACCGTGAGCTGCCTCGACCTGTCCACCCCGCCGGAGCCGTTGCACGGCGTCAAGACCGACGTACGGGACGACGTGTCGGTCCGGGCGGCGGTCACGGAGGCGGTGGAGCACCTCGGCGGCCTGGACGTGCTGGTCAACAACGCCGGGATCGGCGCGCAGGGCACGGTCGAGGACAACACCGACGAAGAGTGGCGCAACGTCTTCGAGGTCAACGTGTTCGGCATGGTGCGGGTGAGCCGCGCGGCTCTGCCGCACCTGCGCCGATCCGAACATGCCGCGATCGTGAACACCTGCTCGATCGCGGCCACCGCCGGGCTGCCGCAGCGCGCGCTGTACTCGGCGACCAAAGGTGCCGTTCAGTCGCTCACCCTGGCGATGGCGGCGGATCACCTGCGCGACGGGATCCGGGTGACGTGCGTCAACCCGGGCACCGCCGACACGCCCTGGGTCTCCCGGCTGCTCGCCGCGACCGATGATCCGGAGGCGGAACGGGCCGCGCTGGCGGCCCGTCAGCCGAGCGGGCGGCTGGTCAGCGCCCAGGAGGTCGCCACGGCGATCGCCTACCTGGCCAGTCCTCTCGCGTCGGCGACGACAGGAACGGCGCTGGCGGTCGACGGGGGCATGGCCGGCCTGCGACTTCGCCCAGAGAAATGAGGACGCGATGAAGCGATCGATGCTCGCGGCGGGTGCCGCGTTCGCGGCGGCCGCAGTGGTGCTGACCGGGTGCAACAAGAGCAGCGGCAGCGGCGCGGGCGGCGGCAGCGTCGTCGGTGTCGACTACCCCCGGTCCGACACCGACTTCTGGAACTCCTACATCAAGTACGTCCCGCAGTACGGCAAGCAGGACGGCCTGGACCTGAAGACGACCAACTCCGAGAACGACATCGCCAAGCTGACCGCCAACGTGCAGTCGCTCATCGGCCAGGGCGTGAAGGGCATGGTGCTCGCCCCGCAGGACACCGCCGCGGTCGCGCCGACGCTGGACCAGCTCAAGGCGAAGAAGATCCCGGTCGTCACCGTCGACACCCGCCCCGACAAGGGCGACGTCTACATGGTGGTCCGCGCCGACAACCGCGCGTACGGCGAGAAGGCCTGCAAGTTCCTCGGCGACACGCTGAAGGGCAAGGGCAAGGTCGCGATGCTCGAAGGCGACCTGGCCTCCATCAACGGCCGGGACCGCACCGAGGCGTTCAACCAGTGCATGTCCCAGAACTACCCCGGCATCAAGGTCATCGGCCTGCCCACCGAGTGGAAGGGCGACGTCGGCGCGAACAAGCTGCAGACCACGCTCGCCGCCAACCCCGACCTGAACGGGATCTACATGCAGGCGGGCGGCGCGTTCCTCGCCCCGACGCTGAACGTCCTGAAGCAGAAGGGCCTGATCTTCCCGCCGGGCAACCCGAAGCACATCGCGATCGTCTCCAACGACGGCATCCCGGAGGAGATGAAGGCGATGGAGGCCGGGCAGATCGACGCGACCGTGTCGCAGCCCGCCGACCTGTACGCCAAGTACGCGCTGTACTACGTCAAGGCGGCCATCGACGGCAAGAAGTTCGCGCCGGGTAAGACCGACCACGACTCGACGATCGTCGCGCCGCGACCGGGCCTGCTGGAGGACCAGATTCCCGCGCCGCTCGTCACCAAGGACGGCACCTACCCGGGCTCGTTGAAGGCGACGGACCCGCAGCTCTGGGGCAACCAGATCAAATGAGCGTTCCCGCCAGCGCCGCGACCGGCGTCCCGCCGGTCGCGGCGGCACACAGGATCAACAAGCGGTTCGGCGTGACCGTCGCGCTCGACGACGTGTCGCTGACCGTGAACGACGGCGAGGTGCACGCCCTCGTCGGCCGCAACGGCGCCGGGAAATCGACCCTGGTGTCGGTGCTCACCGGCCTGCTCGCCCCGGACTCGGGGACGGTGGAGTTCGGTGGGTCGCCCGCGCCGGCCCTCGCCGACCGGGAGGCGTGGCGGCAGCGCGTCGCCTGCGTCTACCAGAAGCTGACGGTCATCCCGTCGCTGTCGGTCGCCGAGAATCTCTTCTTGAACCGGCAGGGGAGCGGCCTGATCTCCTGGGGTGCGCTTCGCCGCCGCGCCCGGGAGCTGCTGGACACCTGGGAGGTCGACGTCGACGTCCAGGCGCCGGCCGAGCGCCTCACCGTCGAGCAGCGGCAGCTCGTCGAGATCGCGCGGGCCCTGTCGCACGGCTCGCGGTTCATCATCCTCGACGAGCCGACCGCCCAGCTGGACGGCCAGGCGATCGAGCGGCTGTTCTCCCGGATGCGCTCCCTGCGAGAGTCCGGGGTGACGTTCCTGTTCATTAGCCACCACCTCGACGAGGTGTACGAGGTCTGCGACACCGTCACCGTGATGCGCGACGCCCGGCACATCGTGACCTCCCCGGTCGCGGAACTGGACAAGCAGGCGCTCATCACCGCGATGACCGGTGAGGCCACCGGGCTGATCGACCTCGGCGCCGACCGGCCCGCGCCGTCCCGCGGCGTCGAGCCCGCGCTCAGCGTGACCGGGCTCGGCGTCCCCGGCGTCTTCGAGGACGTGTCGCTGACCGTGGCCCCCGGCGAGATCGTCGGACTGGCCGGGGCCGGCGGCTCCGGGAAGATGGCGGTCGGCGAGTCGATCGTCGGCCTGCGCCGTGCCGCCTCCGGCACGGTGCAGATCGGCGGCCGGACGCCCCGGCCGGGCAGCGTGCCGGCCGCGCTGCGGGCCGGCCTCGGCTTCGTCCCGCAGGACCGGCACAAGGAGGGCCTGGTCCCCGGCCTGTCCATCGCCGAGAACGCCACGCTCACCGTCCCCGAGCGGCTGGGCCGCTTCGGGATCGTCGGACCGCGCCGCCGCGACGAACTCGGCGTCAAGGCCATCGACGACCTGGACATCAAGGCGGCCGGTCCCGAGCAGCCGGTGTCGGCGCTGTCCGGCGGCAACCAGCAGAAGGTCGTCATGGCCCGCGCGCTCGCCAACGACCCCAAGGTGCTCGTGCTGATGCAGCCCACCGCCGGAGTCGACGTCAGGGCGAAGGAGACGCTGCTGGGAACGGCCTCCACGGCGGCCGCCGGCGGCACCGGCGTCCTGATCATCTCCGACGACCTGGACGACCTTCGCCCCTGCGACCGGGTGTTCGTCCTGTTCAAGGGCGCCGTCGTCGCCGAGATGCCGAAGGGATGGGACGACCACGAACTGATCGCCGCGATGGAGGGCATCCGTGACTGACACACAGACGGCCTTGGCCGCGCCGGCCCCGGGCCGGACCACCGCGCCACGGCTGGCGCGCCTGCGGGACCTCGCGCTGGTACCGGCGATCATCGTGATCGGCATCGTCGGGTACTTCGTCAATCCGGTGTTCCTGCACTGGGACAACCTGGTCAACGTGCTGCAGCAGCAGTCGGAGATCTCGCTGCTCGTGCTGGCCGAGGCGTTGGTGCTGATCTGCGGTCGGATGGACCTGTCGCTGGAGTCGACGTTCGGGCTCGCGCCCGGGGTCGCCGCCTGGCTCGTGCTCGCCCCGGGCGTCACGCACGGCCTCGGCTGGCTGTCCGGCGCGTGGTCGATCCCCATCACCCTCGCCGTCGGCCTCGCCATCGGCTGGGTCAACGGCCTGCTGATTGTGCGGTTCCGTCTCAACGGCTTCATCGTCACGCTGGGCATGCTGATCGTGCTGCGCGGCCTGCTCACCGGCATCAGCGGCGGCAAGACCTTCTTCAACCTGCCGAACTCCATGATCTACCTGGGCAACGCCGTCTGGCTGGGCCTGCCCGCGTCGATCTGGATCTGCCTGGTGCTGTACGCCGTGGCCATCGCGGTGACCGGCTACACCCGGTTCGGGCGGGCGCTGTACGCCATCGGCGGCAACGCCGACGCCGCCCGCGCCGCCGGCATCCGCGTCGACCGGGTGCTGTGGGGGACCCTCGTCGTGGCCAGCCTGCTGGCCTCGCTCGGCGGCCTGCTGCTCACCGGCCGGCTCGCCTCGGTGGCCGCCAGCCAGGGCAACGGCGCGATCTTCACGGTGTTCGCGGCAGCGGTCATCGGCGGCGTCTCGCTCAACGGCGGCAAGGGCACGATCTTCGGCGCCTTCACCGGCATCCTGCTGCTCTACATGATCCAGAACGTGCTCACGCTGGCCGGGGTCCCGGCGCAGTGGATCGGCGCGCTCAACGGCGCGATCATCCTCGTCGCCCTGATCATCAGCCGGATCACGTCAGGCCAGGCACAGGAGTAGCGATGGAACGCCGCAAGCTTGGAAGCCCGCAGGTCGAGGTGACGACGTAGCGATGGAACTCCGCAGACTTGGAAACTCGCCGGTCGAGGTGACGACGCTGGCGTTCGGTGGCGCCGCGATCGGCGGGCTGTACGCCCCCGTACCCGAGGCCGAGGCCACGGCGACCGTACGCCGCGCGCAGGAGCGGGGCATCGGCTACTTCGACACCGCGCCGCACTACGGCACCGGGCGGAGCGAACACCTCCTCGGCACCGCCCTGACCGGCGAGTACGTCCTGTCGACCAAGGTCGGTCGGCTCCTCGTCCCCCTGGAGCCGGGGGAACCGCCCGAGGACAAGGGGTTCGCCGACCCGCCGCCGTACAAGCGGGTCTGGGACTGGAGCGCCGACGGCATCCGCCGGTCCCTGGAGGAGTCGCTCAAACGCCTTGGCGTCGACCACGTGGACATCCTCTACCTGCACGACCCGGACGACCACGAGGAGGAGGTCTACGCGACGGCGTACCCGGCGCTGGCCGCCCTGCGTGACGAGGGCGTCGTCCGCGCCATCGGCGCCGGGATGAACCAGACGGCGATGCTGACGCGGTTCGTCGAGCGGCTCGACCTGGACGTCGTGCTGTGCGCCGGACGCTACACCCTGCTCGACCGGTCGGCGGAGGAGGACCTGCTGCCCGCCTGCCTGCGGCGCGGCACCTCGGTCGTCATCGGCGGCGCGTACAACTCCGGGCTGCTGGCCGGCGGCACGACGTACAACTACGAACCCGCCCCGCCGGAGCTGCTCGACCGCGTCGCCGGCCTGGAGCGGGTGTGCGCCGAGCACGGGGTGCCACTGCGGGCGGCGGCGCTGCGGTTCGCGCTCCGGCACCCCGCCGTCGCGAGCGTCCTCGTCGGCTGCCGTAGCGTCGCCGAGGTCGACGACAATACGACGTTGTTCGAGACGGACATCCCCGAGGCGCTGTGGGAGGCCCTGTGAGCGAGCCGGTGCTGCTGGACGCGCACCACCACCTGTGGGACACCGGACTGCGCGACTACCCCTGGATGGACGGCCCCTGGGCCGACCCCATCCTGGGCAGGTTCGACGCGGCCCGGTACACCGGGCTGACCGCGCCGTACGGCGTGCGCGACTCGATCGTCGTCCAGGCGTTGCAGGACGTCGCCGAGACGTACGACCTGCTGTTCACCGCGGACAACCCGGTCGAGCTGGAACACGGCGACGAGCCGGGGCCGATCGTCGGCGTCGTCGGCTGGGTGGACCTCACCGCGCCCGACGTGGCCGACCAGATCGCCGAAGTGAGGGAGAGCCCGTCCGGCCAGCTGCTCGCCGGCATCCGCCACGGGGCCCAGGACGAACCCGACCCGGAGTGGCTGCTGCGCCCGGGCGTCCTGCGCGGCGTCCAGGCCGTCGCGGACGCGGGTCTGGTGTACGACCTGCTGGTCCGGCCGCCGCAGGCCGACGCGGCGCTGGAGCTCGCCCGCCGCCTTCCGGGGACCTCCTTCGTCCTCGACCACGCCGGCAAGCCCGACATCGCCGGCGGGGTGTGGGAGCCGTGGGCCGCCTGGATCACGTCGCTGGCCGCGCTGCCGAACGTCACGGTGAAGCTGTCCGGCCTGGTCACCGAGGCCGCCCCCGACTGGAAACCGGCCGACATCCTGCCGTACGCCCGGCACGTGCTGGACTCCTTCGGCGCCGACCGCGTGATGTACGGCTCCGACTGGCCGGTCTGCACGCTCGCCGCGTCATACGAGCAGGTCCTCGACCTGGCCCGGGAGGCGGTGCCGGACGGCGACCGGGACTCCGTCTTCGGCGGGACCGCCCGCCGCGTGTACGGGATAAATTGAGATCATGCGGGTCGGGCTCTTCGTCACCTGCGTGAACGACACGCTCTTCCCCGGCACCGGGCAGGCGACCGTCCGGCTGCTGGAGCGTCTCGGCTGCACCGTCGACTTCCCGCTCGAGCAGACCTGCTGCGGGCAGATGCACTTCAACACGGGGTACCGCGACGACGCCCGGCCGCTGGCCCGCCGCTTCGCCGCCGTGTTCGACGGCTATGACGCCGTCGTGGTCCCGTCCGGGTCGTGTGCGGCGATGATCCGAGAGTGGTACCCCACCCTCGGCGTGAAACCGCCGGCCGGGGTGCATGAGCTGTCGGAATTCCTGGTCGACGTCCTCGGGGTGACCGATGTCGGGGCGTACTTCCCGCACACCGTGACGTACCACCCGACCTGCCACTCGCTCCGGTCGCTGCGCGTCGGCTCCCGGCCCCTGGACCTGCTCTCGAAGGTACGCGGGCTGACCCTCGTACCCCTGGGCGGCGCGGACGAGTGCTGCGGCTTCGGCGGCACGTTCTCGCTCAAGAATTCGGCCGTGTCCGCCGCGATGTGCGCCGACAAGGTGCGCAACGTCCTCGACACCGGCGCCGAGGTGCTGTGCGCCGCCGACAACTCCTGCCTGATGCACATCGGCGGCTCGCTCACCCGCCAGCGCACCGGCGTCCGCGTCGTCCACCTCGCCGAGATCCTCGCCTCCACAGAGGGGGACGCGTCATGAGCGGGCGCGCGTCGTCTGGACTGAGGAGCGCCGGGAGCGAAGCGACCAGAGCGACGAGGGAAGACGGCGCGTTGGGCGCCCGCTCCCGCGCTCGCGGAGCGAGCGCCATCGAACAGA
>NZ_JBFAJC010000069.1:0-54331 GCF_040655075.1 Actinoallomurus sp. NPDC050550 | reverse complement strand
GCGGGTGATCTAGACACTCCCTCGACTACCAGAAGCCCTCTTCCGTCTCCAGAGCCGACACGCGACCCCACCCAAACCGTCTGCTAACAGGCTCTCAGAGCGATGTGCCTTGGGTATGGTCGACACGCGTTGGCGCACGTTCTTGGCATACCCTTACGGTTGGGCACATGAGGCAAGGGCGGCATCGGGAGCGCGCTGGCAACCGGCGACGCCGAACCGAGCCGGCATCGCGTGCCCAGGGGCTGGTGGCCGAGACCGATGTGTTGATCGCGGGCCTGTTTTCCGCTAAGCGCAAGGACCACGCTCAACTCATGGATGCTCTGGCCGCCGAGGTGACCGCACGCGGCGGCCGGGTTGTCGGGCGATTCGTACAGCGTCGGGGTATCTCGGGCGGCAAGAAGGGCAGTGCGCCGGGCGGGAAATCGAACATGGACCGCCCCTACTCGCCACGGACGCTCATGAGCATGGGCAAGGTAAAAGAGATCGCAGCGGCTCGCGCCACGACCGGCGCAGGCGCCGTCGTGTTCTTCAACGAACTGACCGGCAGACAGCGGACCCTGTTGACCGAGATCATTGGGTGCCCGGCCCTGAGCCGCTGTGACCTGGAGCGCGCCCTGGAGCCTCCGACGGCCAGTCAGGAGTGCTGACCGTCGCGGGGATCCTCGGCCTTCGCCTGGGGGAGATCGAGGCCGTCGCCCGGGGTCTGGTCACGGGGGTCGTCGGTAGCGTGAAGGAGTCCGCCGAGGCCTACGGGGCGGGTCGTCGCTGCGATGCACCCACCTCGTACAGGAGAAGCGTACGGATCCCGGCGTGGACGTCGCCTCGCGCTCGGTGACGCACACGTCCGCCCTCATCGACGAGGAACTCGTCGCTGACATGCGTCCTGGGGCTGGCGGGCCAGGAGCCGACGGCCAACCGGATCGGCACCACTTTGCGGTTTGACGCTCATCGACGACCGGTTCTCCTTTACCCTCTCCGGAGGCCACTGGAGCGTCGGCCAGGCGCTCAACGAGGTGCTGTGGGAGGACGTGCCGGTGCAGAACAACCTCCGGCGCTGGGCCACCCGCGACACTCGGCTCGGAGGGCGGCACATCAAGGTCGGCGACGGGCTGATCATGTGCCTGGCCGGGGCGAACGCCGGTTCGTACGTGCGGTCCACCGGTTCCACCGGCAGCACCGCGAATTACGCGCACCTGTCGTTCGCCCATGGAAGTCACGGCAGCCATGGATGCCCGCGCCCCGCACGTGAGATCGCCGAGGTGATCACTCAGATGGTGGACCGGCTCCCGGACATGATGCTCGCCGTACGGCCCGAAGAGCTCACCTGGCGGACGTCCTTCCAGGTCCGCGGCCTTGTCCCTGCCCGTGATTCTCTCCGACGCACCCCGTCGGCGGTTCCTGATCGACACTGTGGAAAGCACCTCATGACCGAACTTGAGCCGACCCCCGACCCTGCCGAGATCCCACAGGGTGAGCTCGACGGCGCTTCCAGACCCGCAGCCGGACCGCGCCGCCCATGAAATCCTCCCCGGCATCGAGCGCCGGGTGAGCCTGATCGCAGTCTCCTGGAAAGCAGGCCATGTCTCCACTGGACCCGACCGCCGACGCGACGATCCGGCCCCTGGGCCCTCCATCCCCGGCTCACCCGGACGCCGTTCCCCTGTACGGATCGAGTTACGAGAGGGAAGACCCCGCCCGGATGTACGGGGAGCTGAGGAAGGACCACGGGGCGGTCGTGCCCGTGCTGCTCGTGGGTGACATCCCCGCCTGGCTGGTGATCGGGTACCGCGAGCTCCACCACGTCGTCGGCGACCCGAACCTGTTCGCCCGTGACTCCCGCCACTGGAACCAGTGGGAGCGGGTCCCGCCCGACTGGCCGCTGATGGCGTTCGTCGGTTACCAGCCCTCCATCCTGTTCACCGCGGGGGCCGAGCATCGGCGGCGCAGTGGGGCGATCAGCGATGCCCTGGCGGAGGTCGACCAGTTCGAGTTGCGCGCCCGGTGTGAGCAGTTCGCCGACGGGCTGATCGACGATTTCGCCGGTAGCGGCAAGGCGGAACTACTGACGCAGTACGCGTACGCGATGCCGGTGCTGGCCGTCGCGGGGATCATGGGCATACCCCCGGGCCAGATCCAGGCCGTCGCCCGGGACGTCGTCACGGCCCTGGACGGCGGGGAGGACTCCCTCGAGGCCTTCGGGCGGGTCGCTGCCGCGATGTCCGAGCTCGTGCAGACCAAACGCCTCGAGCCCGGCCCCGACGTCGTCTCTCGCATGGTGACCCACCGGGCGGACCTCACCGATGAGGAACTCGCTCAGGACCTGATCATCATGATCACAGCGGGACAGGAGACCACGTCCAACTGGATCGGCAACACCCTCCGCCTGATGCTGATCGACGACCGGTTCTCCCTGACCCTGGCGGGCGGCCGCCAGAGTGTGGGCCAGGCGATGAACGAGGTGCTGTGGGATGAATCGCCCGCGCAGGGCACCGTGGGTCGCTGGGCCACCCGTGACACCCAACTGGGCGGACGGTACATCAAGGCCGGTGACCTGCTCGTCGTCGGGCTGGCCGGAGGAAACGCCGATCCGCAGGTGCGGTCCGGACTCGACGTCGGCGCAGGGGGCAACCACGCCCACCTGTCCTTCTCCCACGGCGACCACGGGTGTCCCTACCCGGCTCCGGAGATCGCCGAGGTCATCGCCGAGACCGCGGTCGAGGTGCTGCTGGACCGCCTTCCGGACGTGAGGTTGGCGCTCCCGCCGAACGAACTCCAATGGCGGTCGTCCTTCCAGATCCGTGGCCTCACCGCGCTGCCGGTGGAGTTCTCCCCGACGCCCCCCGTCGGCGCTTCTCGATAGATCGTTCCCGTACAGCTCACTGCGGACGCCGAGCCCTGCTGCCGGGCGCCGCAAGGACGCTGACCGCGGGACCTGGGTGGTGACCGATGCACCGGGCTAGGCGGTAGACGGGTACGAAGCCGGGTGCCGTCGCGGCGATGAGTCTGCCGGCGCCCACAGGTCTACCTCCCGACCGAGACGACCAACTCATCGGGAGTAGGGCATGGGCCTCATCCACATCGAGCTGTTCGCAACCCTCGACCTCGTCGGGCAGGCGCCCGGCGGCCCCGACGAGGACCCGGTGGGGTTCCCGTTCGGCGGCTGGCAGGCGCCCCTGCTGGACGAGGTCGCCGGGGCGCAGATCGGCGCCGCGTACGAGGGCACGGACGCCCTCCTGCTCGGCCGGCGGACGTATGACATCTTCGCCGCCTACTGGCCGTACCAGGAGGGCGGCGAGGACAACGAGATCGCCACGCTCTTCAACAGCGTCCCGAAGTACGTGGCCTCCCGCGGCAGGCCCGACCTCTCGTGGGCCGGGTCCACACAGCTCGGCCCGGATCTGGCCGGCGCGGTGCGCGAGATCCGTGACCGGCACGAGCACGTGAAGGTCGTCGGGAGCCTGAACCTGGTGCAGACCCTCCTGCGCGAGAGGCTCTTCGACCGTCTCGACCTCTGGGTGCACCCGATCGTGCTCGGCGTCGGGAAGAAGGTGTTCGACGGTGGCGCGGCGCCCACGAACGTCACACTCCTCGAACCGCCGGTAGCCGGTCCGAAGGGCACCGTGTACCTGCGCTACGGGCTCGCCGATGGCACGCCCGGGACGGGGGACATGAGCGCACCCGATCGTGGTGCCGGGCGCGACGGCTGAAGCCGCCTCGCGCCAGGTGGGTCCGTGTCGTCGGCGGTGAATCCGCCAGGTCGGCACGGGAAAACGGAAGGAAGACCTGTCTGAGCGAGGCCGGTCGATGATGCCGCCGTGGCCGCCGTGGCCGCCGTGGCCGCCGTGGCCGCCGTGGCCGCCGTGGGCGGCGTGGGCGCTTTGGCCCGGTCATTTGGCGATGAGGTGGAAGGCAGGATCATCGCTCGCTCATCGGACCTACTCGGAGTTGGTACGTGTTGTGGCTTGGCGGGCGCGGTGGTTGGCGACGTTGATGCGGTTGCCGCACAGGCCGGGCATGCAGTAGCGGCGGCGACCGGGCCGGGTGGTGTCGATGAACGCTCCCCGGCAGGTGGGCGCGCCGCATGGGCGGAATCGCTGCTCGCCGAGGGTGTGTACGACCCCGAGGATGCCGATGCCGCAGGTCAACGAGAGGGCGTCGGCGATGGTTGCTCCGTCGCGGAGTGGGGCGGCCCAGCGGGTGCGGTTCACGTGTGCGGGATCGGGGATCAGGGTGGTGCCCTGGGCGGGCGAGGTGAGCGTGGTGGCGCCGGCGATGAGGTGGTCGCGGTCGGGCTGATCGATCAGGTCGCGCACGGTCGTACGAAGTGCGTGGACCGCATGGAGGTCGGCTGTGCGGGCGCGGCGGGCAAGTTCGGACAGCGCGCCGGTCCCGTCTCCGTGTAGGTCGGTGAACGCGACGAGGGCGGCCACGTCGGGCAGGTGGTCGTCGCCGCGCCAGACCTCGGCGGTGGTGTTGACGAGCTCGGTCGCGACACCCGCCGCCCAGACGTAATCGTCAAAAGCAACTTGCATCCCTTACGAACCTCCCGCTACCGTCGATTAAAAGCGACTTTACCCCTTACGTCTGAAGCTGATTCGCGGCGTGGTGACCGCCGCCCCACGCCCCTGCTTCGTTCAGGAGACCGCGCCCATGTCAGAGCTGCAGATCGATGCCGTCGTGTTCGACGTGCTCGGCACGCTCGTCGACGAACCCGCCGGTATCCGCGCCGGCATCCGTGAACTCGCCCCCTCGCTCGACGATCCCAGGATCGATCAGCTCTTGTCGCTGTGGCAGCAACACATCGACCGCGAGCAGCGTCGCATCCTCGACGGCGACCGGCCCTATCTCGCCGGCGACGCCCTCGATCGGGAGGCCGCCCGGCTCGTCGCCGACGCCGCCGGGGTCGACGACCCGGCCGCCGTGGCGGAGCTGGCTCTGTCGGCTCGCCGGCTCCCGCCGTGGCCCGACACCGTGGCAGGGCTCGCCCGGCTCGCCGAACGGTTCCCGCTGATCGGACTCTCGAACGCGAGCCGGACGGCGCTGCTGGGACTCAACGCGCATGCCGGACTGCGCTGGCACCAGGCCTTGTCCGCCGAAGACGCCCGGACGTACAAGCCGGACCCAGCGGTCTACCAGTTGGCCGTCGCCGTCTCCGGACGACCACCGGAGCGGCTGCTGATGGTCGCCGCCCACGCCTGGGACCTGCGCGGCGCGCGGGGCCTCGGCCTGCGCACCGCCTACGTCGCCCGCCCCGTCGGCGACCCGCCCACCTCCTCGGACCGGTTCGACCTGCACGCCGACGACCTGGCCGACCTGGCGGACCGGCTCGGCAAGGCCTGATCACGCTGCCTCCGGCGTGAACAGGCGCCACTCATGCACGAGCGACAACTGCGGGTCGGTCTACCGGGCCGTCTCGGACGGTGAGCCGTCTGCGGAGGCCGCCAGCTGGTGCCATTGCCGCCAGGTGTGCAGCCGCTGCGTGTACGCCTTCTCCGCCAACGGGTACGGGTAGGTGCCGAGGAACAGTCGCAGCGACGGTTCGGCCGCGTCGGCGAGGGCCAGGATCGCCGTGGCGGTGGCGCGTGGGTCGATCGGCTTCAGTCCTGTCGTCGCCGTACGGCGCGCGCTGCGAAACTGTTCGTACGGCGGCAGGGGCTCGGCCCACACGGCGGAGCTGCCGTTCCAGTCGACCACCCGCTCGTCGGCCGGTTTCCGATGTGCCGGCACGTGCTGCGCATCGACGGCGCCGACGGCCAGGTGATCATCGCCTACCGGCCCGAACCCAGCGGGCCGGCCGCCGCGGTGCTGGCCCGGCTCGCCGCACTCCAGGCGTCCTGATCAGCGGTGGCAGATTTTTGCCCGCGATGTCGATTCGGCGGTTCCGCCATTCGACCTAGAGGTGAGAGGGTCCGAACGGGGCCCGGGACTCTGCAGGAGAAGACCGTGAAGTACATGCTGATCATGCGCGCGACCGACGAAGCGTACGCCTCCTTCATGGACGTCGACTTCAACGAGATCATCGAGGCCATGGGCCGGTTCAACAACGAGATGATCTCGGCGGGCGTGCTGGTCGCCGCGGAGGGGCTCGACGACGCGTCGCAGGGCGTCGTCGTGGACTACTCCTCCGACCCTCCGGTCGTCACCGACGGGCCGTACGGTGAGACCAAGGAACTGTTCGGCGGCTTCTGGATCCTCGATGTCGCTTCGAAGGAAGAGGCCGTCGCGTGGGCCAAGCGGGCGCCGATGAGCGGTCCGGGGATGAAGGCCGAGATCCGTCGCGTCACCAGCATCGACGAGCTCCCGCAGGACAACGAGTGGATTCAGAAGGAGCGGGCGTGGCGGGTGGCGACCGGCCAGCTATGACCCCGCCGGACGGCGGCCGGCAGGCCGTCGTGGCGGTGTGGCGGATCGAGTCCGCGCGCATCGTCAGTACGCTCGCCCGGTTCACCGGCGATTTCGCGCTGGCCGAGGACCTGGCCCAGGAGTCGCTGGCCGAGGCGCTCGTCGCCTGGCCGCGCGATGGCGTGCCGCGTAATCCCGCGGGGTGGCTGCTCACCGTGGGGCGGCGTCGTGCCATCGACTCCTTCCGTCGCCGTTCGGCTCTCGACGAGAGGTACGCCGCCCTCGCCCGGCATCTGGACGAGGGCGGTGTCGCCTCTGGTGACCCGGCGACGCCCGCACCGGACGGTGACCTGCTGTGGGATCCGGACCGCATCGACGACGATGTGCTGGCGCTGATGTTCATCGCGGGAGGCGCAGATCGCGCTCACGCTCCGCGTCCTCGGCGGTCTCACGAGCGACGAGATCGCCCGCGCCTTCCTCGTACCGACCGCCACGGTGCAGGCTCGGATCACGCGGGCCAAGAAGACGCTCGCGGCCGCGCAGGTGGCGTTCGAGGTGCCGCCGCCCGACGAGTGTCGCAAGCGACTCGGCTCGGTGCTCAGTGTGCTCTACCTGATCTTCACGGAGGGCTCGACCGCCACCTCCGGAAGTGAGTGGATCCGCCCCGACCTGGCTCGCGAGGCGATCCGGATGACCCGGATCCTGGCGCGGCTGGTCCCGGACGCGTCGGAGGTGCACGGCCTGCTCGCGCTCCTCGAGCTCACCGCCGCACGGTTCCCGGCGCGCCTGGACGCCGACGGCGAACCGGTCCTGTTGGAGGAGCAGGACCGTCGGCGCTGGGACCGGGCGGCGATCCGGCGCGGGCGGGCGGCCTTGGCCCAGGCCGGGCGGGTCGGGCGTGGGCTCGGCGCCTATGGCGTGCAGGCGGCGATCGCCGAGTGTCATGCGGTCGCGACGTCCGTCGAGCGGACGGATTGGGAACGGATCGTGCTGCTCTACGAGGCGCTCGGCCGGCTGGCGCCGTCGCCCGTCGTCGAGCTCAACCGAGCAGTCGCGGTCTCGATCGCCCAGGGCCCGGCGGCCGCGCTGCCCATCGTCGACGACCTGGTCGAGGCGGGCGGCCTCTCCGGCTCTCACCTGCTGCCGAGCGTACGCGGCGAGCTGTTCAGACGCCTCGGGAAGTTCGACGACGCGCGCCATGAGATCGAGCTCGCCGTACGGCTCTGCGGGAACGAACGTGAGCGCCGCCTGCTCCAGCGCAGGCTCGCCGACCTGGACTGAGACCGGCGAGGCGCGCGTCATCGGCGGGGGCGGCGTGCTGACTCCGTGTGCCGCCACCGCTGTCCGAGTTCCTCGTCGCTCGGTGGGGAAGCGGGCAGTGGCGTGGCCGACGTGTCGGCGCGCAACGCGTCCAGTACGAGCGTCAGGTAGCGGCGGCGCAGCTCGGCGGTGCGATCGGCGTCGCCGAGACGGATCGCGGTGATCTGGTCGAAGATCATTGGGATGTCGCGGGCGTTCACGTCCGGCCGCAGCGCGCCGGCGGTCTTCGCGCGCTCGAGGATCCGCGCGGCGAGCGAGGACGCGTCCGCGGCCAGGCGGTGCATCTCCGGGGTCGGGGTGAACGTGCCGGCCAGGTGCACGGTCAGAGAGTGCACGTCCGAGTCGATGACCTCGCCCACGAAGGCCGCGAAGGCGTCCCAGGGATCGCTGTGCCGGACCGGCGCCGACTCCGCGATCGCCATGAACCGGCGCAGGCCGTCCTCGCAGAGTGTCCGCAGCAGCTCTTCCTTGCCGGCGTAGCGCCGGTACAGGGCGCCGACGCCCACGTCCGCCTCCTCCGCCACCGCCGAGATCGGCGCCCCAGGGTCGCGGATGAACACGGCTCGGGCGGCGTCGAGGATCACCTGGTCGTTGCGGGCGGCTTCGGCCTGGCGGCCTCGCAGGCCAGGGGTCTTGGTCTCCATGGTTCCGATTCTAGCTTGAACGGAAGGTTCTGTTCCGATACTGTTTGAACAGAATGATCCGTTCCGATTAATCCGGAGGTTCGCATGACCGCCACGTCCTGGTCGCTGCTCGAGCAGTCCCACAACGCGCTGCGCGCATCCGTCGCCGAGGTCGCCGGCGCCGGCTGGACCGCGAAGACGCCGTGCGACCAGTGGAACGTCGCCCAGGTGCTGCGGCACGCCGCCGGCGACCAGCGTGCCTACGCCGCCGCGATCACCGGCGCCGGCGGGCCGGAGGAGAACCCGTTCGACCCCGCGACGGACGCTCCCGGCGACCCGAAAGACCTCCTTGAGACCGCCCTAGACGCCTCGGCGCGGGCCTTCGCCACCGTGACGCCGGACGCGCAGGCCGTCCCGACGCCGCTGCCGCAGGGGCCTCTGCCGGCCGAGGTCGCCGTCGGCGCCGCCGCGCTGGACGCCGCCGTGCACGCCTGGGACATCGCGGTCGCCACCGGTCGCCCGTCGCCGCTGAGCGCCGACCTTTCCGAGCGACTCCTGCCGGTGGCCGAGGCCCTCGCCGAGCCGCTCCGCGGCTTCGCGTACGCGCCCGCCCTCGACCCGCACCCGGCCGACGACGCCACCGCCGCGCTGCTGCGCTACCTCGGCCGCGACCCGGAATGGGCCCGCTGATCCATACGGGGGCTGCCACGGGACGATCGCCGAGGGCCGGAGTGACCTCCGCCGCCCGGCGGCACGGTGCCGGAGCCGATCGGTGCCGTGCCGCTGGAGGACCTGGCTCGGGGGTATCCGGTGGACCTTGCTCCGGATGCCGCTCGGCCGGACGGAGACCCTCCTAGGCCGCCGCCGGATGGCCCTTGAACACCTGCCGGGTGTGCCACGCGACGTGGTCGGCGGCGAGGGCGGGCCGGCCCGGCTGTGGAGCGGTGAGACGGCGCCCGGAGAGTGCGTGGACGGCCTGGCCGGCGTCGCTGCGCGCGACGTACAGCTCTGAAACGCGAATGCGAAGCTCGCTCGTCAGCCCGAGGACTCCCAGGTCGAACAGGGCGTGATGCAGGGCGCACAGGGCGAGCGCATTGTCGATCTCGTCCGGCCCCTCCTGGCTGTGCCATCGGACGTGCGCGGCCTGGAGGCCGACGGGGTTGCGGCCGAGCGCTCCGTCGAAGCCGCACATCGCGCACGCGTAGGCGTACGCGCGCAGCACCTGCTCGGCGAATCCCGCCTTGCGGCCGCGTCCCCCAGACGTCGGGGCGGCAACCGTCGGGTCGAGGGCGGCGAGGTCCAGGCCGACCGCCGTGCAGATCAGCTCGGCCAGGGCGGGCGTGAAGTGACGGTCGAGGAGCACCCGTACGGCCGCCGCCATGGTGGACGGCGTGCCCATCAGCCGTTCCACCGGAGGCCGGAGCCGTCCGGTCGTCGCGCGGTCGAGGAGCCATCCGCGACGTTCCGGCGCATCCGGGCCGATCTCGGCGCCGGTACCGTCTCGCAGCTCCCAGAGCTCCCGCTCGAGGTGGACGAACGGCATCGCGGCGCGCTGCCGAGCCGCCGACGGACTCGCGACGGGCGGGCCGAACTCGTTAATGAGGAGGCTGACCGGCTCCTCGGCCTCTTCATAGGTGACGGCGCTGCTCCCCGTGGCCGTCAACCGCCCGAACAGCCACAGCAGCAGCAACGGCTTGTGCGGGGCGCGGACACCGCCCACGTTCGCCCGGCGCAGGCCGGCCAGCCGCTCCAACAGATCTTCCCTCCGCACCCACGCCACTGTGCCACGCCGCCCGGACGAATTAGTCCTATGTCGGGTGATAGTGGGGAGTTCTCGGCGGGCTGGGCTTTCCGATCGGCGGTGCGCCGGTCATCGGCCCAGGACGACCTGAGTGGTCACCGGCTGGCCGTAGCGCTGGTAGGTGAGGAAGACGCGATCGCCGGGCGCGTAGCGCTGGAGCAGCGCCACCAGGATCGTGGTGTTGTTGACGGGGGAGCCGCCGAAGATCGTGATGATGTCACCCGGCCGCAGGCCGGCCAAGGCGGCCGGACCTCCCGGGAAGACGGCGGCCCTGCCGTTCGTGCCGGCGGTGGCGATGCGTGCACCGGGGCCGGGATAGGTCGTGTCGAGCAACACGCCCAGGGTCGCTCTTCCGGCGCTCGGACCGTTGGTGGAGGCGGGCGAGGTGGCATCCGGTCCTGTCGCCGTGGTCGAGGGGACCAGTGGGCCGGTCGTCGATCCGCCCGCCCCGTCGACGTGGCCGGAGTGAAGGCGGTCCGCCCACAGCGCCACGGCGCCCACGGTCACGACCGCCAGAAGGCAGAGCGCGCCGAGCAGGGCGAGCGCGGCCGTGCTCGTACGGCGCCGGGGAACCGGTGAGAACGGTGGAACCGGCGCAACCGGCGGAACCGGTGGCTCGTTCAGCAGCTTCGTGGTGGCGGACCGGCCGTTCCCGGACAGAGGGTCCGTGGCGTGGTGCCCGGAGATCACGGCGTCCAAGGACGCCGCCGCGTCGGCCGCGGTGGCCCGCGCGTTGGGATCCTTCGTCAGCAGTGCGCGCAGCAGCGGGGTCAGCGGTCCGGCGCGCAACGGAGCCGGTGGATCGCCGGTGAGCACCGCCGCCAGGACGGCCCAGGCGTCGGAGCCCTCGAACGGCCGCCTGCCCTCGACGCAGGTGTACAGGGTCGCGCCGAGCGACCACAGGTCGGACGCCGGCGTGGCATCCATGCCGTTCGCCTGCTCCGGTGCCATGAACGCGGGAGTGCCGAGGCGTTCGCCGACTGCGGTCAGCGACGAGTCGCCGGTCATGCTGGCGATCCCGAAGTCGGTGATGATCACGCGGCGGTCGGTGACCAGGACGTTGGCGGGCTTCAGATCGCGATGGACGATGCCCGCGGCGTGCGCCGTGCGCAAGGCGTCGAGCATCTGGGCGCCGATCGAGGCGACCTGGGAGGGCGGCAACGGCCCCTCGGCGGCGACGATCTGATGGAGGGATCGGCCGCGGACGAACTCCATGACGATCACGGGTGTGCGTTCGTGCTCGATCATGTCGAAGACCGTGACGATGCCCGGATGGTCGAGCCCGGCGGCCGAGCGGGCCTCCCGTATCGCCCGCTGCATGCGGACCGTCCGCTCGTCTCCGGGAAGGTCAGAGGGGAGGATCAGTTCCTTCACCGCGACCTCGCGGTCGAGCACGGTATCCCACGCCCGCCAGACGGTGCCCATCCCGCCTTTGCCGACCTGAGCAGAAAGTCGGTAACGCCCACCGATCAACTTGTTAGCGCCGTCTTCCACAAGACGGACATTAACTCGTCAAGCGCGAGAGAAATGCGGAGATCGCCGCACTCGCGGCGCCCCGCCGGACACATCGCTCGCGAGCCGCATGCGACCGTCACACGAACCGGTCCGGCTCAACTGTTACTCGGGGACGGCTGATCAGAAGGCGACGGAGAATTCGCCGCGGACGCCCCGACCAGCGCCAGGATCTGCGGGTTCATCAGGTCGGAGAGGCGGGTGTAGGGCACTTTGACCATTTTGAACTTGCCCGTGCAGTTCTCGCGAGCGCGCGTGCCTGCTGTTCGCGGTCAGTGTGGTCGTGTGGCGGCCGGGCGGGACCGGTCCTCTCTCTTCCGGGCGCGGTAGGCGGCGGCGTTCACCATGTGGCGGCACTTGGTGGAACACCACTCTCGGCGTGACCCACGTGAACGATCGATGTAGACCTGCGTGCACTCGGGCCTGCCGCACTCGCTGAGCAGCGCCGCGTCCGGCCCGGCGAGGATGTCGATGGCGGTCCGCGCGATGGACGACAGGGCCTGGTCCGGGGTGGCCTCGATCCGCCGCCCGGCGGGGCCGAGCTGCGGGATCGTGCAGGGGGTGCGTGCCGTGGCGTTCACGAGCGAGACCGCGCTCTCGTCGAAGCGCGCGTTCGTCAGCTTCGCGGCGATGAGCGAGTAGATCGCCTCCCGGAGCGCCACCGCCTTCGAGACGTCGGACGGACGGGAGTTCGTGTCGCCGTCGACGATCCCCGACTCCCGGAACCACGCGTCCAGGCTTCCCGGCGACGTGAGCATCTCCCGTGGTGCGGCGTTGCGCCGGGCGCGCAGCGTTCCGACGAAGTCGAGCGCCGAGTTGCCGCAAGGGAAGGCGTGTTCCATGTCATCAGTTTGACCGATGACGATGTGGCGTGCAACGATCGTCATCAGTTGAACCGATGACGCGGTCGGGTCGCCTCGGTCGGCATCGAACGCTCCTGACCGGCGTTCGGGCGCCCATCCGCTCGCTCAGTCGCGTCACCGGCTGAGAACGTGCCCGAAAGGCGGTCACCATGGACAGGCGGACGTTTTCGAAGATGCTCACCGGGGCGGCGGTGGCGGCTTCACTGCCCCTCACGGAGAGGGCGGTCTCGGCGGCGACGCTCGACCAGAAGAAGCGCGCCCTGCTCACGGGCGGTTCGGGGGCGCACACGTCCTTCGACTCGCTGAAGCAGGTCGATGCCGGCGTCCTGAACATCGGATACGCCGAGTCCGGACCTACCGGCGGTCCCGTGGTCGTGCTTCTGCACGGCTGGCCGTACGACATCCACAGTTATGTCGACGTCGCGCCACTGCTGGCGGCGGAGGGCTATCGAGTGATCGTCCCGTATCTGCGCGGCCACGGCACGACGCGTTTCCTCTCGAGCAGGACGTTCCGGAACGCCCAACAGTCGGTGATCGCTCTCGACATCATCGCCCTGATGGACGCCCTCAAGATCGAAAAAGCGCTCCTCGCCGGTTTCGACTGGGGGTCGCGGACGGCCGACATCATCGCCGCACTCTGGCCGGAACGCTGTAAAGCGCTGGTCTCCGTGACCGGCTATCTGATCACCAACCGGGAGAAGAACAGGCTTCCGCTGCCGCCCGCGGCCGAATGGGCCTGGTGGTACCAGTACTACTTCGCCACGGAACGAGGCCGGCTCGGACTCGAGCAAAACCGGCACGACTTCGCCAGGCTCATCTGGAAGAACGTGTCCCCGGCATGGGACTTCGACGACGCCACGTTCGACCGGACCGCGGCGGCCTTCACCAACCCCGATTACGTCAGCATCGTGATTCACAACTACCGATGGCGTCTGGGCCTGGCCGAGGGCGACCCGCGATACGACCGCCTCGAGAAGCGACTCGCGGCAGGTCCCGTCATCGCGGTGCCGACGGTCACCCTGGACGGTGAGCTTGATCCCTTCACGCCTCCCGGCGACGGCGCGTCGTATCGCGGCAAGTTCTCCGGCAAGTACGCGCACCGGACACTGAAGGGCGTCGGTCACAACGTGCCGCAGGAGGCACCCCGGGCCTTCGCCGACGCCGTCGTCGAAGCCGATCGTCTCTAACCGGTGGATGCCGGGTGCGGATCCGGTGCCGGGTTGCCGCCGAGCGGACAGCCGGAACGCGACTTCCCGAATGAGGCCCTGCGATCCGCGTTCGACGCCTACCGCTTGTAGGGGTCACCGTCGGGCAGCCAGGCGCCCGGCTCATGGATGCCGAGGTCGCCGATGCCGTCGGTGAGAGCGTCCGCGGCGGCGAGCACGGCAGAGCGGACCTCGGTGCGGCGCCAGACGAGCGACCAGGTCCAGTAGACCTTCGGGGCGATCACCGGGCGCTGGACGAGGTCAGGCGGCAGCGGGGTGGTCTGCCCTTTGGGGCAGTTGACGATCGGGCGCCGGCTGCGGCGGACGTGGTCGAAGAAGGCGGGACCCGTGACTCCGCCGTCGGAGATGCGTGTCGCCTGGGCGCCGGTGTCGCGGGCGAGCTGCTCGGCGAAGACGTTCCAGGACTCCCAGGACGTGGTGTCGTCGTCGAGGAGGACGGTGGTGTCGCGGGCCTCGACGTCGCCGGTGTCCTCACCGGTGGAGACGGCGTAGAGCCGGTCGGCGCCGAGCAGCCGGGCCTGCAGGCCGTGTCGAGCGAGGTCCGTCGTCCGTACCCAGCACACCGCGAGGTCGAGGCCACCGTCGGCGACCCGGGCGGCCTGGGCGTGAGAAGGAGCGATCCAGGCGTCGACGTCGAGCCGGGCGACCGCGGACGTTCGGGCGGTCAGGTCCGCGGGCACCCAGTTGACGTAACCGAGCCGTACCGGCTCGGAACCGGCGATCCGGGCCGCACGCCGCTGGAGGTCGTCGGCGCGTTCCAGCAGGGCGCGGGTATGCGGCAGGAGGGCCGCGCCGGCCGGTGTGAGGGTGACCGAGCGGCGGTCGCGATCGAACAGCCGTACCCCGAGGTCGCGTTCGAGCGCTTTGATCTGCTGCGACAGAGAAGGCCCGGCGATCAGCAGCCGCTCAGCGGCCCGCCCGAAGTTCAGCTCCTCGGCGACCGTGAGGAAGTACCGCAACTGACGCAGCTCCACTCCTGCATGTTAGGCGCCTGGGAGGTTGCGCCTATCAGCAGGGAGAAAACCAGTCGTGGCGTCGGCCCGGGTGACAGCCACACGCTTGGAATCAGGGGAGCGCCGGAGCGCATCCGGTGCCCCGGATGTCCGCCGACGAGCATCGAGGAATCGCGATGAAGGAGTTTCTGGTAGAGATCACCACGATCGTCCCCGAGGGTACCGATCCGGCTGAGGTCGAGCGCCGCCGCGCCGCCGAAGCCGTACGGGCCAAGGAACTGGCCGCCACCGGCCACCTGGCCCGGCTGTGGCGCCCGGTCGGAGAGCTTCGCAGCATCGGCCTGTGGCGCGCGGACAACGAGGCCGACCTGCACGAGAAGGTCCTCGGAACCCTGCCACTGCGCCCGTGGATGACGCTCACGGTCACCCCCGTGGAGCCCCATCCCAACGACCCGGGCACGCACGACGCAGCCTGACCGCCACCACTCTTCGCCCTCGCCTTCTCGAGGAACATCGTGATCCCATCGTCCCTGCAGGACCGCACCACGCACGGCGCCGTGCCCCGATCGGCTTGGGTCCACGTCATCCAGGCCGCCGCCGCTCTGGCGGCCGGAATGGGCGTCGGCCGCTTCGTCTACACCCCGATCCTTCCTTTGATGCACGCCCAGGCCGGCCTGTCGGCCGGGAGCGGCGCGGATCTCGCCACCGCGAACTACGTCGGATACCTGGCCGGAGCCCTCGCCGGCATCTTCCTGCCGCGGCTGACGCGCTCTTCGGCCGTCCTGCGCGGCTCCCTGCTGGTACTGACGGTGACCCTCGCCGCGATGCCGTTGACGTACACCACGGCGCTGTGGCTGGCGCTTCGGCTGTGCGCCGGCGGGACCAGCGCGTTGATCTTCGTCATCGCCGTCGGCTCACTGCTCGGCCGGTTGCGCGACCACCCCGCTCATATGCCCGGCTGGGCCTTCGGCGGCGTCGGTGCCGGCATCGCCCTGTCCGGGCTGCTGGTCCTGCTCCTGCGCTCGGTCGCCGACTGGCGTGCCGCCTGGTGGGCGTCCGCCGTGCTGGCCACGGTGTTCGCCACGGCCTCGTGGAACCTCCGGCCGGAACCGGCACCCCGGCCCGTGACCACGGCGTCCCCGGTACGAGGGCGGGCCGCGGCACCGCGCACCCATCGCTGGTTCACCGCCCTGTTCGCGTCGTACACGCTCGAGGGCATCGGCTACATCATCGCCGGAACGTTCCTGGTCGCCGCGATCGAGCAGGGTTCCCCGGGGTGGATCGGCGGCGGTGCCTGGGTGCTGGTCGGAGCGGCGGCCGTCCCCTCCTCCGCGCTGTGGGCGTGGTCGGGCCGGCGCTGGTCCCGGCCTGGTCTCCTGCTGGCCGCATTGGTCGTGCAGGCCATCGGCATCGCCCTGCCCGCCCTGATCGGCGGGGTGGCCGCGGCGCTGATCTCGGCGTTCCTCTTCGGCGCCACGTTCCTCGGAGTCAGCACCATCGCGCTCGCCACAGGCGCCCACCTGCGATTCCCCCGCTCGGTCGCGCTGCTGACCGCCGGGTACTCCATCGGCCAGATCCTCGGACCGCTGGTCGTCACCCCGTTGCTCCACCACGGCTACCGCCAGGCCCTGATTCTGGCGGCCGTCGTGGTCCTGGCCGCCGCGACCGCCGCCGCCGTCCTTCGGGTCGGATTCCCGCACCGCATGCCCGCTCCGAGCCATCCTGCCGCGCACCCCTGATCGTTGCCATGGCCGCCGTCGGCGCGGAGGCGAGGCGCGTCGCGTCATCGGCTTGACAGATGACGCTCGCCGGTGCGAATCTCGTCATCAGTTAAACCGATGACGCGCTCGAGTGCTCTCGGGCACGTTCCTTCGCGAAGGGCATCGCCATGGCTTCCAGCTACACCGCCGTCGTCACCGCGACCCGAGAGGGCCGTATCGGAGGCCGCGCGGCGGCCTCCGACGGCCTCCTCGACGTCACGCTCGACGTTCCCAAGGAGCTCGGTGGCGCCGGTGGGGGCACCAACCCCGAGCAGCTGTTCGCGGCGGCGTGGTCGGCGTGCTTCGTGGGCGCGCTCAAGCGCGCGGCGGCGCAGCGGCACGTCCACGCGAAGGTGCTGGGTGTCACGGCCGAGGTCACCCTGCACCACAGCGACACGGACGAGTTCGACCTCGGTGCCGTCCTCCGTATCGAGCTCAGCGGTGTCGACCAGCGGACCGCGGACGCGCTCGGCGCGGACGCCCACCGGCTCTGTCCCTTCTCCAAGGCCACCCGCGACAACATCCCGGTGGCCATCGAGGCGACCGTCGTCGCCTGACCTCGACCCTCAAAGAGAAGACGAGTGCGACGCCCGGCGGGCGGCTCGTCCGTGAAGGAGGATCACAATGTGGATTTCCAGAGCGCTCATGACGTTGTCGGTGGCCCTGACCATGGTGGCCGTCACTCTCGGCTGCTTCGCCGACATCTTCTGAACGCGCGCCCCGGCGGTGCGGCCGCTGGAAAAGGGCGCTGATCCCGCGGTTCAGGAGAAGACGGCAGCGGATGTCGACGATCTCGATGGCGAGCCGGCTGCCCTTCAGGAAGCTGTCGGACAGGGCCTCGTGGGCGCGGCCAGCTGAACAATCACGTGTCAACGCCGGATCCCGGCTATGCCCCGGTCAGCTCGATGGGGGTGGACGGGTCGTCGTGATCCCGCTGGGTGGTCTCCACATCGTCGTCTTCGGGTGGCGGCACGAGCTCTGCCTTCACCCAGCCCTGGCGGTCCAGAGCGGTGAGGAAGGCGTCGACGAGCACCGGGTCGAACTGCGCGCCGGCGCCGCGCCGGAGCTCGTCGATCGCGGTCTCGATCGGCAGGCCCGGACGGTACGAGCGGGATGAGGTCATCGCGTCGAAGGTGTCGGCGACCGCGATGATGCGCGCGAACTCGGGGATCTCCTCACCGGCCAGGCCCATGGGATATCCGGTGCCGTCGAGTCGCTCGTGGTGGTGCATGATGCCGCCCAGCGCCTCGTCGAGGAAGTCGATGCCCCGCACGATCTCCTCGCCGCGCATGGGGTGCAGCTGGACGGTGGCGAACTCCTCCTCGGTGAGCTTGCCGGGCTTCTGGAGCACCTCGGTCGGCACGCCCAGCTTGCCCACGTCGTGCAGCATGCCCGCGTAGCGGAGCCGGTCGATCCGGTCCGTCCGCATGCCGATGTGCCGGGCGATCATCACGGACCCGTAGGCGACGCGCTCGCTGTGGCCGCGGGTGTAGTAGTCCTTGGTCTCGACCGCCTGGCACAGCGCGGCGACGGTGGCCGCCTGCGCCCGCTGCTGGGCGGCGATCTGCGTGAACGCCCACCGGGCCGTGAACAGCGGCATCAGCACCAGGATGGCGGACAGGCCGCCGGCGGTCGGCCAGATGCCCGCGATCAGCAGCCCGATCATGCCGAACGCGAGGCACCAGGGGGCGACCAGGCGCCCGGTCGCCAGCACCTCTCGCCAGGTCGCCTGCCGGCTGATGAGCAGGACGGCGGCCATCAGCGCGAGGTTCACGGTGACGAACGTGATGAGGGCGCCGACGAACGGGCCGAGGACGTGCCGGGTCCAGTCGGCCTCGCCCCAGCGGTAGGTGTGGCCGCCGAGGCATAGGAAGACCGCACCCGCGGCGTACCCGCTCAGGGCGTACTGGGCGGCGTTGAAGAGCCGTTTGATCAGGCCGATGTCGCGCCGGCCGGTGAGCATCGCCGTGACGCCGATCAGCGTCGCGCCGACCGGGCCGGCCAGCACCACGGCGGCCAGGCCCGTCGAGAAGCTCATCGACACGCGGGCGCGTTTGATCGTCAGCGTCGCCGCCGACGATTCGGTGACCAGGAACAGCGCGGCGAGGATGGCGAGCCGGGGCCAGCACAGGCCCGTTAACGAGGACGTGGCGATGACGCCGAACGCCAAGGCGATGACGCCGCCGGCATAGGCCCGTGCGGCAAACGGCAGTCCGCGCATCGCGACCTCCGTAGGGGGTGACCGTAGTCACTCTGTCACAGATCGTGATCGTCCGCGATAGGCCGCGCGGGCATCCTCCTGTAACGCGCTGCGCCCGGCCGGTCTCCCCGGCCGGGCGCGGCTCCTTCTCGGCGGCGGGTCAGCCGCCCGCGCAGTGGGGGATGCCCGGCGAGTAGCCGTCGGCGCCCACCACCGGCGTGTTCATGTACCAGTCGTAGACGAACGTCCCGTCGGTGAGCCGGTCCCAGGTGGTGAAGGGCCGGCCGTTCTTGACCCGGCCGTCGACCTGGTCGCCGTGGACGGTCTGGCAGGACACCGAGAGCGTGGTGCCCTCCGGCACGTAGCGGACCACGTGGCCGACGTGGGGCAGGCTCTGCACCGCGAGCCCGTGGGCGTCGACGCCGGTCACCTGGTACGGCAGGCCGTCCGCCTTGCCGGGGGCGAACCTGCGCAACTGGTCCATCGAACCACCGAAGAGATCCAGATCGACGTCGCCGGACACCCCGGGCGCCGGGCCCACGCCGGTCTGCCAGAAGGTGTAGTACGGCCAGCCGCCCGGCATGGCCGGTCGGCTCACTCCCCAGTGCGCCACCCACAGCGGATTGGTGTGGGCGAACGCCGTCGTCCCGCCGACGCAGTCCTGCCAGAAGGCGGGCGAGACGTAGATCACCGCGTCGGCCCCCGTACGGCGCTTGACCTCGGCGGTGAAGTCGCGGACGTAGGCCTGCCAGGTGCCCGCGCTTACCCCGTCACAGCGAGGCTGGCTCGTGTTGTGCTCGACGTCCAGGGCCGGAGGCAGAGTCCGTCCATCCGGCGTGTAGTGGATCTGATCCAGGAACCAGTCCGCGTGGGTGGTCCCCGTCTCGAACACCGGCTCGGCGAAGAAGTACGCGCCGGCCAGGAGCCCGGCGGCCTTCGCCCCGTTCGTCTGCGCGGTGTACGACGCGTTCTTGGCGGTGCCGTCCGCCGCGCTGACGTAGGCGAACCGCCGCCCCGAGCCGTACACCTGCGACCAGTTGATGTTCGGCTGACCGTTCGAGACGTCGAGGCCGGGGACGGTCGCGCCGTCCGCCGCCGCCCTGGCGATGGGCGCGCGCAGCGGACCGGGCGTCGGTGTCGCGGCGGACGCCGCGCCGCTCCCCAGGCCGAGCGCCGCCGTCACAGCGGCGGCGCCCACGACGACCTTGCGCGCCACCGCGCCCCCGCTCAGCACCAGACGCTCCAGCCGTAACGGGACCCGTCGCCCCAGCCGATGGCGTGCGCCGTCGTGCCGTTGTTGTCCTGGAACTGGATGTCGTAGACCTGGGCGGCGTCGAAGACGTGGGTCCAGCCCTCGTGGGCGTTCTCGTCGAGCTTGACGGAGAATTTGGTGCTCCAGGGGCGGATCCAGTACCCGATGTACACCGGGGCGGTCGCGTGGCCGGCGGGCACGTAGAACCAGAACTGGCAACGCTTGGTCGTCTTGACGGAGACGTCGTACGAGTAGTCGACCCGGACGCAGGACGTGTTGCCACCCGAGTACGTCCAATGCATCGGCACGCCGTACCCGTCGGTCGCCGCGAAAGACTGGTCGCCCGGGCACTGATTTCCCGTGGTGACCCGTGGTCCGACGCAGTAATGGTTCGGGCTCGCCACGCACGGGTCGTGGTCGACCGCGGCGGACGCGGATGACATTCCGGGGATCAGGGCCGCCACGGCGAATGCCGCGGCGGCCAAGGCCGTCGGGAGGAGTCTTTTGGAGGGCATTCAGTGCCGCCTTTCTCGCGGGGCGTCGTTGACCGGACGCGCCGATTCTCGCCAGCGTCGGCGGCCCCGGTCATGCCAGGTGAATGCACGTCTCCGCCGTCCGGTAGAAGAATGACGCCGCCCCGTGGTGCGAACGCACCACACGCGAAGAGCCGGCAATGCACGTGATTCGTGGAGAGGGAAGGGTCAGGCGCCGGCGCGGCCGCGCCGCCGCAGGGCCGCGCGGGTGAGTTCCGCCTTGTTCCCGACCTGCAGCTTGCGGCGGATCCGCTCGACGTACGTGTCGACCGTCGCCTTCGTCACGCCCATCCGCCGGGCGGTCTGCGCGTGGGTGAAACCGCGGGCGATCCAGCCGAGCGCCTCTTCCTCGCGCGGTGACAGTTCCGGTTCGGTGGTCCGGCCGGCCAGGACCGCGCCGACCATGTCGGCGAGCTGCGAAGAGAGGAAGAAGCCACCGCTCGCGACGGTGGTGATGGCCGCCGCGAACTGGTCGGCCGCGCTGTCCTTGGTGAGGTATCCCGAAGCGCCGGCGCGGATGGCGGCGACGACGTCGTGCCGGTGCCGCGACGCGGACATGACCAGGACCGGCACGCGGGGCGCGAGCTCCTGGACCACTTCGAGGGAGGGCACGTCGGTGGCGAGGTAGAGGTCCACCAGGACGACGTCGAGTCCGTCGAGGTCGCGCCCGACCTCCGGGGACGCGAGGAGGGCGGCCGGGGTGTCCGCGGTGGTCACGACGTGGATCTCGGGGAACTCGGCGAGCAGGAGCTCGATCCCGCGCAGCGTCACCGGATGGTCGTCGATGGCCCCGACCCGGATGCCGTGCGTCGCCGCCACGTCCTATCTACCGCCCTTCGTTCCTCACCACCCTCGTGGGGATGCGCGGGTGCCGTCAACCGCCGGGGATGAGGTGCATTCGCACGACGGCGAGGTGCTCCCCAACGCCTGACATGACGCGCGGCAGTGCCCGCCCGAGACTCGTCATCGATCCCACCCCGCCTTCAGATGGAGGAGAGCCATGGTGCGAAACCTGGCACGCCTGGCCGTGGCCGCGCTGTTGTCCGCGCCGGTGCTCGGCGTCGTCGGCGCCGCGACGCCGGCGAGCGCGTGCGCGGCCGCCGACCCGTACAGCGGCGCGTGCGTGACCCCGGTCAACTACAAGATCAGCGGAACCGACGGCACGCTCGCCGTCCAGGCGACCCCGAAGATCGGCAACGTCAAGACCACCCTCAAGGAGGGCGCCACCGTCGGCGTGATCTGCCAGATCAACGACGGAGGCACCGACCCGTACGACAACCTCCTGAGCCGTACGTGGGACTACACGACGGCGGGCGGCTGGGTCTACGACCACTTCGTGACCACGCCGGCCCAGGACAAGAACGGCTGGTCGCCCGGCGTCCGCCACTGCGATGCTCCGCCGAGCTCGCCGCTGAACCCGAATGCCTACCCCTGGCCCGCCCAGGACGCCTGGGTCGCCGACGGGCACGGCTACTACGAGGGCGAGTGCACGTCCTTCGCGGCCTGGGCGGTCCGCTCCGACGGGCTGCACCACACCAAGTCGCCCGACTGGCTCGGCAACGCCGACATGTGGCACGGCGCCTCGGTCGACGCGAGCCCGCACGTCGGTGACGTCGCCCAGTGGGACGACAACCACAACCAGGCGGGCGACAAAGGCCACGTCGCCTATGTCGCGGCCGTCTACAACAATGGCACCATCAAGGTCGAGGAATACAACTGGGGCAACTTTCACCGGCTGAACATCCGCACCATCTCCACCTCCGCCCCGAGCCGTTACCTTCGTTTCTGACCCGGCCATCGCCGTCGTCCCGGCAGAAGCCGATGATCTGTGCTTGCCAAACGACGGCGTGAGCCGTGGATCACCTTTCGATCAGGCGAATTCCCGCCGTACGGGCGGCCGAATACGGATGCGGCCGATGGGGCGATCACCGGGATATTCCGTGGTAACTTCTGGGCGCTGATCCCCGCCGGGGACGGCTGTGACCCGGACGGTGACCAATGGATGCCCGCCCGTCGGCCGGCGCCGTCGCTCAGAATGAGGCGACACTCGCCCGCGCGGCGGTGCTGTTCCGGTGCGGCGGCCTCGCCGAGATCGCACTCGTCGTGGGATTCGACAGTCCGCATTACGGAGACCGGCTCTGGGCGGCCGTCGCCCTCGCGGTCGCCGTCTTCGTCGAAGGTACGGTGCTGTGCGCGGCGTGCCTGCGGGCCCGGCGGATCCGGCCCGCGTGGGCCCTGGCCGATATGTGGTTCATCGTCGCCGTGCTCCTGATCGGCGCGGTCATCACCGCACAGCCGCACGCGCGACTGTACTTCGCCTACCCCTACTCGATCATCAGCTCCGTGGCGTTCGGCGTGGCCCTGCGCCGCCTGCGCATGGTCATCGGCGCCACCGCTCTGCTCGCCGTCGCCGACGCGTTCGCCTCGGCGTACTGGCACGGCGATCCGGCGATCAGCGTGACGCTGAACGCCCTCACCTACGCCCCGAACACGCTGGTGGCCTTCCTCGTCTCCCGGCGGATGCGGACGACCGCCCGGGAACTCGACGAGAGCCGGATCCGGGAGGCCGAACTGGCACGGGACCGCGAGCGCGCCCGGCACGCCCGCATCCTGCACGACCGGATCCTGCAGACCATGGAGGCGCTCGCCCGCGGCCCCTGGATCGCCGACCGGGAGTTCCGGATGCGGGTCGCGGAGGAGACCGCGTGGCTCCGGGCACTCGTCGAAGGCGGCCCCGACACGGACGGAGACCTCATCGGCCTGCTGCAGGGCGTCGTCGCGCGCAAGGCCCGGGACGGCCTGCGCGTCGAGTTCAACGGGACCATGCTCACCGAGTCGCCCGGGTGGCGCTCCCTCGATGCCTCGGTCTGTGCGGCGCTGGCCGGGGCCGCCGAGGAGGCACTGACCAATGTGGCCAAGCACGCCGGCGTTCCGGCCGCCGTGCTGCGCGTCGGCGCGGAGCCGGACGTCCTCACGCTCAGCGTGGTCGACCAGGGGTGCGGCTTCGATCCGTCGGCCGCGCACCAGGGGATCGGCCTGGACCAGTCGATCCGGGGCCGGATCGCCGAGGTCGGTGGCACGGCGCTGATCGACTCGACTCCGGGAGCCGGGACCTACATCGAGATCACGCTGCCGCTTCCCACGGCCGGCCCGGCCCAGGACCGCGTTGATCCGGCCCGGGACAGCGTCGAGCCGGGGGCCCAACAGAGGTCTTGAGCAGGCCGTACAACGGTCGGCTGCACCGCCGCTCCGCTGCGCTGTAGAGCCGTGCGGCGGCGTCGGAGCACGGCGCGGGGGCTCCCCAGCTTGGCCCGTACCGGTGAAAGCGCTCTCAGCCGCCGTGATCAGCTGGTTTGCCGAGGCGAAGTACGTGCGGGCGGTGGTGGCCGCGACCCCGGCGCGGCGTGCCACGTTGGGCAGGATGCGCCGGGATGGTGCGAAATTCTGCCGTTGATGCGAATGAGGCCATTTGGCTCCGCTATGGTCTGCCTGATACGGGGGGCTGCAGATACGGAGGAAATGTGCGCCGTTACCTTGTGGTCACCGGCTTGACGCTGCTCGCGATCACCGCTTCGGCCTGCGGCAGCGGTTCCAACAAGAAGGACGCCGCGGCGGTCGCGCCGCGGGACGCGGCGGTGAGCCCGATGGTCACCCCGCACAAGGTGGTCGTCTTCGTCGATCGCAAGAAGCAGGCCGAGACCATGACGACAGCGGGCACGGTCCGGGAGGTGCTCGCCCAGCTGAAAATCCAGCTCGGCAAGTACGACCTGGTCACGCCCGCCGCGGGGGAAGCCCCCACCGACACGATCAAGGTGCTGCGGCTCCTGTCCGCGCCGAAGACCAAGAAGGTCGCGATCCCGGCGTCGACGGTCGAGAAGAAGGACGGCAAGCTTCCTCCCTTCAGCCGCAAGGTGACCCGGGAGGGCCGCTCCGGCCTCAAGCTCGTGACGACCGCGTACGTGCGGCGGCACGGCAAGAAGGTCGAGGCCGTCATCGACCAGAAGATCAAGCGCAAGCCCGTGTCGCAGATCGTCTCGCTCGGCCCCCAGGGGGCCGGCACCGGCTCGGCGGCCCGGCTCAACTGGGCGGGGCTGGCCAAGTGCGAGTCGGGCGGCAACCCCAGGGCGGTGAACCCGGCCGGCTACTACGGGCTCTACCAGTTCAACCGGCAGAGCTGGGCGACGGTCGGCGGCTCGGGACTGCCCAGCGAGGCGTCCGCGGCCGAGCAGACCTACCGGGCGCAGCTCCTCTACAACCGGGTGAACGGCCGCTGGCAGGGTCAGTGGCCGAACTGCGGTCACTTCCTGTTCAGCTGAGATGCGTCACGGGCGGGGTGCGGGGGGAGCACCCCGCCCGTAAGCAAGGGGGAAGGGGCAGGTCTGTGGCGATCGCGGGGAAGGCTCGCGGGCGGGGTGCCGGGGACGCACCCCGCCCGGAAACCGGGGGGAAGGGGCGATCAGGGGTTCGGCCGCCGGGGGGACGCTCGGCCGGCCGACGATCTTCTGTTCTCGGAGGTTCCGGGATCCGGGGACCCGTTCTCCAGCAGGCGTCTACGTGACGCTAAGAGACGGGTTCAGGCACGTCAACGGCCCGCTGTCGACAATGTCGAACAGCGGGCCGCGAGGTCTGAGCCACACCGGTGTTTCGGCGTGATTGCGTGCTTCCGGGTAAACCTCCAGTAGATGTGATGTCGGTCACATAAGGTGGTCGAGGTGGACGATCCGGAGTAGTCGGCGGAGCCGGTGGTCCGGATCGGTCAGCGTGAGCCGCCCGCCCGATCGGACGGCCTCGTTGGCGCATCGCACGAGGGCGCCGAGTCCGCGCGCGTCGCAGAAGGACAGCCCGGACGCATCGATGACGACATCGGGCCCGTGCCGGATGATCACCTCGAGCACGAGGTCTTCGAAGGCACCTGCGCAGGCGATGTCCAGTTCGCCGTGGACCGAGACCACGGGAGCCGCCCCCGGACGTACGCACACGATCGTTCTGAGCGCCGGTGCGAGGCGCTGCCAGCCTTCCGGTATGGCCATCGTCCAACCTGTAATAGGCGGATAGGCCAGCGGCTTTCCTGCCATGAATGTCCCCGGATCAGAAGCGACGGAGCGCGCCCCGCCCCCCCGGCGCGGCGCTGAGCGGCCGTATCGGCTCGATCTCCGCCTGGTAAGAGAATGGTCGCCGGACGGCAACGGGCGGCGCTAGGGCCGAAAGTCCCATAGACGGCAAACACGCAGATCATGCCCTACGCTGCCCGCCGTGTCGGAGATCATCGATTACGGACGGTTCGGTGAGCGGCTGCGGCGGGTGATGCCGCGGTGGGACGACCGCGGGCGCATGACCCCCGGCGAGTTCGCCGCGCACCTGGCGGACACCGGCCCGCGCTGGGAACTGCTGCGGGCGTTCCAGGAGGAATGGGGGTACGAACCGCCCGGCGGCGAACCTCGCTGGCCGCGCTGGTCAGAGTCCGAGCACGAGGCGTACGTCCGCCGTCTCAAGGCTGAGTGGACCGGCGAGGAGGACGACGAGTTCGCCCGCGTCGACCTGGCACTGCCGATCCCCGCGGCGCTGGACGAGTGGTGGGACCTGCCGTTCAACTCCTTCACCTACCAGCCGCGCCTGTACTGGACGAACCCGGAGTGGCCGCCGACGGTACGGCCCGACCCCACCGGCTACGGCGTCTCGGACGGGCTGCCGCCGGGCAACCCGTTCGTCGGGCCGGACGACGACCACCGGGTCTGTGTGTTCAAGGCGGAGTACCAGTACTGCAACGAATGGGGATACCCAGCCGCCGACTCAGCGCTCGCCGACCCGAAGGTGCTGGTCAGCGACGAGGACGGCTGGGTGGTGCAGTCGCGGTCGATCTCGGAGTTCTTCCTGCAGCTGGCCGTGATGCGGCTGCCCGCGCACTTCGGCTGGAGCGTGCGCCTGTACGAGGCGGAGCCCGAGCTCGAGGACCGGATCCGGCGGACCTTCCCGGAGCTGGGTCTGCTGCCCTGGCGCGAACTCGGCGGCCGGACCGTCGCCTACGGCGCACCCGACGCGATCGTCTACCTCGACGGAGGGGGATACGCCGACTTCACCTTCATGGTGCACGCCCGGACCCGTACGGCCCTCGAGGACCTCGCCCGTACGCTCGGCGTCGACTGGAGCGACGACATCGAGTCCCCTCCTGCCGACGCACCGGATCCTCAGGACAGCGCGGGACCGCCGGCTCCCGAACCGCTGTCGCTCCGGCCGGGACAGTCCGACCCCGACGGGCGGTGGACCGTGGAGGCCGTCTCCGACCGGCCGCTGCCGCCCGCCGAGCCCGAGCCTCCGGCACCGCTGCGCGGCGCCGACCGACCGGCGGGCCTCACCGCCTGGACCGCGGACCCGGACGCCGGCGTAGCGGCGGGGGACCAGTCCGGCGGCCTGCACCTCTGGCCGACCACCCGTCCGGACACCTCTGGCGCGGACGACCCGGCTCCAGGCGACGCGGCTTCGGGCGAACGGGTGCCGGGCGACCCTGCGCCGGACGCCGGTGTGGAAGGCGCGCCAGCGGGGGCGGCCCCGGCGGCTCCGCTCGTCCGTATGGCGCACGACGCGGGGGTGACGGCGATCGCCTGTCGGCGGTTCGAGGGCTTTGGCATCACGGTGGTGAGCGGGGACGAGGCCGGGCTCGTGAAGGTGTGGCTGCCCGAGCCCGGTGGCTGGGGGCCGACCGGGCTCAGCCGTCAGGGCGGGCCGGTGATCGCGGTGAGTGCCGAGCGCCTGCCCACCGGACCCGCCATCGCGGTGGCGTGGCGCACCGGGATGGTACGCCTGTGGGACATGGGCTCCGGCCTCGACGCGACCTTGAGCCTCGGGTCCGGCATCGAGACGCTGAGGCTGGATCCGGGAGGGACCCTCACCGTCGGTGGTTCGACGGAGAACGCCATCGTCCGCCTCGACGCCGATCTCCTGTGGCCGCAGCGGGAGCTGATGGAGCTGCTGGACCGGTTCGCCTGGGAGCGGCTGGAGGGCGCGCGGGGGCCGGCCACCGAGTTCCCGGGCTGGATCCTCGCCGCGGCGTCCGCAGACGCGGCGTCCGCCGAGGCGGCACTGCCCGACCTGCGCGCCACCCTGTGCGAGGAAGGGGTGGTCTTCCCGGTGACCGTCGCGGCCGGCCCGTACCTCGTGATGCTCGCGGCAGATCCGGACAACCACGTCCGGCGTCCTCTGCTGGCCTTGCTGACCGAGATCGCGCAGGCCGCCGCCGTACCGGCCGATGAGGCCTCCGCGACCTGGGCCGAGCAGGTCCGCTCGACGATCGAGGAGTGCCTCCCCCTGATAGCCGACCTGCTGGAGGACGCGGACCCGGGCGTCCGTGAGGCGGCGGAACGGCTACTGGCGGAGTTCCCCGACGAGGGGACCGATTCGTCTCGATAGAGCCGAAATCCCGGAAAGTGACGATCGCGTGAACCAGACGATCATGTCCGGCGTCTCCTTAATGAAGGGATGTTTACGGTAAGCGCGAGCGCTCCGCCTCGGACCCACTTGGTGATCACACGACATTCGCCCGAGATGGGTCGGCGGCGCGCTGGAGTGAGCGCCGGGCGTCCCTTACCGAATCTCACTGAGCGGTTCACCGAAAGGGTGAAGATGCGACGAATGCTCATGGGGGCCGGCGCGGCGGCGCTGGCCTTCGGAATCGGCGCCGGTACGGCGCATGCGGCCACTCCGGCCTGGCGGATCGCCCAGGCCACGAAGCACCAGGTCATCAACGACCTGACCGTCGCGTCCAGCGGCAGCAGCTGGGCCGTGGGCGAGCATGACGTGAACGGGAAGAGCCGGCCGCTCGTCCAGCACCTGTCCGGGACGACCTGGAAGGACGTGAAGCTACCCGCGAGCTGGTCGATGTCGCTCAAGATCATCGACGCGTCGTCGAGCAAGAACGTCTGGGCGTTCGGCGAAGATGGCTCGATCGTGCGCTGGAACGGCACGAAATGGACGCTGTCGAAGTTCACCGGCGGCTTCCACGCGACCGGCGCCGAGGCGATCAGCGCATCCGACGTGTGGGCGGTCAACGGCGGCACGGCGGCGCGGCACTGGAACGGCAAGAAGTGGGCGAGCGTGAAGCTGCCCGCCCAGGTCGGCTCCATTCACGCGGTGTCCGCCAAGAACATCTGGGCGGCCGGGGCCATCGGCGCCAACAAGGCCGCGGTGATCCACTGGAACGGCAAGTCGTGGAAGGTCACCAAGACCGTCACCCTGCCCAAGCCGAGTGCCGACGCGACCACGACCTTCATGGACGTCACCGTGTCGGGCAAGAGCGTCTGGGCGGTCGGCTCGCAGTCGTGGGAGTGCGGCGTGGACGGCGATGACACCTGCTACAAGCCGCTGGCGCTCCGGCTGACCGGCACGAAGGCCAAGACCTTCGTCGCCACGAAGGGCGTCGGCTACACCAAGGTGGCCGCCGACGGTTCGGGCGGCGCGTGGATCCTGCAGGGCGGGTGGGACCCGACGTTCGTCCACGTCACGGGCGACAAGCTCGCCTCCGCGGCCGCGCCGCGCCCGACCAACTACGACGTCAACCTGACCACGCTGGAGAACCGTCCGGGCACGAACACCGTCTGGTCGGGCGGCGGATCGTACCCGGAGGGCGACCCGGACGACCCGACCGGCTACGGCCTCTACCTCCGCGCCGGCTGAGCGTCCGCTGAACGGCCGCGCGAAACGGTCATCCCCTGACCGGTCGCGCCGGCCGATCGTTCACTGACCGGCCAGGTCGGCCGATCGCGTTCACCGAACGGCCGCGCCGGTTGATCGTTTCACTGACCGGCCGGGTTCGGTCGATCGTTCACCGGTCGATCGCGCCGGCCGGTCATCCGGCGGCCGCGCCGGCCGATTCTCCGTACGGGCCTGGGACCCACGTCCCGGGCCCGTACGTCGTCCAGGCCTGTTCAGTGGTTCGCGAGCCGACCCAGGAGGGGGACCGCACGGGCCAAAGCGCGCTGTTCTTCGGGGCTGAGTTCACTGCTGATCGCCTCGGCCAGCCAGCCGGCCCTCCTGGTCCGCTGGCTCTGCAGCGCGGCGTGTCCCGCGTCGGTGATGGTGAGCAGATTCTTGCGGCGGTCGTGCGGGTGCGGCCCGGAGGAGATCAGGTCGAGGGCGATGAGCTGCCCGACGGTGCGCGCCATCGACTGGTGCCGTACGTGCTGCCGGTCGGCCAGCTCGCTGGTGCTCAGGGGGCCTTCCCGGTCGAGGTTGCCCAGGACGGCCGCCTGGGCGGTGGGCAGGTCCGTCCGGTCGCGGGCCCGTCGCACCAGCCGTCCGACGACCAGACGTAGTTCGCGGGCGATCTCGTCGACGTCCACTTCGCTCACACCGGGAATCTACAGCCTTGCTGTATATTCGGCGGAGATATACAGCAAGACTGTACAAATCCGGAGTGAAGGGACGTCAGGCATGAGGCTGACGAAGCTGGGACACGCCTGCATCAGGATGGAGAAGGACGGCACGACGCTGGTGGTGGACCCCGGCGGCCTGACCGGGCCGGGAGCGCTGGAGGGCGCCGACGCGGTGCTCGTCACCCACGAGCACTTCGACCACTTCGACGAGGGCGCGCTCCGCGCCGCGCTCGACGCGTCGCCGGGGCTCCGCGTCTGGACCAACAGCGCCACCGCCGCCAAGCTCGAGGGGCTGGGCGGCCGGGTCACGGCCGTCGGTCACGGTGACGCCTTCGACATCGACGGCATCGGCGTGGAGGTGCACGGGGAGTGGCACGCGGTCATCCACCCGGACATCCCTCGTATCGGCAACGTCGGGTTCCTCGTCGACGGGAAGATCTTCCATCCGGGTGACGCCTTCACCGTGCCGGAGCGGGCGGTCGACACCCTCATGGTGCCGATCAGCGGCCCCTGGCAGAAGCCCGCCGAGGCCATCGACTACGTCCGCGCCGTCAAGCCGGCGCGCGCCTTCTCCGTGCACGACGAGATCCTCAGCGAGGTCGGCAAGACGCTCGTCAACGGCCTCCTCGGCCAGAACGGTCCGGGCACCGGCGCCGCGTACGACCGGCTCTCGCCGGGCGACGTCGTCGAGCTCTGATGCCGGCGGCGGGGACGCCTCGGGGGTGTCCCCGCCGTCACCTTGGGGCAACATTGCCGATGCCGAACGTGACTGTTGCGATCGGTTCACTCTTTGTTAAGCGCACCAAAATAGGATTTTGGGGATAAACGCCGCTGCCGCACAGATTGCGGGATCAATGGGCAACTGGTCGTTTCTGGTCGTGGCCGTCGTGATCACGGCCCTGGCGTTCGACTTCACCAACGGCTTCCACGACACCGCGAACGCGATGGCGACCTCCATCGCGACCGGTGCACTGCCTCCCCGAATCGCGGTGGCGATCTCGGGTGCGCTCAACCTGGTCGGCGCGTTCCTGTCCACGGAGGTCGCGAAGACCATCTCCGGCGGGATCGTCGACGACTCCCTCGTCAAACCGTCGATGATCTTCGCGGGCCTGGTCGGCGCCATCATGTGGAACCTCGTGACGTGGCTGCTCGGCCTGCCTTCGAGCTCGTCCCACGCGCTGTTCGGCGGCCTCATCGGCGCGACGTGGGTGGGTGCCGGGGTCAAGGGCGTGCACTTCAGCACGGTGATGGAGAAGATCGTCATCCCCGCGCTCGCCTCACCTCTGATCGCGGGCGTGGTCGCGATGACGGCCACCTACCTGGCGTACGTGATCACCTCCCGGGGGGACCGGAACAAGGTCGGGCGAGGGTTCAAGGGCGGACAGATCGCCTCGGCCTCGCTCGTGTCACTGGCGCACGGGACCAACGACGCGCAGAAGACCATGGGCGTCATCACCCTCACGCTGATCTCCGCGGGCATCCTGTCGCACGGCTCGGGACCGCCCTGGTGGGTCGTCTTGATGGCCGGCCTGGCGATCGCGCTCGGGACGTACATCGGCGGCTGGCGGATCATCCGGACCATGGGCAAGGGACTCACCGACATCGAGTCGCCGCAGGGCTTCGCGGCCGAGACCTCGGCCACCACCGTCATCCTGGCCTCGTCCCACCTCGGGTTCGCGCTGTCCACGACGCAGGTCTGCTCCGGCGCGATCCTCGGTGCGGGGGTCGGCCGCCGGCTCGCGGAGGTGCGCTGGAGCGTCGCGGGCCGGATGGTGCTGGCGTGGGTGTTCACGCTGCCCGCCGCGGCGGCGGTCGGCGGGGTCGCCGCGGCGGTGGCCGAGCAGGGCACCGTGGGAATCTCGGTGGTCTTCATAGCCGCGGTCGCCGTGGCGGTCGCGATCTACGCGATCTCCCGGCGGAACCCGGTGCACGCCGGCAACGTGAACGAGCAGCGGACGACGACGGTCCTGCCGCCTCCGCAGGCCTCCGCCGCCTGAGAGGGAGTACGTCGATGGACATCAAGTGGAACGCCCTCGGCGAGGTGGCCGCGGTCTCCTTCGCCGTCGGAGTGGCGATCGTAGTGATCTTCGCGGTCGGCATCCTCGCGTGGTCGGCACGCTCGCCCGAGGGTGCCCACCACGGCCGGGGAGACAACACGACGTTGGCGACAGCGGCGGCGGGCCTGTGCTTCCTCGCCTGCGCGGTGATCGTCGGCTATGGCATCTATCTGATCGTCCCGCAGTTCCACTGACCCGGCCTCGTCAGCGGGGCGACGGCCCGGCCAGGGCCGATGCCGCCCCGCAGGCCGGCGGTACACGCTCGGCCTGCGGACGATCGCGTGCGGCCGGCGGTCCGGGCCGGCGCCGCCTCATGGCTCCGGCGACGGGTCGGCACTGCCTCACGGCCCTGGCGACGTGGCGGCGCCGCCCCACGGCTCCGGCGACGGGTCGGTACCGCCCTGCGCGTCCGCCGCGATGGCGGCGAACTCGGCGATCAGCGGGTTCCGGCGGGCGCTGTCCCAGGCCAGGCAGACCTGGTTCGGCGGGATGTCGGCGATCGGAACGTACGTGACGTCCGGCCGGGTGTAGAAGGTCACCACCGACAGCGGCAGGACGACGACGCCGTGGCCCGCGGCCACGTGTTCGAGCTTCTCCTCTACGGCGTGGAACGTCGGCTCCGGGCGCCGCCCTCCCGGACGCCGGAGTTCGGTGGCGAGGTCACGCCACTCGGGAACGGCGTCGGGGTCCTGGAGAAGGTGCTCGTCGGCGAGGTCGGCGATGCCGATGACGTCCTTGCCCGCGAGGCGGTGGTCGGCGGGCAGTACGGCGACGCGCGGCTCGGTGAGCAGCGGCCGGATGCGCAGCCCACGTTGGTCGACCGGCAGGCGCACGTACCCGATGTCGACCCGGCCGTCGCGGATGACCTCGATCTGGTCGTCCCAGGTCGTGCGCACGACCTCCACGGTCAGCCCGAGATGGCGCTCGCGCAGCGCCCGGACCGCCGGAGTGACGATCAGCCCGGGCATGAATCCGACGACGAAGGCGTCGGTGCCGCGGGCGGCGCGCGCGACACGGCGGCGCAGCGCCTCCGCCGAGGCCAGCAGGGGGCGGGCGTCCGCGAGCAGCTGCTCGCCCGCGGGGGTGAGCTCGGTGGCCCGCTTGCTGCGCACGAACAGCTGGGCCTTCAGCTCCTCCTCGAGCGCCCTGATCTGGCGGGACAGCACGGGCTGCGCGATGTGCAGGGCCTCGGCCGCCCGCCCGAAGTGCAGCCGTTCGGCAACGGCGACGAAGTAACGCAGCTTCCGCAGATCGACGTCCACCAGCGCCTCCTCGACCCTCTGATACCTCCAGGGTATTACAGGGGTGGCAGGAGGTCTTGGACGCCGAGGGTCGCCCGGCGACATCGTGGAGGGGTCGGCAATCCCGTCTGCGAAGGACCGCATCATGGATCTGCAGGGTCAACGCGTCGTCGTGCTCGGCGGCACTTCGGGCATCGGACTGGCCACCGCGGAGGCGGCCGCCCGGCAGGGCGCCGTGGTCACCGTCGCCTCCAGCAGGCAGAGCAGCGTCGATCGCGCGCTCACCCGGCTGCCGGGCGGCTCCGACGGCCGCGTCGTCGACCTCGCCGACACGCGGGCGGTGGCCGCGCTGTTCGACGAGCTCGGCGAGTTCGACCACCTGGTGTACACCGCCGGTGAGCCGATGACGCTGATGCCACTGGACACACTCGACCTGGACGCGGCCCGGCACTTCTTCACGCTGCGCTACTTCGGCGCCCTGACGGCGGTCCGCGCCGCGGTGCCGCACCTGCGCAAGGACGGTTCGATCACTCTCACCACCGGCGTCGCGAAGGACCGGCCGGGCCCCGGCTGGGCGGTCGCGGCGAGCATCTGCGGTGCCATGGAGGCGCTGACCAAGGCCCTGGCCGTCGAGCTGGCACCGATCAGGGTGAACGTCGTGTCGCCCGGCGTCGTACGGTCCCCGCTGTGGTCCGCGATGGGCGAGGCGGACCGCGAGCGGATGTACGCCGAGATCGGCGGCGCGATTCCGGCCGGGCGGGTCGGCGAGGTCGAGGACATCGCCCGGGCGTACGTGTTCCTCATGACGGAGCCCTTCGCCACCGGAACCGTCCTCACCGTGGACGGCGGGAGCGTCCTCGTCTGAGCCGGACCACCGTGGCGACGGCGCCCGCCAGGCCGATCACGCCCACGACGACGGCCAGGTGGACGCCGTACGCCTGGGGCAGTCGCGAGGGATTACCGGCCTGGCGGCCGAGCCCGAGGACCATCGGCAGCGCCACGGCCGAGACCGAGCCCGCGAGGACCAGCGATATCCGGACGGGCCCACGGTACGGCCCGGGGATCCGTCCCGTCAGCGCCGCCACCGCGAGGAGCAGCGGGGCCAGCAGCAGGTCATGGGCGAGGGCCGCCCCCGCGAACCAGACGAGCCAGCCCGCCGGGTGCGTGTCGGCGGCGTCGGCGAGCAGCCCGACGCCGCCGACGCCGATCAGCGCCGCGCCGAGGCCGTAGACGACGAGACGGCCCTTCATGACCGGCTCACCACCAGCCGGGCGATCCACTTGGTCTGCATCACACCGGGACGGTCGGGCGCGATCAGGCGGCACGGGTACCCGTGATCGAGCGACAGCGGCTCGCCGTTCAGATCCAGCGCGAGGAGCGTGAGCTCGTCGTGCCAGTGCGGCGGGTCCACCTCCGAGGTCCGGTATCGCCCGCGCGCCTCCAGCGACTCCACCCGGACACGGGCGTCCACGTCGACGCCCGCCGCGTGGAGGACGTCACGGAGCCGGACGCCCGCCCAGGTCGCCTCCGCGCTCCAGCCCTCGACACACGCGATCGGCAGCCGTACGACGTGGCGGGGCATGGCCCGCAGGTCGGCGAGGGAGAGGGACAGTTCGCGCGTCACGTCACCGGTGACGGCGAGCCGCCAGGCCGGATCCCGGGTGACGCCGGCAGCCGCCGCGGTCTTGTTCACCGGCAGGCGTTGCGGTCCCACCCCCGGCCGGCGCGGGGCCAGCAGCGCCAGCCCGCCGAGCGGCGTGAACGTCTCCCCGACGGTCACCAGCCCGACCAGGCCGCACGCGCCCGCGACGGTGGCGAGAAAGCCCCGGCGGGACGGCCCCACCGGGCGGGCGGCCGGCGCCTTGGTGCCCCACAGGCCCCGCACCTTGGCCCACTGGTTCGCGACGTGGATGAGGAGCGCACCGTAGACGATGTAGGCCGTCCAGTAGTGTGCCGCCGGGAAGAAGAACGGGAACGGGTAGAAGTACGCGATGTTGAACAGCCCGGTCACCAGCTGGAACAGCGCGCCGGCGACCAACGGGAGGACCAGCGCCCGTTCGACCGCGTGCCCGGCCGAGCGCACCGGCGGCCACTGCCACAGCTTCGGATAGACCGTCCAAAGCTTGGCGAGCAGCAGCGGAATCGTGGCCAGGCCGCCGATCACGTGCAGGCCCTGCGTGAGCCGGTAGAGGCCGACCGGCCGGGACGGCCAGACCGCCCATCCCGGCGGGTGCTGCATGAAGTGACTGATCAGGCCGGTGACGAACGCCACGGTGAAGCTCACACCGAGCCCGATACCGAGCCACGCGGCGGTACGCTCATCGCCGGCCCGCCCGCCGAACCGCCGGAACGCGCCGAACCGCGGGGACGCGCCGAGTCGCCGGATCGCGCCAAACTCGCGGAACGCGGCGAACCGCGGGAACTTGCCCAACCGCGGGAACGTGCCCAACCGCGGGAACGTGCCGAACCGGCGGAACGCGGCGAACCGGCGGAACGCGCCGATCAGCCGGTCGGGGCGAGGTCCGCGAACCATCGCTCGGCCTCCGTCCAGACCTCGGCGACACGCAGCCCGGCCTGCTCCGCGTACCCGCCGATCGCGTCCCGGCCGACGTGCGCCCAGCGGAACCAGCCGCTCGCCCGCCGCCCGTCGCGCAGCCGTATCCACTCGGTGCGCGTCACCGAATGCAACTCGACGACGGCCCGGCCGCCCCGATGTAGCAGCGCCTCGACACGGTGCAGCAGCACCACCGGGTCGCCGCCGATGCCGATGTTGCCGTCGGCCAGCAGCACCGTCTCCCAGCGCCCGGCACCCGGGACGTGATCGAACACGTCGCGGACCAGGGCCAGCCCGCCCGCCGCGCGCGTCATCTCCACGGCGTACGGAGTGACGTCGATGCCCAGTGCCGGCAGGCCACGCTCGGCGAGCGCGACGGTGAGCCGCCCGGGACCGGACCCCACGTCGAGCGTCGGCCCGGCGCAGCGGTCCAGCAGCGCGTCGTCGCCCGGCCGCCCGTCGCACCACTGGTCCACCGGCAGTCGCTCCCGCCGCCCGTCGGCGTGCTCGATCTCCACCGCCCCGAGCCCGGCGAGCGAGCCCTCGTACAACCCGCCGATCATCGCGCGGCCTCCTCCCTCGGACGAGGCGACGGTGCCGCGGAGCTCACGGGAGCCGGGATCCGCCCATCCTTCCGGTCGTCCCGGCCGGAAGGAGATGTGGACGGCCGGCCGCGCCCCGGACTCGGTACGGCCAGGGCGGTAAGCGTGGCCGCGAAGCGTGTTCCCGGGGCCTGTGCCGCTACTCGTACGGCGTCGGCGGCGGTGTCCACGTCGGTCAGCGTGTCGAGCGTGGTGACGCGCATGCCGCGCAGCCGGGCGCGCTGGTGCGCCCCCGTGTCCGGGCGGGACATCGGCACGCCGAGGAACAGCCGGGGATCGGGCTCGCGCAGGCCGATCAGCCAGAAGCCGCCATCGGCGGCCGGTCCGAAGACGGCGTCCCCGTCCTCCAGACACCGTGCCGCTCGGGTGAGCGCGGCGGGAGTGACCTGGGGCGTGTCCATGCCGACCAGGACCGCGGCGCCATCGGCGTCGGCGAAGGCGTTCGCGAGCCTCTCGTCGAGGCCACCGCCGCGCTGCGGGATCACCTCGAACCCCTCCGGCAGCCACGGCCCCGGACGCCCGGCGAGGACCAGCACGCGCCGCGCCGCCGGGGTCGCGGCGACGGCGGCGAGAGTGTCGGCCAGCGCGGCCTCCGCCAGCGAGGCCGCCTGTTCCGGCGTGTACGGCGGTGTGAGTCGCGTCTTGACCCGGCCGGGCACCGGTTCCTTGGCGATGACCAGCAGCGTCGCCGACCCGCCTGCGGTCAGGTCGTCTTCCACCTCAAGGGTCGTCATACCGTCTCCAGCACGCGTCGCATGTCCTGGATCGCCCGCAGCGTTCCCCGTACGGTGCCGGTGACCTTGGAACGGCCGGTCCGCGGGTGGTAGGCGACGTCCGTCTCGGCGATGCGCCACCCTGCGGCGCGGGCTCGCAGCACCATCTCCAGCGGGTATCCGGACCGCCGGTCGGTCAGGCCCAGGTCGAGCAGGCGCGCCCGCCGCGCCGCCCGCATCGGTCCGAGGTCGCGCAGACCGGCGCGGCGCGCGATCACGGCGTTGCCGAGCCGGGCATGCGGCGGCCAGGCACGGAGCGACACCGGACGCCGCCGGCCGAGCGCGAGAGCGGCCCCGGATGCGCGGTCGGGAGCGTTCGTGCTCATGGTGGCCCTGTCCCACGACCCGCTGCCGGGAGCGTCCGTGCGGACGGCGGTGCCGTCCGGCGGCGCGCCGTCGTCACCCGCGAGGAGACCGACGACCTTGGGCAGGTCGGCCGGGTCGAGGGAAGCGTCCGCGTCCATGAAGCAGACGATCTCGGCGCTCGCGGCGAGCAGCCCGGCGTGGCAGGCGGCGCCGAACCCACGACGCGGCTCGGGGACGACCAGCGCGCCGTGCTCGGCGGCGACCTCCGCCGAGCCGTCGGTGGACCCGTTGTCGACCACGATCGGGCGATAACCCTCGGGCATCCTCGCCAGTACCCACGGCAGCGCGGCTGCCTCGTCGAGGCAGGGCAGTACGACGTCGATCATGTTGGCGACGCTACGCCCGGACCTCGGTGATCGACCCTTACGGAGTGATGACGGGGATCCGTCGCGGATCCGCTCGTGATCAACCTCGGCGTCCTGGTGCGTTCAGGCGGACGCCGGGCCGGAACATTCGTGGCCAACCCTTACGGAGTGATGACGTGTACGGCGCATCCCTACTGGTCAGCCCTACTGTGAAGATGTGATCAGCTTCAGCGGGCCGGTGACGTCGCCCGGCGGCGAAGAGCGTTCCTCCGGCCTCTTGGACGAGCCGGGCCGGGCGGCCGGACGGTTCCCCGGCCGCCCGTTCGCGCACCACCGTGCGGCGATCGTGGTGTGGGGCGCGATCATCGTGGTCGGGTTCGGGGTCGGCGCGATTCTCCGGGGCACTGGGCATCTCCCGGTGGACCGGTTCCCGCCGTTGCACGCGGAGCCCCGGCTGCTGATCGGCCCACTGCTGCCCGCGGTGGCCGTGGGGTTGGTCGCGGTCGCGGTCCTGCCGGTCGCGGCCCGGCGGCTGTCGTGGGGGATGGTGCTGCTGACCGCGTGGCTCGGATCGGCGCTGTGGGCCGTCGCCCTCCAACTGCCGGACGGCCTCGCCCGCCCGCTGACCGCCCCGACCGAGTACCTCGCGGGCCTGCCCGCGATCGGCGATCATCCGCTGCGCTGGCTCCGCGGGTTCGCGGCGGCGATGCAGGCGTACCCGACGCACGTGAAGGGCCATCCGCCCCTGCCGACCCTGATCCTGTGGGCGCTCCAGCGGGCGGGGCTGCGCGACGCGGGCTGGGCCGCGGCCTTGGTGATCACCGCCGGAAGCTCCGCCTCGGCCGCGATCGCGGTCACCGTACGGAGGCTGGCCGGCGCCGACGCGGCCCGCCGGGCGGTGCCGTTCGTCGTCCTCGCGCCCACCGCGCTCTGGGTCGCCACCAGCATGGACGCCTTCTTCCTCGGCGTCGCGGCCTGGGCGGTGGCCCTGGTCACGGTCGCCGCCACGCGGCCCGCTCCGGACGGATTCGAAGCGGTCGGGTGCGCGTTCGCGGGCGGGCTGCTGTTCGGCTCCCTGCCGTACCTGAGCTACGGGCTGCTGCCGATGTTCGCGCTGCCGCTCGCCGTCCTCGTCCTGACGCGGCCGCCCCGGGCGGTTCTCGGCGCGCTGGCCGCGGGGTGCGTGGTCGTGCCCGCCGCGTTCACGTTCGCCGGGTTCTCCTGGTTCGCGGGCGTCGCCGGGACGCACACGGCCTGGGCGGCGGGCGGCGGAGCGCGCGCCCGGCCGTACGCGTACTTCCTCGTCGGTGACCTGTCCGTGCTGGCGCTGCTGATCGGTCCCGCGACCGCCATGGCGCTGCCGACCGTGCTCGGACACGCGGCCGCGCTCGCCAGGAGCCGGTGGCGTGGGGCGGGTCGTGGGTCCGTTGCCGTCGAGAGAGCCGGCGTTCCCGCGTGGACCGGGAGGCTGGGGTGGCCGGTCGCCGCCGCGCTCGTCGGGATGATCGCCCTCGACCTGTCCGGGGTCACGCGTGGCGAGGTGGAGCGGATCTGGATCCCGTACGCCGCTTGGACGACGATCGCGCCCGCCGTCGCCCGCCCGCCGACCCGTACGCTGCTCCTCGCGCAGGTGGCCACCGCCCTCGTGATCCAGGCCCTGGCGAGGTCGCCATGGTGAGATCCGAGACCGGCCGCGTCCTCGTGGTCGACGACGATCCGACCGTCGCCGACGTCGTCTCCCGCTACCTCGTACGCGACGGGCACGAGGTCGTCTGTGTCGCCGACGGGCACGCCGCGCTGCGCGCCGCCGAGGAGCAGCCTCCGGACCTGGTCGTCCTCGACCTCATGCTGCCCGGCATCGACGGTCTGGAGGTGTGCCGCCGGCTCCGCGAGCGCTGGCCGGTGCCGATCGTCATGCTGACCGCGCTGGGCGAGGAGACCGACCGCCTCATCGGCCTGGAGACGGGTGCGGACGACTATGTCACCAAGCCGTTCAGCCCGCGTGAGCTGGCCCTGCGCGTGAAGTCCGTCCTGCGCAGGGCGCGCGGCGCACTCGCCCCGACCGGTGAGACGATCACCGACGGCGACCTGACCGTGGACGCCGCCGCCCACGAGGTACGGCTCGGCGGCGAGGAGATCTCCCTCACCGCCCGCGAGTTCGACCTGCTGGCGTTCCTGATGCGTCATCCACGGCAGGCGTTCACCCGCATGGACCTGCTCCAGAAGGTCTGGGGCTGGGAGTTCGGCGACTCGTCGACGGTCACCGTCCACGTCCGCCGCCTGAGAGAAAAAATCGAAGAAGACCCCACCGCGCCCCGGCGGATCCTCACCGTCTGGGGTGTCGGCTACCGATACGAGCCACTCACATGATTCCTTTCACCGCGTTCGCCGAGGTGGTGGCGTACGCCGCCGGGGCCGCGCTGCTCGCCGGCGCCGCCGGCGTCTCGGCGCTGTACGCCCTGCGCGGGCGTTCCATCGCCACCCTGCTGGCCGTCGTCTCGGCCGCCACCGTCCTGGCCACCGTCGCCGGCATCGTGGCGATCACGCTGAAGATGCTGATCAGCGACCATGACCGGTCCGTCGCGCTGACGGTCACCGTGATCGGCGGGCTGGTCGGGCTCGGGGTGTCCCTGCTGCTCGGCCACCGGTTGATCGGCGGCACGCGCTCGCTGCTCGTGTCCGTGCGGCGGGCGGGGGAGAGCGGACGGTTCCGCCTGCCGGAGCGGCGGCTACCCGCCGAACTCGCCGAGCTCGGTACCGAACTGTCCACCGCCTACGAGAACCTCGACGCGGCCCGTGCCCGCGAACGCGCGCTGGAGAGCAGCCGCCGCGAGCTCGTCGCCTGGGTGAGCCACGACCTGCGCACGCCGCTGGCCGGGCTGCGGGCCATGGCGGAGGCCCTCGAGGACGAGGTGGTCGCCGACCGAGCGACGGTGCGCCAGTACCACGCACAGATCCGGGCGGAGACCGACCGGCTCACCGCGATGGTGGACGATCTGTTCGAGCTGTCCCGGATCCACGCCGGGGCGCTGCGTCTCTCGCGGCAGCGGGTCGGGCTCGGGGATCTGGTGTCGGAGACGGTCGCCGGGACGGAGCCGCTGGCCCGGGCCAAGGGCGTCCGGCTGCGCGGACAGGCGCAGGGCGCACTGCCCGTGGAGGTGGACGCCGCCGAACTCGGCCGGGCGCTGCGCAACCTCGTGGTGAACGCGATCCGGCACACGCCGGAGGACGGCGGAGTGGAGATCGTGGCGGGCGCGGAGGAGGGCATGGCGTACGTCGCGGTCTCCGACGCCTGCGGCGGAATCCCGGACGAGGACCTGCCGCGCCTGTTCGACGTCGCCTTCCGGGGCGAGGCCGCCCGCACGCCGGGCGGCGGGGCCGGCCTCGGCCTGGCCATCGCCCGCGGCATCGTCGAGGCCCACGCCGGCCAGATCGGCGTCTCGAACGCAGGCCCCGGCTGCCGCTTCATCGTCCGCCTCCCCCTGGGTGCCTGATTCCCGGATGCGGCCTGAAGAGAGAGACCTGTCCGCTGTCCTCCCCGTGCGGGTCATCCGTACGGGAAGGACGGACGTCTGAGCCCGCCCAGGGTTTCCGCTCAGCGGTGTGATCTCCAGAACCCGCATCGATGCTCGGCCGACAGGTCCACTGGGGCGATGCGGTCCGCGCCGAAAGACAGTACGGTCCCCCGTCCGTACCTCGGCCACTGAGGACCGGGGGTGCCGGTCCGGGCAAATCGCGTCCAATAACCGATCAGCCGGTCCGCGAGGATCCGCCGGCCGCCCGTGAGCGGTGGGGGGTTCGAGCCCTGGTAGGCGCCGTCAAGGAGGTACGGCAGATCGGAGCCGTGGGATGCTCCGAACGGGAAGTCCCCGATCGCGAAGTCGGTGGGTTCGGCGAACTCATAGGCGAATACCGGCGACCGTCGGGCCGCAGCGCCGTCTGTGGCAGCCTGCGAACAGGCGCCGAGCATGCGGCCGTCGTCGGTCAGGAGCGTCGCGAGCGCCAGGCTCGGCGTGGCGTAATGGTCGAGCGGGTAGGCGGCGAGGATCGCGCGGGCCTTTCTCGGTCCGTACAACCCGCGGATGGCGTCCGGGTACTCCTGCGCCGTGAGCGGGTGCCCGGCGGCGTCGTACCTCGCAGCGACGAACGCCCGCATCTCGTCCCGGGTGCCGCCCAGCACCAGCGGGATGTGCGCGGCGCGGCCGAGGCGTATCGCCGTCGTCGGCTGGAGCGGCAGCACGGGGGCGCCGGTGACCGGGAGCCATGGCAGCTCCGCGATTCGGCGGTGGACCGTGAAGACCTGGTCGTCGTCGAGGCCGGTGAGGTCCTGGAACGGCTTGGCGCGGAGGCACTCGGCGGCGGTATGCGGATCCCGGCAGCCGAGGTTCGCGGCCGTCCGCAGGCCACGCCGCCGTGCCACCGCCCAGGTGAGCAGCATGTTGTCGCAGGGGCCGCTCTGCACGATCGCCTTGGCGAACAGGCCCCGCGCTCCCGGTGCGGCGAGCTGCGCACAGGTGCTGAACGCACCGGCGGACTGACCCCACAGCGTCACATTGCCCGAATCGCCGCCGAACGCCGGGATGTTCCGCCGGACCCATCGAAGCGCGGCCTGCTGATCGGCGAGCCCGAAGTTGCCGGCGTACGGATCGTCCAACGCGGGATGGTCGAGGAAGCCGAGCGCCCCCAGCCGGTAGTTGAACGTCACGGCGATGACCGATCCCCGGGTGACGAGGCGGGTCGGGTCGTACAACGCGCCGGAGCCGCTCGTGAACCCGCCGCCGTGGATGAAGACCATCACCGGGAGTCTTCCGGACCGGCGGCGGGGCGTCTCCACGTTCAGGAAGAGGCAGTCCTCGCTGCCGACGACCCGCGCGGGCCGACCGGACGACGACGGGCACGGCGAGCCGGGCCTGGTCGCGTCTCGTACGCCGGTCCATGCGGGAGCGGGACGGGGCGCTCGCCAGCGAAGTGGACCGACCGGTGGGGCGGCATAGGGAATCCCCTGATAGCTGCGGTGATCGGAACTGATGGTGCCACGGATCAGACCACCGGAAACGCGGACAGTCGCCTCGTCCGCGTTCGAAGAGCCGATCGGTATGGCCGTGAGCGCTCCGGCGGCCAGAACGGCACCACACAGGATGCGGAAGACGGATCTTTGCATGGGCCAACGCTCACCGGTCGGGCCCCGCCGGGGCGTCGTACGCGGGGCGTATTCCGGCCTACCTCTCGCGGGGGCGTGCTGGGACCGCCGGGCCCGGTCGCGCGCCGGGCACACGGAGATCCGCGCAGGCGAAGGGCGGGGCCGGGGAACGTGCCGGCCGCGCAGGACATGGCCGGTACCGTCGCACCGGGCGGGGCGTACGTCCCGCGGCGTACGGGCGGTGTCTCCGGCCAGGTGACGACTTCGCCGGAGAACGCGGCGACCTTGTGGGGCATGCCGAATTCATCGAGCCGTCATGATGCGTCGCGTCCCTGGACCGGTGCCCTCAGCGGACTGTGCCACGTGCTGTTCTTCCTCGCCTCCCTGGCGCTGCCCGGAATCCTCGGGCAGCAGGGCGGTGCCGGGATCATCACGCCGTACTCCACCGACGCCGAAGTGGCGCACTTCCTGTCCTCCGCCCCACGGGGCGTCCTACCGGTGGCCGCGTTCTGTCAGGCCATGAGCGCACTGGCGCTTCTGCTCTTCGCCGCCTGTGTTCCCGATCACCTCCGCAGGATCGATCCGCGGAGCCCGCAGGCGGGCGCGGCCCGCACCGCGGGAACCGTCGCCGCGGCCCTCCTGCTGCTGTCCGCCTGCGCGCAGTGGGTCCTGAACCGGCCCGGCACCGGCTCGGCCCTGCACGTCTATCGGGCCGTCATGGACCTGACCTTCATCACCGGTGCGGGACCCCAGGTCGCCACGACCGGTCTGCTCTTCGGCGCGGTCGCGGTCGCGGCCCGCACGACCCGCCTCCTGCCCGGCTGGCTGTGCTGGATCGGCATCGTGGTGGCCGTCATCTCGGCATTGTCGATGCTGTCTCTGCTGGGGAAGGCCCCCTCTCCGCTCATCCCGATCGGCCGGTTCTCGGGCATGCTCTGGCTCCTCGGCACGAGCATCGTCCTGCTGCGCCGCCGGGCCGCCACGTCGCTGACCGTCGGCAGCGCGAGCGCGGTGGAGGAGCCGGTGTGACCTGCCTGGCGATCGGCACCCGGTGGGGCGAACCACCCGTCACCAGGCCGGCTGATGTTGTGCCCGGCCGTTCGCGCGGGCCCGTCGACGTCGGCGCGTCCGCAGCGAGACCGTCTCCGGCCCGCCCGCGCCGGCCGGTCGGAGGCGCTCGCCCGCGTCGGCCCGTCGGCGTCGACGGGGCTCAGGCTCAGGGCCGTGTGGCGAACTCGGCCATGCCCTCATCGAAGGGGACGGCGGCCCGGAAGCCGAGCTCCGTACGGGCGCGGTCGGGGGAGGCGACGATGTGGCGGACGTCGCCCAGCCGGTACTGGCCGGTCACCACGGGATCGGGCCCGCCGTACACCTTGGCGAGGGCGACCGCCATCTCGCCGACCGTGCGCGGCTCGCCGCTCGCGATGTTGTACGCCCGCAGTGCGCCGGGCGATGACGCCGGCGACTCCAGGGCCAGGACGTTGGCGCGGGCGACGTCCCGTACGTGGACGAAGTCGCGGCGCTGCCCGCCGTCCTCGAAGACGCGGGGCGGCTCTCCGTGTTCGAGGCTGGAGCGGAAGATGGCGGCGACGCCCGCGTACGGGGTGTCGCGCGGCATCCGCGGCCCGTACACGTTGTGGTAGCGCAGCGCCACGACGCTCCCGCCGGTCGCGCGGGCCCAGGACGCGGCGAGGTGCTCCTGGGCGAGCTTGGAATCGGCGTACGCGTTGCGGGGGTCGACGGATGCGTCCTCGCCGACGGTGCCCGGCATCAGCGCCGCGCCGCACAGCGGGCAGCGGGGTTCGAACCGGCCCGCGGAGAGGTCGGCCTCCTCCCGGGGGCCGGGCCGCACCCGCCCGTGCCCGGCGCAGTCGTACGCGCCCTCGCCGTAGACCACCATCGACGACGCCAGCACGAGCCGCCGTACGCCAGCCCCGGCCATGCCGGCGAGCAGGACGGCCGTGCCGAGCACGTTCGTCGAGGCGTAGGCGGGCAGGTCGGAGACGTCGACGCCCAGGCCGACCTTGGCCGCCTGATGGCAGACCGCGTCGGCGCCGATGAGGCATCGCTCGACGGTCGCGGCGTCCCGTACGTCCTCACCCGACCGCAGGTCGAGCGGACGCACCTCGTGGCCGTGCTCCTGGAGGGCCTCGACGATGTGGGATCCGATGAACCCGGCAGAGCCGGTCACGAGCACGCGCATGCCCGCACGGTAACCACGGCGGGGCGGCCGGAACGGGGACGGCGGCGAGCCGTCCGCATTCCGTAAGAATCACCGCGTATGCGATCAGGCGGCGACTTCGGCGTCGAGGTTGCCGGCGATCCGCTCCAGGAGGCTCATCAGGGTGTCGTAGTCGTCGTTCGACAGGCCGTCGACGACGCGGGCGCGGGCGGCGTGCATCCGCGTCGCCACGCGGGCGTACGCGTCCCGGCCGGTGTCGGTGAGCGTGAGGTCGCCCTCGTCGGTCCGGACCCAGCCGCGGTCGGCGAGTTCGTCCACGTACGGCCGCATCGTGGGCTCGTCGTCGGAGATGAACGGCGCCATGGCCTGGTCCAGTCGCTCCGGGCCGATCGGGCCGGAGGCGATGGTGTTGAGCACCTGCCAGAACCGCCGGTTCAGCCCTTCCTCGGCGAGCACGCGGCGGCCCATCTCCTCGACGCGCTGGTCGATGTGCTTCACCCAGTAGCCGAACGGGCGGGTCTGTCGTACGTCGGGACGCTGCTGCATCGATGCCTCACTTCCATGTAAAAGTGCATGTATTTGTAAGCTAGCATCCATGGATCCGATACGGCAACGAGAGGCCCTAACAGCGGTGGAGCGCGCCATGGTCGCCATCCGCCGCAGCCAGACGCGCCGCGCGATGAGCAGGCTCGGGCGGGATCTCGAAGGCGTCACCTTCGACCCGACCGTCTTCGGCGTCCTCGACGCCATCGAGGGGATGGGACGGCCCTGCACGGTCACCGAGGTGGCCGCGGCGCTCGACGTCGACCAGCCGAGGGCGAGCCGTCTGGTGGCGCGCGCCGTCGACGCCGGCCTGCTCGTCCGCCAGGCCGACCAGCGCGATGGCCGCCGCACGCCCGTCGCGCTCACCGACCGCGCCCGGGAGCAGCTCGATCGGATGCATCGGTTCCGGCAGGAGACGTTCGCGCGGGCGATGGCCGACTGGCCGGACGACGACCGCGCCACGTTCGCCCGGCTGCTGACCTCGTTCGTCGAGTCCTTCACCGCGCTGACCGCCGCACCCGGCGCCGGTGAAACTTTCAGCGGGGATCGGCCGCCTCCCGGCCGGCCGGCGGACCGGTGACCAGCGCGGGCGCGCACCGCGATCGAGACCGCCGGGCCCGGCGCGTGCCACGGCTTTGACGCGTGATCCGCTGCGGCGGAACCTGCTCCTGATCGGGAGACCCTTCAGGAGGTGCGATGTCCGGCGAACGACGAGTCGGTTCGGCCGTCGCGGTGTCACTGGCGTCGATGACGCTCGTCGCGCTCGGCGGCCCGGCGTCGGCGGCCACGGTCGTCACCGTGGCCCAGGACGGCAGCGGGAACTACACCACCGTCCAGGCCGCCGTGAACGCCGCCCCGTCCAACGGCTCCGGCTATGAGATCGACATCAAGCCGGGGACGTACCGGGGCACCGTCTCGGTCCCGTCCGCCAAGACCCACGTCACCCTCAAGGGCCTCGGGTCGAGCAGGGATCAGGTCGTCATCGTCGAGAACCACGCGGCGAGCCAGTACGGGACGCAGGGCAGCGCGACGGTGTCCGTGTCCGCGAACGACTTCAAAGCCACGAACCTGACGTTCTCCAACGACTACGACGAGGCGAAGAACGGCAGCTCGCAGGCGGTGGCCCTGGACCTCAACGCCGACCGGGCCGTCCTGGACAACGTGCGCGTCCTCGCGAACCAGGACACGCTGCTGCTGTGGACGGCGAGCACGAGCACGGTCGGCCGCTCGTACATCCGCGCGTCCTACATCGAGGGTGACGTCGACTTCATCTTCGGCCGAGGGACCGCGGTGTTCGACCGGTCGGAGATCCACTCGCTGAGCCGCGGCTCGTCGAGCAACAACGGGTACGTCACCGCGGCGGCCACGAACAAGGCCAACCCCTACGGCTTCCTGTTCTACAAGTCGACGCTGACGAGCAACGCCCCCGCCAAGTCGGTCTACCTCGGCCGCCCCTGGCACCCGTCCAACGACGCCAACGCGGTGGGGCAGGTCCTGTTCCGCGAGTGCACGCTCGGCGCGCACATCCGCAGCGACCCCTGGACGGACATGTCCGGGTTCTCGTGGAAGGACGCGCGCTTCTCCGAGTACGCGAACACGGGCGCCGGTGCGGCCGTCAACTCCAACCGGCCGCAGCTGAGCGCCTCCCAGGCGCCCTCCTACACGCCCGCCCGCTACCTGGCCGGTTCCGATGGCTGGAACCCGGTCTACTGACGGAGGCTGAGATGCCGAGACCCCGACTGCGCAGGTGGCTGCCCGCCCTGAGCGCGCTGCTGCTCGCCTGCGCGTCCCCGGTGGCGGCCGGATCGCCCGCCGCGGCCCGTCCGGCCGCCCCCGGCGGGACCGTCCGGGCGGCGACGGTGCCGCCCCCGACGTCGCCGGTGACCGGCAACGCGACCTGGTTCACCGGGCTCGGCTCTCCGTACGGCGGGTGCGGGCTGCCGCAGGCGAACCTCGACATCCAGGACTTCGTCGCGCTCAACGTCTTCAACACCCCGCACGACTACAACGGCTATCCCCGCCCGATCGCGGCGTCGGACGCGGCCCGCATGGGGATCTTCGCCAACGGCCAGAACTGCGGCCGGTACGTCCAGGTCACGATCGGCGACTACTGCACGGGCGTCAACGACGGAGCGCCGAACCAGGCGTTCTGCCGGAACGGCTCATGGGTCGCCGACGCCTACAACGGCGCGACGCTGACGATGCTGGTCGGAGACAGCTGCGCCGACGGCAACGCCTGGTGCCGCGACGATCCGTACCACCTCGACCTCGCGCAGGCGTCGCTGAACCGGTTCGCCAAGAACGGCGCACCGGTCGGCGACATGTACCCGAACCACTGGAACAACCGGCACATCAGCTGGCAGTTCGTCTCCGCGCCCGGCTACAGCGGCGACATCAAGATCGGGTTCCTGCAGGGCGCGCAGGTCTGGTGGCCGGTCATCGCCGTCTCGCACCTGCCGAACGGGATCCACGGCGTGCAGTACTACGACGGGAGCACCTGGAAGAACGCGACGATGGACAGTGACATGGGTCAGGCGTACGTCATCGGCGGGACCGCGACGGCCGGCCGCGACTTCCGGATCCGCGTCCTGGACGCCTCCGACACGCTGGTCGGCGGAGGCCGCGTCTACTCCTTCTCCCTCCCGTCGTCCTGCCCGAACTCCTGCGGCCCGGCGTACACCCCGGTGACCTACACGACTAGCACCGGCTGACCCCGCTCCTCGCCGCCGTCGTCGCCAGCGGGCAACGGCGGCGGCGAAGTGGCTTCCGTTTCTCGGCACGCAGTGGCGCTTACCCGCCTCCCGCGCGCCCCCGTACCGTCGCCTTGTGATCGTCTTCGCGCACCTCAGCGACACCCACCTCGACGGCTCGGCGCGCGCCGCCGCGCGTACGGAGGCCGTCATGGCCTACCTCGACCGGCTGCCGTACGACCTCGACGCCGTGCTGGTCACCGGGGACATCGCCGACCACGGCCTGGCCACCGAGTACGAGGAGGCGCGCACGGTCCTGGCTTCGCGGCACCCGGTGCTGACCTGCCCGGGCAACCATGACGTCCGCGCCCCGTACCGGCAGGTGCTGCTCGACGCGCCGGCCGGCCCCGGGCCCATCAACCAGGCGCATCGCGTTGCGGGGGCGGTGTTCGCGATGTGCGACTCCTCGATCCCGGGGCGGGACGACGGCCGTCTCGACGAGGAGACCCTGACCTGGCTGGAGGGGGTGCTCGCCGACACGCCGCCCGGAACGCCGGTGTTCGTGGTCTTCCATCACCCGCCCGTCGTCCTGCACGCCCCGTACGTCGACGCGATCCGGCAGTTCGGCGAGGACCGGCTCGCCGGGCTCATCGCCCGTCACCCGAACGTCGTCGCCGTCCTGTGCGGCCACGCCCACACCCCGGCGGCGACGACGTTCGCGGGCCGGCCGCTGCTGGTCGCGCCCGGGGTCGTCTCCACCGTCCGGCTGCCCTGGGAGACCGGCACGTGGGGTACGGGCACGGACGGCCTCGTTGACCACGACCTCCCTCCCGCGCTCGCCTTCCACGTCCTGGACGACGAGGGGCGGCTGACCACCCACTACCGGGTGGTCGTCGCCTGACCATCAGGCGCCGGTGACCTGCCAGGTGACGTCGTACGGGGCGAGGAAGCCGAGGAAGTCCTCCGGGTCGAACGCCTGCGCCGGGGTCAGCGCCCCCGACCGCCTCTCGCCGGAGGCCCGGCCCTCGCCGGAGGCGAGCCGCCGCGCCCCTTCCACGGCGATCACCGCGGTGAGCCCGTACGGGTCGGGGCCGGTGACCCAGCCACGCGCCCGGCCGCCCCGGCCGTCCTCGGCCTGGGCGACCATGAGCCACCGGGCGGCAATGCGGGCCTCCTCGTCCGGTGTCTCCGGGATGCTCTCCACGACGTCCGGCGTCAGCGCCAGGAACATCGCGGCCACCTCGGCCGCCACGACACTCCGGACGCGGCGCGCCCGCACGTGGCGCGGCACGGTGGCGACCCCCGGCAGCGGGAACGGCGTGACCGGCACCTCCTCGTCCGCGCCGGGTACGACGAGCGACGCGGGCGCGGCATCGTCGGCCGGGACCCAGGCGCCGTCGACGTAGTCGACCGGCCCTTCGGCGAACACCTCCGCCATCGTTCGCGCGGTCCCGCGCGAGGCCCCACCGGGACGCCGCATGTCCGCGATGAGCAGTTCCTCGACCGGCGAGACCCGCTCGGCCGTCAGGTGCGCGATCAGGTCGCCGGGGCCGCCGTCGTCGGCGAGTGCGGGAACGACCGCGACTCCGGCGCGTTCGGCGTCGGCGTCGTACGTCGACAGGATCCGGTCGATGTACCGCTGCTCGCCGGTGGTGTCGACATAGTGCCGGCCCGCCGCGATGGCGGCGCGCACCACGGGTTCGCCCCGTGACGTGAACGGCCCCGCGCAGTTGACCACCGCGTCGCAGTCGCCGAACGCGTCGGCCAATGCCGCGGGGTCATCCAGGCCCGCGACGCGGACGTCCCCACCTCCGGCCTCCACGGCGGCTTTGCGCAGGCGTTCCTCGTTCCGGCCGACCAGGACGGGCGTCATGCCCCGGCGGTGTACCTCGGCGACCGCGAGCCGACCGGTGAATCCGCTGGCCCCGTAGACGGCGATCCTCATCTCGTTCTCCCTGAAGGTCTCGGGCGGATCGCGGCACGTCCGCGACCTCACCCGGTAATCACCGTAGGAATCGCGAGCGGCCGATCCCATGCCCGTTCGTCCGCGCTCCATGTCCGATCGTCTCGCTCGGCCGTCGTAGGCCGTACGGTTGGTGCATGGACGTGCTGAGCGACGCGGTCGCGGTGATGCGTACGGGCCGGCCGCACTCGTCGCGAACCCGGCTGTGCGCCCCGTGGGGGATCAGGTTCCAGCCGCAGGAGGGCGCCGGGTTCCACGTGATGCTGCAGGGCTCCTGCTGGCTGATCCCGGCCCGCGGCGAGCCCGTCGCGCTGAACGTCGGCGACGTGGTCTTCCTGCCGCGCGAGCTCGGCCACGGGATCGCCGACACCCCGTCACGGCGCCTGGCCGACGTCCGCCTAACGTACGACGACCTGCCGCTCGGCGGCGACGGCCTCTCCCTGGGCGTCGACGCGGGCGACGGTTCCGGCGCGCGGACCGCGGTTGACGGGTCGGGCGTCCGGACCGCGGTTGACGGATCGGGCGTCCGGACCGCGAGCGGTGGATCGGGCGTCCGGACCGAGATGCTGTGCGGCGCGTACCGCCTCGACCACTCGCGGGCCCATCCGCTGCTGACGGAACTGCCCGACGTCGTTCACCTGCCCGCCCGCGTCGGCCGGCATCCCGCGCTGCGCGCCGCGATCGACCTGCTCGGCCATGAGATCGGCGCCCGTCCCCGTCCCGGCGGGGACGCCGCGCTGTCCGGGCTGCTGGACCTGCTCCTGCTGTACATCCTTCGCGCCTACTACGAGGACCAGCCCGATGAGGTGACGGCCGGCTGGGGCGCCGCGCTACGCGACCCGGCCGTCGCGGGCGCGCTGCGCGCCGTCCACGAGGACCCCGCCCGGCCGTGGACGGTCGAGTCGCTCGCCGCCGAGGCCGGGCTGTCGCGGGCGGCCTTCGCTCGGCGCTTCACGGCCATGGTCGGCTCGCCGCCGCTGGCCTACCTCACGTGGTGGCGGATGACGATCGCGGCGCGGCTCCTCCGCGACACCGACCTGCCGCTGCGCTCCGTGGCGGAACGCACCGGCTACACCTCGGAGTTCGCCTTCGCCAGGGCGTTCAAGCGGGAGTTCACGACCGCCCCCGGCCGGTACCGCGCGGGTTCACCGGACGCGCGGTCATCGCTCACGGGCTGACGAGGCGCTATGGCATTTCGGGTGCCGCGGGTTCATCGGGTGCCCTGTGATCGTTCACGGGCCGGCGACGTGCTGCGGCGTCTCGGGTGCCGTGGGCTCGTCCGGCGCGCGGTCATCGCTCACGGGCCGCCAGGGCGCTGCGGCGCTTCCGGGTGACCTCCTGGCCGATCGCGAACAGCAGCCACGCGAACGCCGTGCCGTCGTCGATGATGCCGACGGGCAGGAACACGTCCGGGATCAGGTCGACGGGGGAGAGGATGTAGATGACGACGGCGATCATCGCGATGATCTTGCCTTTGCTCGTCCGGTACATCTGCTCCTGCACCCGCGCCTGCATGCCGTCCCGGACCACCCCGGAGGAAGACCGTGCTCCCGTCGGCCGGGGGGTACGGCGCAGCCGCACGATGCCGACGACGAGCAGGACGCCGCCGACGGCCATACCGACGATGCCGACCGTGCGAACGTCGAGAGTCCCGACGTCACCGCCGACGGCGAACGTCAGGATCGCGCCGACGAAGAGGGCGAGAGCGCCCAGCCAGGCCATTGCTCCTCCGAGGGGTCGCGGACACCGCGAGTATCTCCCGCTTTCGCCCACCTATTCGCAGCGCACGCCGACGACCACCGTACGGGCGTCGGCGCCGCATGCCGTCAGTGAGACGCCGCACGGTGAGTATCGGTGCCACGGGGCGGTCAGCAGGACGCCGGGGCGGGCGTCGGCGCCACGCCGCTGTCGCCGGGCGCTGTTCGGGCGTCGATGCCGCGCCGCCGCAGCCGCCGGACGGGTGTCGGCGCTGCCCCGCTGTCGCCGGGCGCCGGGGCGGGCGTCGATGCCGCGCCGCAGCCGCCGTACGGGCGTCGGCGCCGTGCCGCAGCCACCGGGCACCGTACGTGCCGTGCCGTGGCGGGCCGGGCGTCAGCGGACGCCGCGCGGGCGGAACTGGATGCTGATGCGGGGCCCGCAGGGCCGGGCGGTTTTTGGGACGGCGTGCTCCCACGTGCGCTGGCAGCTGCCGCCCATGACGATGAGGTCACCGTGACCGAGGTCGTACCGCAGGGTCGTGCCGCCGCCACGAGGGCGGAGCGTCAGCGCGCGGGGCGCGCCGACCGAGATGATCGCCACCATGGTGTCGTGCGTGCTGCCGCGCCCGATCGTGTCGCCGTGCCAGGCGACGCTGTCGCGGCCGTCGCGGTAGAAGCACAGTCCGGCGGTGCGGAACGGCTCGCCGAGTTCGGCGGTGTAGCGCGCGTCGAGTGCGCGCTTCGCCTCGTCGAGCGCCGGGTCGGGCAGCGGCTCGCCTTCTTCGTAGAACTTCAGCAGGCGGGGTACGTCGACGACGCGGTCGTACATGTGCCGCCGTTCGGCGTGCCACGGGACGGTGTCGCGGAGCCGCTCGAAGAGCGTGTCAGCCCCGGTCACCCAGCCCCGGCGTACGTCGATCCAGGCCCCACGGTCGAGGACGGTGCGGTGCACCGACGAGCCGAGCGGACCGAAGCCGATCTCGTCGTCGTAGTCGAGCAGCGACGCCTGGAAAGCCTCTGTCATAGGACGAGTCTACGCATCCGTTCAAACGCGTGTTCGATCATTCGGCTCGAAGGTCCAGGCGCCAGTCGTTGCAGCGCATCGGGTGCCCCGGCGGGTACTCGAAGTCGCAGGGGCCGAGCAGGGTGAAGCCGAGCTTCCGGCAGATCGCGTTGGACGCGGGATGGTCGACGGACGGGTACGCGTGCAGGAACCGGTGCCGCCGCTCGGCGCGGGCGCGCTCGACGACGAGACGGCCCGCGGCGGTCGCGAGCCCCTGGCCGCCGAACTCCGGCAGGATGCCCCAGCCCGTCTCGTAGACGGTCTCGTCCCGCCACTCGCGCTCCCAGTACCCGATGCTGCCGACGGCCGTGCCCTCCGGGAGCACGACGACGCGGAACATTCCACCGGACCCCTCGTCTCCCGGCTCCAGGTAGCGCTGGTGGCGGCGGAGGACCTGCTCCTCGGTCTCCGGTCCGCCGAGGTGCTCCGTCATCTCCGGCGCGTTGATCCGCCGGAGCAGCTCGAGGTCGCCCTCGGCCCACGGCTCGATCCGGACCTCGGGGGCGGGGGTCGATTTCAGCACGTCTTCGTCCTTTTCCGAGTGGTCTTGCGCTGTGGGGGTGCCATCGGCTGCGAGAGCATGGCGTCTCAGAACCAGGCCAGTATTCTATGAGAAAACTAAGTTTGCCAACATGAATCTCCGGAGGTTGGGGCCGATGATGACCGACGGAGCCGATCCGCGCGACGACCGTGAGTCCGGGCCGGGCGCCGGCTCCCGGCCGCGGATCGGAGACCGGCTGCGGCGCGCGCGACGGCAGCGGGAGCTGACGATCGAACAGCTCGCCCAGGCCACCGGGCTGACCAAGGGATTCCTCTCCCAGGTCGAGCGGGACCGGGCCAACGTTTCGGTCGCCTCGCTCCTGCGGATCTGTGAGGTGCTCGGTGTCCGGGTGGGGGAGCTGTTCGACGACGGAGAGTCCGGGCTGGTGCCGGCCGATCGCCGGCCCGCGCTGCACTTCGGCGGAAGCGGGGTCCAGGACTTCCTGCTCACGCCCCGCGCGAACCGGACCATCCAGGTCATCCGGTCGACGGTGGCGCCGGGCGGGAACAGCGAAGGGGACGGGGACCCGCCCTATCGCACCCGCTCCGACGCCCAGTTCATCCACGTCACGAAGGGGGAGTTCGAGATCACCCTCGACGGCGAGGTGTTCCGCCTGAGGGCCGGGGACTCTCTGACCTTCACCGGCAGGGAGGAGCGAAGCTGGCGCAACCCGTCGGCGGACGAGGACGCCGAGCTGCTGTGGATGCTCACGCCCTCGCTGTTCTGACCGCGCTGACTGATGGCTCCGTGCTCATTTGATCTTTCGGGCGTAGATGACGCGGTCGACGAGGCGTTCGTGCTGGCCGGGTGGGGTGAAGTAGAGGTCGAAGGTGTGGTGGCCGTGTCTGTCGATGGTGATGACGG